>JBBDNV010000148.1:0-6933 GCA_040877415.1 Pirellulales bacterium
GCGTATTCGTTGTCTGGGCTTGAAGACCGTGGGCCAAGGTCAGGGCAAAAACGCCGAACGCGAATTGTGTGATGTTTTTAATCCGGGGTAGCATAGTACCATACCATATGCATTGCGGGGGGGCTGTCAAATGACGAAATACAGATTTTTCGTCTCTTTTCGGGTGAGGTTGCTGGGTGGGGTTTTTGGAATACATTGAAACGTTTGACCTAATTCCGGCGGGATCGTTCATTCCTGGGATACATCCAGATTCAGGGGCGGCAGTTGGTCCTTGTGCCGATCGACAGCCGGCGGAGAGGATCGCCAGATGCGGATCGCGATCTCAGGCTCCCATTCCTTGGGTAAAAGCACCTTGATCGGCGACTGGGTCGAGCGGCATCCCCGCTACACCCGCGAAGAGGAGCCCTACCGGGCCCTGCGGGACTGGTACACGATCGAATTCCGGCAAGCCTCCACCCGGTGGCACAACGGCCTGCAGCTCCACTACAACATCGGCCGGGTCAATCGCTACTCTTCAGGCAGCGACTGCGTGATTTTCGACCGCTGTCCGGTGGACTACCTGGCCTATTCGCAATACACGGCCGACCACGGCACCACGGACATCAACGATGCCTTTGTGCAAGGGATGGTGCCTGCCGTCCAAGACAGCCTGCGCAGCCTCGATATCCTGGCCTTTATTCCCATGAGTGAAGAGTGGCCGGTCCCCATGGAGGATGACGGCATTCGTCCGATCGACCTTCAATACCGCGACGAGGTGGACGCGATTTTCAAAGCCATCTACCGCGGCAACCGCTACGCCGTGATGCCGGAGCGGAACGGACCCCACTTGGTGGAAATCACCGGATCGAGAGCCGAGCGCGTGGCCAAGCTGGAGCAGGCCATCGCCACCCACTCCTCCGGCCGCTGAGGCGTCCAGCCGGCGTCGATGCCCGGCAAAATGTTCGCCTTTCGTCTCCTCGGGGCCAACCCCGACCCCGCTATTCGCCCCCGCTGACCGGGAGATCAAACGCTCCCGAGCAACTTGCCCCGGTCGAGACGGACCTCAACCTGCTTGACGCCGCCGGTTCGGCCGAGGATGGCGCGTGAGGTCTTCCCATCAATCTGCCGGGCAGCAACTTCCGACTTGGAGCCGTCTGCCAAGGTGATCTCCACGCCTTCGCCTCCGCCCAAGCGGTAAACAAACGGCGTTTGGCAAAAGGTGAAGGCCAGGCTGTCCGTCGGGAGACGGATGGTCTGTTCCTTGCCCCGGACGTCGTGGAAGGTGAACCGGCCCGGCGCGGCCTGCAATTCGGCGCGGCGGAGGAGGGAAGGACGCAGGACGATCTGTCCGTCCTCCAAGAAAATGCCCAATTCCCCTTGGCGGCAGAGGATGTCTTCTTTCACTTGTCCGGTCAGGCCCGGTTGCTTGGCCCCGGCGTTGGCCGGAGTGTGGGAGTAGGGGTCCATGGGGAAGGCGCCGTATTGTCCGGGCTCCTTCGCGTCGCCCAGTCCGCGACGAATGTCATAGTAGGCCGCGGCCAGCGCGCGCCGCAGCGATGCGGGGGCGTTTTCCCGCTCCGCGCGGAAATAAATTTCCTGCGCGGCGAGAAGGAGTTTCGAGACCATATGCCAGTAGATGGAGCCCAGTCCTTCGTAGCCGTAAAACGTCCCCGATCTCCCGGTGAACGATTGGTGGTCGAAGAGATCCTCGTAAATGCCTTCCATCCGCGCGCGCTCGCTCCGCACGAGGGGCGCGTAGGTTTTGTCCGCGGCGAGACGGTCGAGCGCGGCGCCCAGCGCCCGGCCGTTGAGGATGCCGGGGCGGAAGCGCACCTGGCCGAGGTGGTCCTTTTCGACCAGGTCGCGGTTGTCGTCGGCCAAGAGGCGCGCAAGGAGCCGCGAGCGGCGCACCTCGGCCGCCGGGATGCCATTGCGCTCGAGGAAACGGGGCAGGCTCCGGTTGGGATAGAGCATGTAGCTGTGCTGGTCGGGGCGATACATCCGGCTGCGCCGCAGGGCACGGAACAGGGCGAGCGATTCCCGCGGGGAAAGCAGGCCGCTGCTCAGGATGGCGACTTGTCCCTCGAGCATCTCGTAGAGGTGCCGCACGGTCAGCCGGTTCTTCCCGGCGAACGCGATCAGATTGTAGGAATGGTAGAGCCCGTCCTTGCGGCGGTTGAGTTGCAGGCTGTGGTCGGTCCAGGCCAGCGCACGGTCGAGAAAGCGGCGCAGTTCGTCCGCCGGCACGCTGACTTTTTTCGCCGTCAGTCCTTTCCCGTAGACCGCCTCGCGGTAGATTTCCCCGTGGTGTCCGAGGGCCTCCGTGACCTTGCGCCGGTCGCGCTCGGAAATCGCGCCGGACAAAACTTTCCGGTTCTTTTCCAGGACCGAGGCCATGCCGCGCAGGAAACCGGCGATGTCGGCCGAAAGGACGAGATTCTTCCGCGGCGATGCGGAGAGCATTCCGCGCAGGAAGGAAAGATACCGGCGGATGTAGGCCAGCGTGACGACCGAGGTGCCTTGGCCGACCAAAGCGTTGTTGGCGTCGTTCCACTCGGGACGCTGGGTGTTGAGCCAGATGCCGGCGCCCGGGACGAAGTTGGAGAGCTTGGCCAGGAGGGGAACGAGCAGTTTTTCCGCGAGGTTGGCCCGCACCACGCGGCCTTGTTTGTCCCAGAGCAGCTTGCCCTCGGTCCCGCGGGACCGGGCGCGCGACTGGATGGTTTTTTCGAGGGCTTGGTCGAAGACCACAGTGTCTTTCGGGTCGGCGACGAGGCTGCGGTAAGGGCGGATGCGGTAGGGAACGTTCGCGTAGGCGAAGATGTCGCGGTCGAGCAGGCCCTCCAGCTCGGCCGGATCGTGCTGCGCGGCGTGCTCGAGGAGCTTCAGCAGGTAGATGATCTGGTGGTCGCCCCAGTAACCGATGCAGGCCCACGGGTCATGCGGTTCCGGCACCTCCCAGTCGATGCCCGCGCGCGTGATGCGGTAAGGATTGTAGCCGTCCGCCGTGCTCGCATTGAGAAAGCGCGCGATCATCCCCGCGGTGAACCCGGGGAAGGATTGGGCCAAGGCCTCCCAATTCTGGAAAATGTCCCGCCAGTTACCCTCGTAATCGAGGACGCGTCGGCCCGCGGCGTCGCGCGAGGGGATGGTGAAACGGTTCCACGGACGGCTGGGGTCGCCGTGGCGCCGGCTGAAGGTCAGGGGGAGGTATTCGCGGCACGCCCTCTCCAGGCACGGGTCGTTCCAGCGGCGCGCGGTCTGCACCACTTCCGGGTAGGTCATGGTCGCCGGGAGCCGGCGCACGCGGCGGGCCCATCGCCCCGCGGCGGAGGGCACGGCGGCGCGCACGTGCCGGTCGAGATCGTCGCGCGTCACGTTCATCCCGTCGTTAAAAATGCCGCCGCGCATCACATTGCACAGCGTGTTGCCGAAATGCCGCGCGGTGCCCATCGGCACCGAGGACACCTGGAGACCGTCCGCGCTGGCCACGATGCGGCGCAATTCCGCCGTGCCCTCGGCAATGTCCTGCCGCACGGCACGCTCGAACTTGGCCGGATTTTTCAGCTGGGTGCGCAGCCGGACGACGTCCGCCGCGCTCTGCGCCACATCCGCCCCGATCATCCAACCCGTCTCTTTGCCCGGGGCGAGCGTGGCGCGGGCGGACAAAAAGTAGGCGCCGCGGCGGCCGCAGACGTCGGTCTCGGGGCGCGGTTTTCCGCCGGCGCGGAAGGCGTCAAGTTGCCCGTCGGAAAGGAGGATCTGCCCCGCGCCCGGGGCGACCGACCACGCCACGGTGGTGGAGAGGGCCTCGGCGGGCTCGGGCCGGTCGGCCGGCACCGCGCTGAGACGGAAGAGCGCGAGCGGGGTGCCCGGCACCAGTTCGCTCCGTTTGTAGGCGTCGAGCAAGGTGCTGAAGCGCAGCTGGAAGTCGCTCCCCGTGCCCGAGGGCAGGATGTTCTGGATGCCGTCGAGGAAATCCGCGCTCAGGGACGTCCGCCCGGTGTTCTTCAGCCGGCACCGGCGCACCCATCCGAACTTCCGGCTGTTCTCCCAGCCCGCGAGGAAGGAGAGACCGAGATCCTCGTTGTGCTCTTCTAAGACAACACGGTTGCCGCAGATGTTTTTCGCGATGCTGCGGCTGACGCGGAAGCGGCCCTCGCTCCGTGCGGAGAAAGGTTCCCAGAGGAATTCTTTGCCGCCCCGGCGCACCCGGAGGATCGTTTTTCCGCCGCTCGACTCGGCATGGTCGCGCAGTTTGTCGTCCGTGTAGTAGGGGAAAAGCGCGTGATCCGCATCCCGCCGTCCCGCCGTGATTCCCCCGTGGCTGGAAAGGAACATCCAATGGTCCTCCGCGCTGACCACCGAGAGAAAAAACGGGGGCATCCGGTCGTAGTTGCCGATGCGGTAAAATTGCTCCCCGTCGAACTCGATAAACTCCCCGGCGGGTTGGCGGGTGGAGGTCGTTGACGTTTTTTTTGCGGTGGCTTGTCCTTTCACGGGGCGGGCACGCTACAGGACGATCCTGGTTTTAGAAAGCGGGAAGGCTTGCCGTCTTGGACTCCCTTCCGCTTTTCCCTTGGGCTGCCGCGAGTAAGCCGGAACTATTCAGAAGTTTTTGACCACAGCGGAGGCTTGGCGACGCAGCCCGTAGGCAAATCGCACCGATGACACGAATAAAAGAGAAGACGGTTCGCAGAGAGGCTGTCCGGATCACCTCACCATTTGGTGACCCCGCGCCTCACATCCTCAACGCCGCAGTTCCTTCTGAAAGCCATTCGTCTCCCGACTAACTCGAATTGCGGAGCGAGCCCCGACTTGCATGCCAACCCCGAACCGTGCGGCCCATGGTTCATGGCAGGGCGGGGCCTCCGGACCCGCCGCGCACCCGCAGCGGCGCGCCGGGGACGTCGCGCCGTACCTTGTGGCTTTTCAACCGCCAGTTACTCCCGGCACACACCCGCCGCGCGCGGGTTCGGGGACTTGGGGCCGTGTCGCCAAGCCTCCCCTGTGAAATCGGTGTAATTTGCCCAGAGGCTGTCTCTACGTTGCTCCGGCGGTGGTTCAATTGCATCGTCCCAGCTAAGGGGAAAACAAACGGCCCGACCTCTGCTCCGCTCAGCGCTATCGGGGCAGAGTTTTTGGCGGGTCGATACGAGATCATTTGCTCATATTGGACCGGTCCGGATTTCAAGGGTAGCTTACGCGAGACCAGCGCTGCGAGCGGTCAAAAGATTTTTTGCCCCGAATGATTTTTGTGGTTGATGAGGGCAGTGGTGAAGTTTGGATGCGCCTAGTCGGCATGCGATATAGCGCTGCCAAACCAGATCACACAAATCAACCCCCAAACACTAACATCCATGAAAAAACTCCTCATCATCATTGCGGTCGCGGTCACCGGCGCCACCGGTGCATCAGCCCAAATCTTCAAAACCATCAACAGCTCGGAAATGAACACTGGCTACATGAATGTTTTCGAACTCGATGGAACCACTTTTGTCTTGGGCTCGGGCTGGGGCATCGGTGACCTCAATTCAACGTATAACTCAGCTTCCAGCGTGACAATGAGCCCGAACACAATCGGCGATCCCAATTCCTTTTGGTACACGCCGAGCGGTCAAGTTGGTGCTCTGGGTAACAAAATCATGGAAGGGAATCTCTACGGTCAGCAAACCGGAACCTATGCCGGACAGACGGTGACTTTCGCCGGCTCGGTAACTTCTTTCAGCTTGTCCACCAACGCGGCGGGCATTCCCTACCAACTAACGGCCTTCATCCGCGATTTTGCGCCGGATTTTTCAAGCTTCGCCACCAGCACTCAAGCTATCACTTCGACCGGCGATTTCTCCATCAATTTGGCCGCTATCAGTGATCCGGCGCGCCATGTGCAGTGGGGTCTGCAGATCAAGGGGCCGAATATTTGGCCGACCGACTCTGCGCAACTCGGAGTTGCCGGCAGCGCGACCGTCGTTCCGGAACCCTCGACCTACGCACTGCTCGCCTTGGGCGCTGCGGGTCTTGGTGGCCACCTCGTCCGCCGTCGCCGTCGCTAAGGGCGGTCTTACCTAAACTTCAGAAAACCCGGTCCTGTGAGGGACCGGGTTTTTTCTGGTCAACATCATGCTCCCCCGCAAAAACTCAACGTAATTTACTCGGAGCAAGGTCGGCGGTCGAATGGTAAAATATTTTTCCCGGGAAAGGTTTTTTTCGTTTGACAGGCCAAGCCGTAGTTTTAGGATGCACCTAGATGGCTCGACCCACAAGTGCTGGCCAAGACCGTCTTCAAAGACAAGCAATCCCCAAAAATAAAAATCCATGAAAATTAAAATCCTCACCCTCACTCTCGCTGCGCTTGGCTGTCTCGCGCTTCCGGCCAGCGCGCTTATTCTGATCCCCAATGGCAACTTTGAAAATGGTGACGCCAACTGGGTCGACGCCGCTGGCGGCGGGACCACCACCTTCTCCTACCCAACGACAGGAGGCAGCGGCGGTGGCGGCTATGGACAAATCGTCAATGCAGGCGGGTGGGCTGTTCTTGTCAGCCCGCCCGAAACTGGTGCTTCTGGAGCCGGTTGGCCGATTGCAACTATCGGCATCACCGCCGGAGTTACAAACACCTTCTCCATTGATCTCAAAACTTTTTCTGGGATCAATAATGGCGGAATGAAGGTCGAGGCCTGGGGCGGCAATTCTCTTGTCGGCAACAGCGGCGATGTGAGACCAACCGGTGCTGCCTTCACAGATTGGACGACCTTCACATTCGACTACCTCGTTCCGGCCAACGCCGACAAAATGATTTTTGTGCCGCTCTGGGGCGGGGATTCGACGGTTGGTGTCGACAACGTCGGTGTGGTTCCGGAACCCTCCACCTACGCCCTGCTCGCCTTGGGCGCTGCTGGCCTCGGTGGCCACCTCATCCGCCGTCGCCGCCGCTAAGGCCAAGCTTCAGCAGTT
>JBBDNV010000148.1:7033-14848 GCA_040877415.1 Pirellulales bacterium
CTCGGTGGCCACCTCATCCGCCGTCGCCGCCGCTAAGGCCAAGCTTCAGCAGTTTTCAACCAACCCGGTCCTGCCAAGGACCGGGTTTTTTCTTGAGTCGGGAGAGCGCGACGATTGCGGCGCCCGGCGGTTCCGTGTCGCGGTTCAGAGCGCGGCCCCGCGGGTGCGGATGACTTGCCGATACCAGCGATAGGAATCCTTCGGCGTGCGCTGGAAGGTTTCGTAATCGACGTGGATCAGGCCGAAGCGCTGCTTGTAGCCCTCGGCCCATTCGAAGTTATCCATCAACGACCAATGGAAGTAGCCGCGCACCGGCACGCCGTCGTGCATCGCCCGGCGCAGTTCGCGCAAATACTTTGCCGTGAAATCGATCCGTTGCGGGTCGTGCACCTTGCCGTCGGCCGCCACCCAGTCGGTGTTGCTCATCCCGTTTTCGGTGATGAAGACGGGCAGGCCGTAACGCTCGTGGGTGAACCTCGGGCCCCAGCGCAGCGCGGGCGGCGTGACATTCCACTGGAACGCGGTGCGGGGATGACCCGGGGCGAGGGGAACGTCCTTGGCCCGTCCGTCCCGGCCGGCGCGCACCGGTCTGCCCTGGTAGATGTTCAGCCCGTAAAAGTCCATCGGTTGGGCCATGATCCGCAAGTCGGCCTCGCTGTAGCGCGGCAGAAGTTTCCCGTAGGCGCGGCGCGCTTCGGGGGCGACCCGGCCGAGGATGACCGGATCGCTCCACAGCGTGTTGTTGAAAACATGGTCGCGCTGGCAGGCGTCGGTCAGGCGCCGCGCCGCGCGGATATCCGCCGGTTTGTCCGTCGCCGGATAATGCACCACCCCGACCGGGGCCCAACCGATCTTCGAGGACTTGTCCGCTCCCGCGCGCAGGGCGGACACGGCCAATCCGTGCGCGAGCTGCACGTGGCGCGCCGCTTTGAGCAGTTCGCGCACCGGAAGCTTCAATCCCGGCGCGTGCATGCCGTCGCCATGGCCGAGGCCGATGAAGCACTGCGGTTCGTTGAAGGTCATCCAGTCACGGACGCGGTCGCCGAGCGCCCCGGCCACCGCGGAGGCGTAGTCGGCAAACCACGAAGGCGAGTCGGCATGGAGCCAGCCGCCCCGGCGGAAGAGGGCGCTCGGATAATCCCAGTGGAAGAGGGTGCAGAACGGGCGGATGCCCGCGGCGAGCATCTCGTCGACCAAGCGGTCGTAAAAAGCGAGGCCTTTGGGATGGAGTTTCCCCCGGCCCGAGGGAAAAAGCCGCGTCCACGAAAGGGAAAACCGGTAGGCGTGGAGCCCGAGGTCTTTCATCAGCCGCACGTCTTCGCGGCAACGGTGGTAATGATCGCAGGCGGATTTTCCGCTATGCCCTTCCTGCACCTTGCCCGGCGTGGCGCAGAAGTCGTCCCAGACCGAGCGTCCGCGTCCGTCTTCCTTCCACGCCCCCTCGATCTGGTAAGCCGCGGTGGCCGCGCCCCACACGAAGTCCCGCGGAAACGGGCGGTGGCGCGGGGCGGTCAAGCGTGGGCAAGGTCGGGGCCGATCTTGGCCGGCCCGGAGGCGGTGGAGTTGCGCAGGACGACCAGAGGTTCGACCCGGATGTAGGTGGCCGGGAGCGAGGGCTCCTGCATGCGCTCCAAGACCCGCTGCGCGGCCAGCCGTCCCATCAGGCATTTGTCCACCCGCACCGTGGTCAGCGCCGGGACCGAGCTGGCCGCCCAGAAAATGTCGTCGAAGCCGATGACCGAGACATCCTGGGGCACGCGGTAGCGCGCGTCGGTCTGCAGGGCCACGAGCAGCCCGACGGCCATTTCGTCGTTCAGGCAGAAAATTCCGGTGGGCATGTCCTTGCCGCGGAGAAGTTGCTCTCCGGCGCGCATGCCCGACTCGCGGCTGAAGTCGCCGTGGATCCGGCGGATGCTGCCGGCGGGGATGCCGCGCGAGGTCCAATAGTCGATCGCGGCCTGCTCCCGCTCGCGGCTGGCCACTTGCTTGTCCCCGGTCACGATGGCCAAACGGCGGTGGCCCATCTCGTAAAGGTGCTCGGCGGCCACCCGCGCTCCCGCCGCGTTGTCGAAACAAATGACGTCGGCGTTCCCGTATCCTTCCGGAGCATCGGCCACCACGGCGGGAGGGCCCTGGCGGATGAGGTGGCCGAGGATCGGCTGGGCGATCGGACCGAGGTAGATGACCGCGTCGACGTGCGCCTGCTGGACAAGCCGGATGTAATCCTCCTCTTTGCGCAATTCGCCCGCGGGCAGAATGACCAGCGCGGCATGCTGGCGACTCAGCTCGGTCTGGATGCCGGCGAGGATTTCCAAGTGGTAGGGACCGAGCGATTCCTTGCGCAGGACGTGGCCGACAATCCCCACGCTGGTCATGGTGGCGCGGACGCGGCGGTTCTCGCGGACCGAGGGATCGGCCACGAAGGTGCCCTGGGCCGGCACGCTGTAAATGAGGCCTTCGGCCCGCAGTTCGGCCAGCGCCTTGCGCACCGTGATCTTGTTCACATCATGGCGCTTGGCCAACTCGTCCATGGAAGGCAGACGCCCGAGCGGGGCAATCTTGCCTTCTTCGATCTCCTTGCGGATGCGTTCGGAAATTTGACGGTAAAGGTATTGGGCGCGGGATTTGCCGCGCTGCAAAGCGTGCGAAGACATCTGAAGGACAATAGAAAGCAAGCCGGCGCCGGAGGCAACCCCGCAGTGCGGCCGGTCTTACTCGGAGAGAAACGGGAGGTTCGCCGTGCTCGCCCCGCCTTGGCCGTCGCGCACTACGAGGAAAAGCCGGTAAGCTCCCGCGGGAGGCAAGGTCACCGTGCATTGGGGGCCGCGGCCGGAACCAACCGCTTCGGGAAACGAAGGCGGCACGCTCTCGGCATCGCCGCCGTATTTGATCTCCGTGCTCTCCGCCAAGACGGTCCACTCGTAGGTCAGCTCGTCGTCGTCGCGGTCGGAGACCACGGCCACGGCCTCGAGACGCGTGCCCGCCTTGGCGCGGTCCGCCCCGTTGTCGAAACGGAACGATTCGATTTTCGGGCTGCGGTTGGCCGGCCACTCGCCGGTCCATTGCCGGACGGCGGCATCGACGGAGGGAAGTTTTTCCCCGCCGGGTAGAAGCATGCCATACCAAGTGGGGGTGGTTTCCTGCTTGTTGCCCCAGAGGAAGGCGTAGGAACCGAGGCACAGGCCGTCTTTGTTTTCCATCGCGCTCTGCAGGGTGGCGTAATACTGCGCTGCTTTTTCGTTGGCCGTCGGTTCAAGCGGCGCGCCCCACGCCGTCTTGGCGACCTCCCAGTGCCCGGCCGGACCATACTCGGTGATGACAAAAGGTTTTTTCCATCCCAGCCCCCGAAGTCTCAGCCCTGTCCCGGCGGCGCCGCTGTAGGCGTTGATCCCGAGAATGTCGATCGAGGGGTAATGCTCCATGATCTCGCGCACCTTGTTCTCGTCCGCCCCCGCGATGACCGTCATGACCGGATGGTCCGGATCCTCCTCTTTGACGATCTTGGCCAGTTCCTCCAGCTCTTTCCACACGCGGACCGCTTCCGGGCGGCCGGGAAAAATTTCCATCTCGTTGCCCAGTCCCCAGACGAGGAGGTTCGGATGGTCTTTGTAGCGGCGCACCGCCTCGCGCACTTTCCGCCGCTGTTCCTGCACCATCTCGGGGTCGAGGTAGGAAAATCCGTGGCGCTCGTGCACCAGCCACAGGCCGGCGCAGAAGGTGAGGCCGAGTTCCTCAATCTGGGCCAGATTCGTTTTTCCCGAAGAGTCAGTTTCCTCCAACTGCTGGATGCCCCAGAAACGCACCGAGTTGGCCCCGAGCTTCTTGGCCAGAGCGAGGGGACCCGAACCGCCGACCCCGAGAATGCGGTAGGGTTCCCCGTTGCGCAGCAGTTCCCACCCTTGGTCGGACGACGGACGCAACTCAACCTTCGAGCCGGCCGCCATGCTGTCCAAGTTGAAGCCTGCACTGAGAAGAACCGCGGCGATGGTCCGCTTGACCCAACCTAGATGGCACATACACTACTTTTTCATGCCGGCAACCTGCTCGTCGAACCTTAAGTGCTTCGGCGCGGCGCTCGTCCTCCTCGCGGGGGCGGTCGCGGCATCGGCCCAAGACCGCGCCCCGGGGCAGGATGCGGCCCCGGCACCCAGTGCGGGCCCGAGTCCGGCGGCGGCGGAGAGCTCCGTTGCCTTGGTCAGCGAGGCGTGGGCGGCCTTCGAACGCAAGGATTACCCCGCGGCGCGCGCCGCTATCGCGCGCTGCCAATCGCTTTACGGGGCGCAGGCCGCGGAGATGCAAGGCAAGCTCACGGCCTTGCCGGACAAGGAAAACGCCCACGGACAATGGGCCCTCAACGACGTGGGGACCTGCACCTTCGTCCTCGGCCGGGTCGCCGAGGCGGAGGGCAAAAAGGACGAGGCCATGGCGGCCTACCGCATGGTGGTGGACCAATATTCTTTTTCCCAGTGTTGGGACCAGCAGGGCTGGTTCTGGCAACCCGCCGTGGCATCCCAAGAGCGGATCGCCGCCATCACGCTGGACGCGGAATAAACGCCGCTTCGTCCGGCGGTCTCAAAGCGCGGGGCGGATGACCATTTTCGACTGTCGCGCGGCAGTCCGGGATCGAGGAAGGCTATCCGGGGAACGTCGATCTGACGGTGTCTTGCCGATGAGCTGAACGGAACGAGTTGATCATCGAGTCAGAAGCGCAGGTTGACCAACCGACGAGGCGTGCTTGCAGTTTTACCCTAGCCCCCGCGCCCGAGGAAACTCGCGCCCTGCGCGGCGACGAGTTGGCGGATGGTGCGGAAGGCGCCGGTCAGCGAGGGTTGGGTCGAGCGCTGGGGCTCCCGCAGCCCGCGCAGCAAAAACAACCCGGCAAGAATCGCGGTGGATTTGACCACGAAGCCCACGCGGTAGACGGTGATCCCCGCGCCGGCGGCAAGAAAGTGGGTCAGCAGCAAGCCGGCGAGGATGGGCGCGATGGCGGCAGCCAGCGAGGTGAGGGCGAGATGAAGACTGACCCCGGTGACTTTGGCGGAGGCGGGGACGAGCTTGAGCAGGAAATTGAAGCTGGCCGCGAAGTAGGCCACGCTGACAAATCCGCCGGCCAGCCACATCGGGTAGAGCAACCAGACGTTGTCCCGGTCGAGGATCGCCCAGAGGTAGTTGACCAGCTCCCAGAGGACCAAGCCGATGACCAGCACGGGCAGGCATCCGTGTTTGTCGACCTCGTTGCCCCACAACCACCATCCGAAAATGCCCGAGCCCGTGGCCAGGATGACCAGAATGGTGAAGGTGCCCGGCGCGATCCCCAGTTCCTCGAAGCTGAAGACGGGCACGAATGGTCCGGCGAAGCTCATCCAGAAACTGGTCCACGCCGCGAAGACAATGAAGCGCACCAGCCCGGGCGCGGCGAGGTTCTGCCGCAGTTGTTCGAACCAACCTTGGCCGACCACATCGAGATGCTCCGCGTTGGTGCGGATGCCATGCTGCCAGATCAGGCTGCCGTAGCGGGCGACCACGGAAACGATGATGAGCACCTGGTAGGGCCAGAGGGCGGTCTGGTCGGACTCGAACAGGACCAAGGCGAGCAGGAGGAAAACCACCGTCCCGACGTTGAGCCAGCGATTGCGCGAGCCGAAGTATTTGCCCCGCAATTTCGACGGGACCCAGGCGCGCACCCACGAGGTCCAGCCGACCCCGAGAAAAGCCTGGCTCAGGCTGGCCACCACGAAAAAGACGATGAAGAGACGCGCCACGCCGGCCGCATCATCGGTCGGCAGATAAGGCAGGACCGCGGCCAGCATGGTCCACATCCCGATGTTGAGCCAGCCCATGCCGAGGGCGAGATCCTTGGGGGTGAGAAAGCGCGCCAGCCACGGGAGCAGGAAAATTTGCGCCGCGTTGCTCCACATGGGAAGCGACACGAGCAGCCCGTAGGTCGCTTTGCCGAGGCCGTAATATTGGGTGAGCAGGGCGGCCATGACGAAGTTGCCCGGCAGCGAGAGGAAATTCCACGGCATGGCGAGGATGCCCTCGCCGGTGCCGATCAACAAATTCCTCCGGCTCGATGCGTCGCTTTCCTTCAAGATGACTCCGCATTAACCAAGACTCTTTTCCGCGTAAAGCGGACATTTCATGAATCCCACCCCCGCCGTCCTCGATCATTGGGAATTCGGCCGTGATGGCCGCCGCGGGAAACGTCGGTGCTCATCGCGCGCGGACAGCTCCTACAACGTGCCGCAACCGTCCCCGGCGACGAATTCCGGCCCAAGCATTTCTCCCGCCGCGAGACCCGAGAGCCAGGCACCTTCGATCTTGCCGCCGGCGAAGCATTCCCCGGCCAAGACAAGAGGAGCGGGGGCGTGGAAGGAGAGCGCATGTCCGCCGTCGCGCGGCGCCTCGGCCTGCGCGTAGCGCCAGCGTTGGAGGAAAACCGCCTCCGGATCCCGCAATTCGGTTCCGGAAATCTCCGCGGCGCGGCCGAGGAGTGTCGTGATCACGCCCGGCTCGGCGGCTTCGTAGTGCTCGCGGCTGAATTCCGGCGAGGCGTGGACGACCATGATGCTGGTGCCGGGATGGAGTTCCGGACGTTTCGAGGTGTCGTGACCGATCCAGGAAACCGTGGCCTCATCCGACTGGATGCCCCGCCATGCAATGTCGCGACGGGGAAAACGCGCGGCCACGGCGAGACACGGTGCCATCGTGATGCCGCGGAGCAAGGCGGCGGCTTCCGGCGCCGCGGACTCGAGCAAGACCGCGCCTTGGGTCGGCGGGCAGGTGACCAAGAGATGGCGCGCCCGGAACTCGCGACCGTCTTCGACCTCGAGAGTCCACACGCCGTGCTGGCCAAGAATGGCCGTGACCTTGGCTTGGCGTTCGATCTGCGCGTTGCCTTCCGCGGCAAGATCGCGCCCGAGCGCCGACATGCCCTCGCCGCAGGCATGGCGAGGATGGTTGTCGCCTTGCGGCGGAAAGAGCTTTCCACCGCGGTATCGGTGGAACCCGCGCGCCCATTCATGGCAGACGCCCCGTGCCGACCAATCGTCGACCTGTTTTTTGAAGGCCTCCGAACGCGCCGTGAAAAACTGCGCGCCGTGATCGACGGGCAAACCGTCCCAGCGCCGCGTGGCCGCGCGTCCGCCCGGGCCGCGGCTTTTTTCCAGCACAACGGCCGCGCGTCCGGCGCGGCGCAGAACACCCGCCGCGGTCAAGCCCGCCACTCCGGCGCCGAGGATGACGGTGTCATGAATCATGTCCGGGCGCGCACAGGCAGACTTTATCAAACACCCAAGGTTCCGACGAGATCGCCTTTCGGGACGGCAGCACGTTGCGCTCTGCCTAAGGCCTCACGGCAGGGCCAGCAATTGGGGCTGCAGCCGTGCTTTCCCGCACCGCTGCGGAACAATCCGGCGAGGTGTTTCACTTGGACTGAAAGGTGCTGCTGCCGTCAATTCCTCCCTCGATAAAGCAAAGAGGGATGATCAGGATTGCAATTTCGGAGCGACGCTCCGGGTACCCAAGAATGCCCGCGGGACCGGAGGCCGGGGCCGGAGTGCCGCGGCCTCGAGGAGTGTGACCATCGGTGCGTCGCCGCCCGCTCTAGAGCGTTTTCGATTCAAGTGTCGACGCTGCAAGTCGGCGGCCTTTTTCGTGGCATCGGCATCCTGCCGATGGTGGCTGTTCGTCACGGGCAGGATGCCGGTGCCACTTTTTTGCGCAACGCCGGATTTGGTTGTAAAGAGTCGAACCACAAACGCTCTAGCCGCGAAACTTGTATTCCGCGGCGGCTTTGTCGCCGTGCCGTGACAT
>JBBDNV010000149.1:0-14842 GCA_040877415.1 Pirellulales bacterium
ACCCCCGACTTCCACGGTGTAAACGTGGCGCTCTAACCAACTGAGCTAATCGCCCGCTTGTGTCCTAGCAAGTCTATCGCAAAGCGGCGCGAGCGTCCAAGCCGGTTCGGGAATCAGAGGCCGAACCCGGCGGCCTCGGTGTGTCTTGGTGCCTGTCGACACGATTTCCACCGTCCTTGCCGCGCCTCGGTAAGGAATCGCTGGCGCCTTATTTCTACTTCGACAGCAGGGTTAAAAGGTAGTTCCAACGAAGGGTATCCGGTGAATACTGCGCCCTCGTTCGCTCGTTTCGATCGTCGCAAACGCGCAACGATTCTTTTGTTGAAAACGGTCCACACCCTTTCATGCTAACGCGTGAGTTCTTAAACTGACTTCCTTATGAGGGGCACCTAACTACGTTTCCATAGGAGGATTCCTGCCTTGGCGAAAAAGAAATCAAGCACCGGCGTGGCTACGAAAAGCGACGCAATTCGCGAAGTCATCGCCGCGCATCCGAAAGCAACTCTAAAGGAAATCAAGGAAAAGCTGCAAGCGCGCGGGGTAAAAGCTTCCGACGCGCTGGTAAACAAAGTCAAGTACCGCCGCAAGCGGGCCGGCGGAAAGAGAATGGGCCCGGGGCGCAAGGCCAACTCGCGCGTTAGCAAGGCCGACGCCATTCGTAACATGTTCGGTCAAATGGGGCGAAAGGCCCGGCCGCGCGATGTCATCGCCGCGCTGAAGGCCCGCGGCGTCGTCGTCACCAGCGCCCAAGTCAGCACGCTACGCCGCAAGTTGCCGCGCAACGGCTCGCTCCGCGCGTTGGCCGCGGAGGCTGTATTGCTCGATCACCTGCTGGCGGCCAAGCACCTGGCTCAACGGCTGGGCGGAATTGCCATTGCCCGACAGGCGCTCGACAGCCTGGCGAAAATCGTCGAAGTACAGTAACCGTCCGTTGGAACGCATGCTTTCCGGCGCGATTTAACGCTGCTATCCTGGACTTCGGGATAGCAGTTTTTTCATGGTGGCGCCCAAGCAGCCGCTGCCCAGAAGCGCGCCACGGACAGGGCCGGTTTACGACAATCGCGACGAACGGGCCAGCCACGCGAGGTTGCGGGTGCTCGAGATCACACTGGTGGTATTATTGACGGCGCACCTGTTGCTGGTCGACGTCGCCATGGCGGGTCCGCTCGTGAGCGTGTGGATCGAGTGGCGCGCTCGCCGCCGTTCCGAACATCCGTCCGATGGGTTTGCCAGACGACTTGCCGTGCTGGCAATCTGGGCTCTGGCCGGCGGGAGCATCCTGGGCGGGATCTTACTGGCCATTCGTTACCTGGCGGACGATCGAGCGTACTTTGCGGCGCTTTGGGCGATTCCGCCGTCCCGAATCTGGTTCGGACTGGCGGAGCTGTTGTTCTCCTTCGTCTGCCTCGGCGCGTACGTAGCTTTATGGAATCGCTGGCGCGGCCCCAGAGTGATACACCGTTTGTTGGCCCTGGCCGGAACGTCCAACCTGGCGATTCACTTTCCGGCGCTGTTCGCCGTGATCGCGGTGGTGAGCACGCGCAGCGAACTTGCCGCAAAACCGCTCGATCGCGCGGCCTACCAGCAGATGCTCATCGACGGCGAGGTGCTGTCGCGCGTGTCGCACGTCTGGCTGGCCGCGGCCGCCGTGGCAGGCATCGTCGTTGCGGCGCTCGCCATGCGGACGTCCGAGGCGACCCTGCCGATCCCGATTCGCGATCGTCATCTCAAAACGGGCGCCCGGTTGGCGCTCGCGGCGACCCTGTTGCAGTTTCTCGCCGGCATTTGGGTGGTGCTGGAAATGCCTGAAAACGCGCGACGACCCCTGCTGGGCGGCGACTGGCTGGCCACCGGCCTGTTTCTGGCCTCGCTCCTGTTAAGCGTGCTGTTGCTACACCTGTTGTCGGCCATCGCCCTGGGAGACAGGCAATCGAAGCAGGTACGGCGATCGGTTGCCGTCGTGACGCTATTAGTGCTGCTCATGGTGGGAACTCGGTTGAGACTGAACGCTCAGGCGGAGCCGCCCGTGCCCGCGACTGTTACTGTCCCATCGTGACGAATCGACGGCGGCTTGCGACGTTGGCAGTGGGCCTTGCGTTGGAGCCAGGTTCCGTTTCAATAGCGGAACCCGGCGTGACGCCCTCCGCAAACCCGGACGAGGTTGGTTGATGGCTTTGGAAATTGTGACGATCGCCGACGCCGTCGTCGGTTCGCGCGCAAAGATCCTGCCCGCGGTCGGATTCAACTGCTACGGCTTCTCCGTGCCAACGCGCAGCGGTCCGCTGGAAGCGCTGTGGTCGGCGCCCGATTTTACCGACGGGACGGCAAAGCCCACCCACAGCGGCATTCCATTGTTGTTTCCGTTTGCCGGGCGGATTCGCGGCACGTCATTTCGCTTTCGGGACAAGGACTACGAGCTGGAGGCGGGCGACGGCCAGGGCAATGCGATCCATGGGTTGGTCTTCAATCGACCGTGGCGCGTCATCGAGCAAGCCCCGGACCGGGTCGTGGGCCAGTTCCAGGCATCGCTGCACGATCCGTCGCTCGCCAGGCGCTGGCCGGCCGATTTTCGCATCACGGCCGATTATCGGATCGCCGGCAACACGCTCTCGACCGAGTTTCTCATTGATAACCCCGACGAGAAACCGTTGCCGTTCGGCTTCGGAACGCACCCTTATTTTCGCGTGCCGCTGGGCGGCGCTCGGGCCGACGATTGCCGCGTTACCATTCCCGTGGGCACTTGTTGGGACTTGGACGAGTTGCTGCCCACGGGCCGCGCGGCGCCGATCCCGCAATGCGAGCGGCTTTCGCGCGGCATGCCGGTCGGCGAGATGAAGCTAGACCACGTCTTCGGCGGATTGAAATCGGTCGACCACCGGGTGACAACCACGATTCACGATCCGACGAGCGGCCGGACACTTGTGCACTCGTTCGACGATCGGTTCACGGCCTGCGTGGTTTTCAACCCGCCCAATCGCGAGGCGGTGTGCATCGAGCCGTACACGACGATTCCCGATGCGTTCAGCTTGGGCGAGAAAGGCATCGACCCCAACCTGAAAATCCTGGCCCCGGGCGAGTCGTTCCGCGCGCGCGTCGAAATCCGGGTCGAATAGCGCGCGAAAAATCGCGGCTCGGGCCGGCGAATCGGCCAACGAGGAGAACCCGGCCGAGGATCGCTCGCTCGTTTGACCAGCGCGGGGCGCCCAGTCACAATCGACCTCGGCCTGAGCAACTGCCCTCAGGCGGGCCGAAGAGCAAGGGGCTTTGATGCCGTTTTCACGTGTGACTTTCAGCCCCCGTGGGCGATATCGATTCGCCGTCTGGCTAAAAACGCCGGCGGCGGTGACGTTGGTCGTCGTCGCCCTGACGCATGGACCGCGGCTTTCCGCGCGGGACGCTCTAGCGCCGCCGCGTCCCCCCAACGTGGTCTTGATCGTGACCGACGACCAGGGTTGGGGTGACGTCGGCTTCCACGGCAATCCGCGGCTCAAGACGCCGCATCTCGATCGGCTGGCCGCCGAGAGCGTGGAGCTCGGGCATTTTTACGTGTGCCCGGTTTGCAGCCCGACGCGGGCCAGCTTGATGACCGGACGCTACAACTACCGCACCGGCGCCATCGACACGTATTTGGGTCGCTCGACGATGGTGGCCGAGGAAACGACGTTGGCCGAAATGTTCGCCGCGGCCGGCTACCGCACGGGCATTTTTGGCAAATGGCACCTGGGAGACAATTATCCTTCGCGGCCCATCGATCAAGGCTTTGCCGAGGCGCTGGTGCACCGCGGCGGCGGCATCGGGCAGCCCGCCGATCCGCCGGGCAACTCGTACTTCGACCCGCTGCTCGCGCACAACGGCCGCGACGAAAAGACAAAGGGCTATGCGAGCGACATTTTTACCGACGCCGCGATCGATTTCATGACCGCTCACCGCGAGCGGCCTTGTTTCGTCTATCTGGCCTTCAATTGCCCCCACGCGCCGCTCCAAGTGCCCAAGGAGTATCAAGACCCCTATCGCGGCCAGTCGCTGGGCGAAGCGACCGAAAAACTCTATGGCATGGTGGCCAATATCGACGACAACCTCGGGCGGCTGCTTGCCAAAATCAACGAGCTGGGGCTCGACGACCAGACGATTGTCGTCTTTTTGACGGACAACGGCCCGCAGCAGGGCGCGCGCTACAACGGCGTTCTGCGCGGGCTGAAAGGCTCCGTCTACGACGGCGGCATTCGCGTGCCGTGCCTCGTGCGCTGGCCGGGCCGATTGGAAGCCGGACGTAAAGTGGACCAGGTGGCCGCCCACATCGATCTGGCGCCGACGCTGCTGGAGGCCTGCGGCATCTCACGGCCCCCGGGCGTGGCGTTTGACGGGCTGAGCCTTTGGCCCGTTTTGCGCGGAGAACAGGCGTCGTTGCCCGAGCGGCTGTTGTTTTTCCAATGGCACCGCGGCGACGAACCCCAGAAATTTCGGGCCTGCGCCGTGCGCGGGCCGCGCTACAAGCTCGTGCAACCGGAAGGAAGCTTCGAACAGTCGCCGTTCGAGCCCGCCTGGGCGCTTTACGACATGTCGGCCGACCCGGCCGAGCGCCAAAACGTCATCGACGCCCACCCCGACGTGGCCGCGAGCATGAAAGCCGCTTATGAAAAATGGTTTGCCGACGTCAGCGGCACGCGCGGCTATCCGGTCCCGCGGATCGTCGTGGGCACGCGCTACGAAAACCCCGTGATATTGACCCGGCAGGATTGGCGAGGCGCCCGTGCCTTGTGGAACGCCAAGGGTCTGGGGCATTGGGACGTTGAGGTGGCGCGGACCGGCCGCTACGACATCAGCCTGCGCATCCCGGCCAGCAACCAAGAGCGCACCGCGCAGTTACGCGTCGGCGAGTTCGAGAGTTCGCGGCCACTGCCGGCGGGGCACCGCAGCGCCACGTTTGAGAACGTGCGACTGACGGCCGGGACGTTTCGCCTGGAGGCGGCCGTCGAGCAGGCGGACGACCGCGTTGGCGCTCACTACGTCGACATCCTGGCGCAATCGGTCGGCGAACCGATACCTCCGCGCGAGTAAATTCGCGGCGCGTCCGGTCGTGCTTCGCGGTTTGACGGCGAATCCTACTTGGCCGCGGCCTGCGTCGTCGTATCCTCGCCGCCGGGGAGTTTGCCCTGTTTGATCAGTGCGCCGAAGGTCGGCGAATTCGGATCGTCTGGGTTGGCTTTCATTTCGGCCACTTTGTCCAGGGCCTCCTGAATCTTGGCCGTGTCTTTCAAGTCGGTCTTACGGTCCAGCAGGGCATCGAGGGCGTTGCCGTACGCGTTGTGGTCCTTCTTCTTCGTGCCGACGTGACACACATTGCACTTGGCCTGTTTCACCGCGGCGGCCAATGCCGTTTCCTCGGGTGTCGAAGGTTCCTTTTTGACGTACTTGTCCTCGAACTCCTTTTTGAACGGAGCGACTGCCTGAGCCGATTCGATTCGGGCCAATAGCGTGCCGGCAACGAAGCCGCAAAGGACCAACAGACATAAGTTCTTCATGAAACCTGTTCTCCAAATGCAATGCGACCGGCCAGGATAGCGGAGGTCTGGCACTGGTGGAGGGATCACGCGGGGATTCTAGGCAGGACGATTCAGGCGGGTTCCGCTACCGCGTTCTAGTAAATCCCATGCTGCTTGATCTGTCAAGCGGTCCGGGCGCCCATCGGCGGGCGCTCGCGCGACGCTAGCAAACCTTTTGCACGGCACGCTTTACGGGTCGCGACCGGTCGGGCCGTTCGGGCGCGATTCACTCGGCGGCGCGGGCAGATAATCGATCTGACAGCCGGCGTCCGAGTTGTCGCGGGCGCCTCCGGCGGCCGCATTGCTAGTGGCCCGGGCGTCCAGAGCGTAGTCGGCCGGAGCGTGCGCATGATACGGCCGGTTTTCGCCGGGCAATTGCCGCCACACAACGGCATTTCGCCCGGCCGTTTGGATTTGGCTTTGATCCTGCCACAGTTGCTTCCACTCGTTGAAGTCGAGCTGCTTCGAGCCGGTCTGGCCGGCGGAGTTCATGATCAGCCAGAAGACGTCGAAACCGTCGAAGTAGTCGTGCTGGCCCCGCCACTCGAAGCGCGTCTGGTATTCGTCGATTCCGTCCGATCCGCGCTGCTCGACCAAGGGCGGCTTGCCGGCGGCGGCGAGGATGCAGTCGTCGCAGGTGACTTCGGTCATCAACTGGTAGGGGGCCTCTTCGCTGTTGGTCAACAGCACCAGGCCGCCGGCGACCATCGCCGTGACGTGATTGAGCGTCAATTCCGCGCGCTTTTCGTTGTGCGGCTGCAGCGCGTTTCCCTCGGCTACGAACAGCCGCTCGCTCGTGGCCAGAAGTCCGTTGTCCCAGTTGAGCCGCACCGACAGCAGATCGTTGTCGCGCAAGAACGTCGCTTCGCCCCGGGCCACGCAGTTTCGCAAGTGGATCCGCACGACGTGTGCGTCCGAGGCGCTTGCATCCATGTTCATCGAACCGGTTCCGGGGGGCGCTTTGACGTCGAAAAACGCCACGCGGCGGTTGTAGGCCGTCTGCCCTCGAACCGTCAGCGTGCAGTTGTGGAATTCCAGCAGGTCGCAGCGCCGCGTTTCAAACAGCGCCAAATCCCCCGGCACGTTCCGCGGCAGCTCAAATTCCCAGTGGACGTTGCTCGCGGTGAGCTGTCCGCCGGCGACGCTCACCATCACGGGCGGATCCTTCAAGCCAATCGATTCCGGCGGAGGCTGGAATACGACGATCGGCTGATACTCCCGGCCGGCTCGGATGGTCAAGTTAACGTTCGAGATGGCAATGGGCCGCTCCGTGCGGCGGCCGTTGTATCGCAACTCGATGACGTCCCCGCTTTTGGCTTCGCTGCAAGCCGCGTGCAGGCTCGTGTAGTTTCCCGGGTTGGCTTCGTCACCGACCGAGAGAACGTTTTCCCGGTTCGCTGGCGGCGTCGCACTAGCGCGGCCGCCGGCCGCATCGTCGGTTGACCGATCACCCTGTGAAACGTCGTCCGGCGGCGGGATCGGCGGCGCTGGGCTTTGGCTCTTGTCGCGAGCGGCCGCCAACTGCTTCATCAATTCTGAAATCCAAGCGAATTGGGGATCGATCCCCGAGTCGCCCCAGGGCGCCGGCGTTTTGCCGTCCGGCTTGGTGCCGGCCGTAGCCCCGTCGGTCCCGGCGCCGAGCGGGCCCGGCGCCGCCGGCGCGGTTTCGGGCGGAGGCGGCGCGTCGACCGGCGAAGGCACCAGCGGAACCGACTTCGGCAACGCCGGATGGTTACCCGGAGCCAATACCGTACCCGGCGTGTCGGCCGGCTCGAGGGACCAATAGAAGTCGAGAGCGAGCACGATGAGAAATAGCGCCGCGATGGGCACGATCCACGGCAGATGATGCTGCCATCGGGAAAACCAGTAGCTCCGTCGCACGGTAGTCCACGCCGCGCGCGAGCCGCCCAGTTGAATGCCCAGAAGTTCGCCCAACGCGGTCAATTCGTCGATTAACTCGGCCGGCTGCTGATAGCGCTGGGCCGGGTTCTTGGCCAGCAATCGGGCCAGGATGCGCGTCACTTCGACCGGCAGCTCGGGCCGGAACGTGCGCGGATCCGGCGGCGAATCCCCCTGATGCTGCAACAGCTTCTGCAGCACCGTGCCTTCGGGAAACGGCGGACGCGCCGTGAGCATGAAGAAAAACGAGCAGCCGAGCGAATACAGGTCGCTGCGCACGTCGGCGCTGCGCGGGTCGCGGGCCTGCTCCGGCGAGATATAGTCGAACGTGCCGAGCGTGACGCCACTGGCAGTCAGTTCGTCGCCCGCCGCGGCCAGTTGATTCAATCGGGCCAGGCCCATGTCGACCAGCTTGGCTTTGCCGTCGGCGGAAATCAAAACGTTCGACGGCTTGATGTCGCGATGAATCACCGCTCGCTCGCTGGCGTGTTCCAGGGCCTGGGCAATCTGGTACGTGTAGCTGATTGCCTCTTCGAGCGGCATCGGACCACGTTGCTCGACCAGGTCGCGGATGTTCACGCCTTCGATGTATTCGAAAACGATGTAATGCACTCCGCGGTCCTCGCCGACGAAGAACACCTGGGCGATGTTGTCGTGATTCAACCGCGCCGCCGATTGGGCCTCGTTGCGAAAGCGGCGCAGCATTTCCTCGTCGGTCGACTGGTCGCGCGACAGCACCTTGAGGGCCACCTCGCGGTTGAGCGTCGTGTCGAGCGCCCGAAACACGATGCCCATCCCGCCCCCGCCGATGAACTTCTGCAGCAGAAACTGCCCCAGTTGCTCGCCCTCCCAAAGGCTGCCCGACTCGACGGGCATCGAGCCTTGGAAATCGAGGTTCGGCGCGGGGGGGCGAGACGAAATCACCGTCCGCTGGTCCTCGGACAGTTTGGCCCGAGCCGAGCTTGAGGTTCCGCCGGGCCGTTTTGGGGTCGAACTGGATCCCTGGGGCCCAGACGGCAGCGGCTTATGGCTTGACGTTTCGCTCATGTTGTCCTCGGCCACCGCGCGTTGGGTATCGCCGATGTCAAGCTGCCCAACGACGCACCAACTCAACAGCGCCGCGCGAGGGTCGAAGTGAAAATCGCGCGTGTTAACCGTCGAGCCGGCGGACGAACGTCCGCCTGAATTTGCCCGTAACGTCGCGCTTGCCAGCCCCCGACCGCCCCCCATTGCAAAACAGGACCGGCCATGAGCCGCCTGGCGCGCAGCACGGCTATCTCGGTTCGTGCCTCTTCCAACCCGTCCGGCAGCCTGCCAAGCAACCGATTGTAACCTTTGGCCCTAGACCCGTCAAACCAGTAAGCGGCAGCGATGCTTGAACTTATGGCGATCCGGACCGGGCTTGTCGGGTTTCCAACGCCTCGCGCCGCGCGTCGTCCAGCCGTCGTAGTGCGGCGGCCCTGACGCACTTGCGATGTTTCGATCCGCCCGGCGTGGCCCCCGTCCGCCTCGTCCGGGTTTTTCTCAAAAATTTTCAGGAATTGCTTGCAAACCGGCGGAACGCTGGTATTCTAGTCAGGTGTAAATGCAACAGGAGTTGTGGCCACACCGAATCGCGAGTCGCTAATGTACAGGATGTTCAAGCTCACGATGTGGCGCTCGGCGGCGCTGTCTGGGCTTATTGCCATTCTTGTTTGCGGGCTGTCCGCGAACGCGGGTCAGATCGTCCAAGGGAACGTGACGATCAACATCACCGGAACCGCCGGGGAATTGATGATGACCGATGAGGTCATAATTCCCATTCTTCCCGGCGGCACATTCGATATGAAGGATGTGCCCACGTTAGGCGAGGGTATGTGGCAAGGTACCTTAGGGGCGTGGGGCAACGTCGATCCATTTACCAATCTTGCCTTCAACGTGACAAACATAGCGTTGGTCCCAGTTGGATTCACCGTTTCGGTATTGCTTCCCATCGCGCCGATTCCTGGTGCCACCTTGCACGGCGGTTCCACGGGAGGCTCAACGACCGACGCCAACAATAGCGGCACGGGCGGTTTGTCGACGCTTGCCGGAATTCCGTATTACGCTGGCCAGATTGACGGCGCGACCGTGTTGCCGATCTATCCGGACCCGACTTCCTTTACGTTTTTCTTTGCCGGTCAAACCGTCACCATTCCCGCCCTTAATCCGGGTCTGCCCGGGCCGACGCTTCCCAGCGGACCGGCGCTGGCCTCGATCGGCATCGTTCATCGATTTCTGCTCAGTCCCGGCGACACCGCGGCCGGTACGAGCTTCTTTATCGTCGAGCCGATACCCGAACCTTCTTCCATCGTGTTGGCGGTGATCGGCGGCATGGGCCTTTTGTTGTGGGCCCGGCGGCGAAGGCGAAAATAAGCGCAGTTCGAAGCGCGTTCTCGGATGTCGCCAGCGACCATGTGTTGCTGGCGTTTGTTTTTTTCCGGCTCACCGCTCGTGGGTATTCGGCTGCAAGGCGCACCAACAGGGCCGCTTGCTCCGGCCGGCCGATCGTGCGATAAATGCGCCTCCGAAACCGTCGCCGCCGGCATGCGACGCACCAATCGCCCCCGAGCCCAGCATGAACGCCGAATCGTTGGATTTTCTCCGCCGTTTGCTGGAAACGCCCAGCCCGTCGGGCTTCGAACAGCCGATCCAGGAGATTGTCCGGCGATACGTCTCCTCGTTTGCCGAGCGGGTGACCACCGACGTGCACGGCAACGTGATCGCCGCGCGCAATCCCGACGCCGCGCTGCGCGTGATGCTTGCCGGTCACTGCGACCAGATCGGCTTTCTGGTGCACCACATCGACAACGAGGGTTTTCTGTACGTGCAGCCCATCGGCGGCTGGGACGCGGCGGTCCTCATCGGCCAGAAGATGACCGTCTGGACCTCAAAGGGACCGCTGTTCGCCGCGATCGCCCGCAAACCGATCCACCTGTTGACCGAGGACGAAAAAAAACAGGCGCCGAAGCTCAAGGATCTGTGGCTCGACATCGGAGCCATGAACAAGGACGAAGCCGCCGAGCTGGTGCGCGTCGGCGATCCGGTAACTCTCGAGCTTGGATTCACCGAGATGCGCAACGGCTTTGCCAGCTCGCCCGGCATGGACGACAAAACCGGCCTGTGGGTGGCGGTCGAGGCCCTGCGCCGCGCCAGCGGCCAGAACCTCAACTGCGCGCTGTTCGCCGTCTCGACCGTGCAAGAGGAAATCGGTCTGCGCGGAGCCACGACCAGCGCCTACGGCGTTCGTCCGCACGTCGGCATCGCCATCGACGTGACCCATGCCACCGATTGCCCGACGATCGACAAGAAACAAGAGGGCGACGTTTGCTTGGGCAAAGGCCCGGTGATTTATCGCGGACCGAACATGAATCCGGTGGTGGTCGAACAACTCGTGGAAGCGGCGGCGGCCGGCGAGATTCCTTATCAAATGGCGGCCAGCGGCCGGGCCACCGGCACGGATGCCAACACGATTCAAACCAGCCGCGGCGGCGTGGCCACCGGACTGGTGAGCATACCGAATCGCTACATGCACAGCCCGGTGGAAATGGTTTCGCTCGAGGACGTCGACCGGGCCGCCGACTTGCTGGCCGGTTTTGCGACGCGGCTTACCGGCGACGAGAAGTTTACGCCGTAGGTCTGCGAATCAGAGGGCGCCGTGCGCGGCTCGCTAATTATCGAAACGCCCCGGCTGCGGCTGCGGCCGTTTCGCGAAGCGGATCTGGACGACTTGGCGCGGCTCAACGCCCAAGGGGACGTGATGCGTTTCCTGGGTTCAGGCAAGCCTCTGAGTCGCGCGGAGACCTGGCGGCAAGTCGCCCTGTTTGTCGGCCACATGGAAATCCGCGGCTACTCGGTTCTGGCCATCGAGGATCGCGCCACCGGCGCGTTTTTGGGCCGCAGCGGCCCCTGGTTTCCCGAAGGGTGGCCGATCGTCGAAGTGGGCTGGGTCGTCGATCCCAGCCGCCAGCGCCAGGGAATCGCCACCGAAGCGGGCCGTGCCTCGCTCGATTGGTGCTTTGCGAATCTCGGCGTTGACCGCGTGTGCAGCATCATCGATTCCGGCAACGCCGCATCGGCCCGGGTCGCCGAAAAACTTGGCGCAAGAATCGAAGGCCGCGTGACGACGTTCGGCCATGAGGCCGACCTGTGGATCCACCGCCGGCCGTAACGCGAGCAACTGCTTTGGGCGTCGGGCACAAGGTCGGCGACGCAAAGCTCGACCGCAGTGACGAGGGCCGCGTCCGGCGCGGCCCTGCGGGTTGTTGCACGGCGCGTAACTTACTCATCGTGCTTAACGGCCGCGACGTCTGCGCATCGCCACAACGAGAGCCACGCCGCCCGTGCCAAGGAGGAACAGCGTGCCTGGCTCGGGCGCCGTGTAAAGTCGGAAGGCCATATCCTTCGAATACTGAGCGATGCCGGTGGGACCGTCGGCGCCGTTGACATAGTGCTGTGGGTTGAACCCGTTCTGAATCACGGCGGCCAGGTGCGTTTGGGGTACCGGGATGACCGTAATGCCCCCGCTGACCGCGTTGTCCTGGAAGTGCCACATCGTGACATCGATGTCGTTGGCCACGGCGTGTTCGCCCGGAACGGGTATCGTTGAGGTGAGTATGTCCTCAATCGTGTAGTCGCGGTTGTGCCATCCCCACTGTAGGTTGCCGTCGTCGTCCGGGTCCACGATGGCCACGATCTTCAGCCAGTAAACATCGTCCGGGATCTGAAGAAAGGGAATTTCCAATTGAGCGTTGTAATGATAGAGCTGTCCCGCGGCGCCGGATGCCGTGGGTATCGCCGCCTCGGCAAAGGTCCCCGAGCCGGGGGCCAACACGCCCCGGCTGACGATCTGGCTGATGATGGAAACTCCCGGATGGCTTGGCGCATCCATGGTCGCCTCGACGTCGGTCTCGAACGACAGCAGGAACCTTTGCACGCCGTCGCCATTTCCGACGTTGAGGTACGAGCCCCACCACTCCACGTGCACGATCGGCTTGGACATGTTGACCGAGAAGTCATCTCCCATGGACGTGCCGGTAAAGCCAATGATGCCGCCGGGAGTCACCGTGCTCAGTTCGCTGTGTCCGGGGTACCCAATCCCATAGGTGGGAGCCAGGCCTCCGTTGAGCGGCAACTGCTGGAATACGAGATTCTCGCCGGCGGCCGAACCGCCTACGAGGGCCATGGAACCGGCCACGGCCAAAGTCATGAACATACGAAGCCAATACATTTTCGTCTCCAAAGGAAGATGCGTTTGATCTTCAGGTCGCATTTCGTCCGCGGTCAATCCACGCGGTTGAAACGCGCGGTCGATTGAATGGTGGCCGACTTCGGCACCCCAAGCGCGACTCGATGCGCGCTTTAGACAGCGGCCCGTTGCCGCTTGCCAGTGACGGTGATCACTGGCGTGCCTCTTGTTGGAAATGACTCCGGCAACTGTTCCGAACTGCCGCGCAGTTGTCGCCGGTCGAATTAGTATGCTCGGCTGTGAAAAGAATCTCTACAGACATTCGCCATCAACCGCGACCAAATTCTTTTCGGCGAACGGCACAGTCGCTGCAATCGGCGCAAACGGAATGCAAGCGCCCGAGCTTGCCGAAACACTTTGCAAATCCTTGGTACGACGCGGCTCATCTCGTCGCCATCGAATGATTTGCCATTGACCGGCGATCGGTGGTCGTTCGGATTCTCGCGCTGGCTCGGCGACAAGCCGCGTACGAGAGGCCCATGACGTCAAATCCTCATCCCGCCCCGTGGGCCTTGAGCCTGCTAAAGCCTCGAGGCCGTTTTGCGCGCCGTGCGTCGGTCTGCCAAAATGGCATTGATCCGCCGGCCGTCCACCCGGCTGTAAAGCCATCGGGGCCGGTCCTATCGGGAGTAACTCTTTTATCATTAACGGTTTAAACCGCTCCGTGTCCCCTTGGCACGAGCGTTGCTTAAAAGAGCTGCCGCACGGGCTCCGGCCTGCCAATGTGGCTATTTTCCTCAGAGGATCCCGCCACCGCACGAACATCGACAGTACAGCGGCGCACGAGGGCCGTGATTCGCCTTGCAAGGCGACACCCCCCGCGAGCCCGAAACGCCCATAGAAGGAGAAATCGCAGCGTGGTAAAGCAGATGCTCTTTGACGATGAGGCACGCCAGGCGCTGGCCGCCGGAGTGAGTAAGTTGGCGCGTGCGGTGGGCAGCACGCTAGGTCCTCGCGGTCGCAACGCGGTGCTCGACAAAGGTTGGGGTTCGCCCAAGATTACCAAGGACGGCGTGACCGTGGCCGAAAACATCGAGCTCGACGATCCCTACGAGAACCTGGGGGCCCAATTGGTCAAGGAAGCCGCCAGCAAGACCAACGACGTGGCCGGCGACGGCACGACCACGGCCACCGTGCTGGCCGAAGCGATCTTTAAGGAAGGACTGAAAATGATCGCGGCCGGCGCCGATCCGATGGCATTGGCCCGCGGCATCGGCAAGGCGACCGAAGCGGTCAGCGAGGCGATCGCCAAAATGGCGACGCCGATCAACGAGAAAAACAAAAAGGAAATCATGCAAGTGGCCACGATCGCCGGCAACTGCGACCCGACGATCGGCAACGTCCTGGCCGACGCGTTCTTGAAAGTCGGCAAGGACGGCGTGATCACGATCGAGGAAGGCCGGCAGGCCGAAACCACGGTCGAAGTGGTCGAAGGCATGCAGTTCGATCGCGGCTATCTCTCGCCGCACTTCGTGACCGATCAGGAAAATCAAACCGTCGAGCTGGAAAACGCGCTGATCCTGATCTACGAGGAGAAAATCTCCAATGCCAAGAATCTCGTGCCGATTCTCGAGGCCGTGAGCAAGGCGGGCAAACCGCTAGTGATCATTGCCGAGGACGTCGAGGGCGAGGCTCTGGCCACGCTCGTGGTCAACAAGTTGCGCGGCATCCTGAGCGTTTGCGCGGTCAAAGCTCCCGGCTACGGCGATCGCCGCAAGGCGATGCTCGGCGATCTGGCCATCCTCACCGCCGGCACCGCCATTTTCAAAGACCTGGGCATTTCGCTCGACGGCGTCAAGCTGTCCGACCTGGGCAAGGCCAAGAAAATTACCATCACGGCCGAAGAGACGACGATCGTGGGTGGGGCCGGCAAGAGAGAAGCCATCGACGGGCGGGCCGAGCAAATTCGCAAAGAGATCGAGGTAACCGACAGCGAATACGATCGCGAAAAGCTGCAGGAGCGGCTGGCCAAGCTCGCCGGCGGCGTGGCCCAGATCAACTGCGGGGCGGCGACTGAAACCGAGATGAAGGAACGCAAGTCGTTGCTGGAAGACGCCAAAAGCGCCACCCAGGCGGCCCTGCAGGAAGGCATCGTGCCCGGCGGCGGCGTGGCGCTGATTCGCGCCGAATCCGC
>JBBDNV010000150.1:0-24338 GCA_040877415.1 Pirellulales bacterium
ACCAGCCGGTGCGGTTCCCCTTGAACCCGGGCACGAAGCGCGTCTCCCAGGTTTCCGCGAGAATGTGTTTCGCGAAGGACAGGTGAGCCGTGCGGTTGGGCCGGCCGTCGATGCTCGGCGGATTGAAGACCCGCAGCGCGCCGGGCAGGAGCGACCCGTCATCGGCTTGGCCCGCCAGGAAGCCCTCGTGGACTTTAAGCTTCCAGTGGTCGGAGTTCATGATCACGATCGGCACGCCACCGGGAAAACTCACGTGCCAGTTGTCGCCGATGATCAGGCGAGCGGAGTCCTGTGGGCGGCGATAGGGTGACTCGCCCTTCGACGGCATGAAGGCGCCATAGCCAACCTGCGAGCAGAACACCTGCACGGGCTGCGTGTTCCAGCTCTCATGCTTCCAGCCGGTGTCGATCAAGGCTAGATCGGCGAATAGCTCCTCGCCCGCTGAAGAGACGAACGGAGATTGCTGCTGAGCCTCGTGCCAGGCGAACAACCCCTCCAAGATCAACACCTCACAGTCCGAGGCCGGGCGATTCTCGGTCAGGAACTCGAAGAAGTCGTAATAGATGATGCAGCCGGCCGCGTGCTCGTCCCAAGCGATCACGACATAGTGCAGGCCTAGCTTCTGCACATCCGCCCCAACCGTGATGCAAACCGTGCCGTCGGGAACGACCTGCTTTTCCAAGCCGCTCAGACAATTGTTTTGGATGTGATAGGCGGTCAAGACGAGCTGCCGCGCCGCGCCTTCGTCCTCGAGAGGATCGTTGTCCAATTCCGCGGCGACCGCTTCGGAGCCGAGGCGGGCAACTTCGTTGTAGTAGTGCTGAAGCGAGGTCGCCTCGACTTGCGAGCTGTCGGGCAGCACCGTGCCGTCGAAACGATGCTCGTTGGCCACCTGCGCGCCGGCGTCCATGCTCTCGCGGTTGTCCAGATAGAACTGGTGCGACTGCCGGCAATGCTCGTCTCGGCTGCGGCCCGCAGAGAACTCACGAAACTCCTTCTCGCGCAGCAGGACGTATTCGTCCCACAGGTCCTTGCGCTCCGGCGGCTTGACCAGATAGCGGAACCGCTTGCCCTTCCAGGTTGGTTTTTGTTCGGCGTCTGTGCATCGGAACGATACGCACGTACGGTTCTGCAGCGTGGTGAGCATCACGCGGCCGATGGCCTTCTGCTGGCTGCCGAGCCCACCCAGCGCACGGTCGATCCGATCTTCGAGCTTCTTGCCCTGCTCGGCGCTTCGGACCGTTTCTTCCGTCTCGGGGTCGTCGATGCCGACCAGCTGCGGCCGCCGGCCCTTGCGCTTGAGCCCGCGAATGGCTGAGTCCAAACCGCGTGTGGCGATGATGGCCTGCGCCGATGGAGAACCCGGCACGTTCGGGAAGACGATCTCCTGCCCACACCAACTGAACTTGCTGGAGGCCATCTGGAACGGCTCGCCGCTGTCGTGCCGCTCTCCGGTCACCAACTGATAACCGGCGCGGTTGGGCGTGTTCTCAAGGGCCCGAACCGGAACGCAAACCTCGGGGTAATCCGCAAGCAAGAGTGGGTTGTCCTCGATCGCCGACTTGATCGTGTCGAGCGAATCGCTGGCAAGCGTGCCGGTCGCAGCGCAAAGCACAGAGAACGACAGCACGCCTTGCAGCGTGTACTTGAGCAGCAGGCGTTCGAAGATCGTGGTCTTGCCCTCGCCGCGACTGGCGGCAATCGCCTGGTCACCGCCGAACAGAATTGCGTGTCGAATCGCGCTAATCATTTCTCGTTGCTGCGTGGTGAACTCATACCAGAACGGATCTTTGAGCCCGCATCCGGTTCCGAAGTAGTGCATGAGCCAGGCGATGTCGTCAGCCTCGAGTCGCTCGCGCCGGGCCCGGTCGGCACAGGGCGGGATGACGACCTCCTTGGATGCCGCGCGCTGAGCCCGCTTGCGTTCGACATCGCGTTCACGTTCCGACGCACCACCGGTGAGCTTGTCCAATACGGCAAGCTGCTTCCGTAGCGACTTGGCTTTTTCTTGGGCCTCTTTACGAAGCTGGGACACACGCGTCGCTCTCCTTTAGTTCCGTTCCGACGGCTAGTCCAAACGCGCCACGTTGGCCCACGTCGCGGCCCTCGGGCGAAGGTGGCCCCAGAGGCCAGCACAGTGGGCGGTTCGCCACGTGGCCCACACGTCGCCCGTGTCGACCGCCAAGGAAAACAGCGTCGGTTTCCGCTGGAAAAGAACCTGTCGAAATCTGGCGGAATCTTGCCCAGCCGCGCTTGATGTTCCGCGCGATCGATGGCTCATGTGTGACTGTCCGAACGGGGCATGCAGACACAAACCACAAGGAGCCAAACGATGCACGCGAACAACGACGATCGAATGAGCGGGGCGGTTGACCAGGAGGCCTTCGAGAAGGTCATCCGCGACAACCTGTCGCCCGAGGGCGTGGCCACGATCATCGCTTTCCTGCAGCCCGCCGCGTTCTACAAGCCAGCCAACGAAGACGCGGTTCGCGGGCTGCAGCAGGCCGAATGGCTGGCCGACACGCTCACCGAGATGTTGGGCGTGGACGAGGTGAACCGCTTGATGGAAGAGCTGGGCCTGTAAGCCGAAACGCCGGCTTGGCCGGCGTCGTTCGCGGGTGGTTCCGCGAGCCTGATGATGGCAGCCAACCCATCGCACCCGTTCCCGAGGAGATGAGACATGGCTACGAAGAAAGCCCCTAAGAAGCCCACCCCCAAATCGCCGAAGGCCAAGGGCACCAAGTCCGCACCCGCCAAGAAGGCCAAGGCCGCGAGCGACAAGCCGAAGAAGCTCAGCGCGCTGGATGCCGCCGCGCAGGTCTTGGCCGCATCGAAGCAGCCGATGAACGCCAAGGAGATGATTGACGCGATGGCCGCGAAAGGTCTGTGGACCAGCCCCGGCGGCAAGACGCCGCACGCAACGCTCTATAGCGCCATACTGCGAGAGATCAACGCGATGGGCAAAGGCGCCCGATTCAAGAAGACCGATCGCGGCCAATTCGCGTCCAACGGGTAGCGCCCGCGACGGGCTTCCGCCCAACGCCCCACGTTCGCCACGTCGGGGCGTTTTCTCGTTGGTAGCTTCCGTGGCCAACCCGACTCCACGGCCGCCACGTGGGCCAGACGTCGCGTTCACGTGGCGACCTCCTCGGCCCGCTCGGCCTTGCGCCCCGTAAAAGCCTCCCACCGTTGAACGATGACGTCCGCGTAAAGGCAATCAAGTTCCATCAGGAATGCTCGCCGTTGCGTCTGCTCGGCGGCTACAAGCGTCGAACCGCTGCCGCCGAACAGGTCCAAAACATTCTCGCCTGGGCGCGATGAGTACCGCATGGCTCGAGCGGCGAGCTCGACCGGCTTCTCGGTGAGATGCACCATGCTCTGCGGGTTGATCTTCTTGATGCTCCATACGTCGACGGCGTTGGCCGGCCCTAGGTACACGTGCGCGGCGCCCTCGCGCCAGCCATAGAAGCACCACTCGTGGTTGCCCATGAAGTCTTTGCGGGTCAGCACCGGGTGCTCCTTCACCCAGATGATCGCCTGGGAGAAGTAGAGCTCGCAGGCCTTCAACACCGGCGGGTAGTTGCCACAGTTCGCATACCCACCCCAGATATAGAACACGCGGCCAGGCTGAAGCACGCGGGCGATGTTGCCGAACCAAGCGGCGAGCAACTCGTCGAACGCAGCGTCGGTGACAAAGTCGTTGGCGAGCGGACGGTCCTTGGCTCGCAGCTTCTTCCCGGTCGGTTTGGACTTCTCAGGGTGCCGTGCCAGGTCGAGCGACTGGTGATGCTTGGGCCCGGCGAAGGAACTCAGGCCGGCGGCGATCGCATTGTTCGAACGCGGCTCGACCTTCACGTTGTACGGCGGATCGGTGTTGACCAGGTGGATCACCGCGCCGTCGAGCAGCCGATCAACATCCTCAGGCTTGCTGGAGTCACCGCAGAGCAGACGGTGGTTTCCTAAGATCCACAGGTCGCCCGGCTGCGTGGTCGCTTCGTCCGGTGGGGCAGGAACCTCGTCCTCGACGATCTCCGCACCGTCGTCTTGCAGACCGGCCTCGTCAGCCAGCTCCGCCAGCATCTGCTGGAGTGCCTCGCTATCGACATCGATCTGGCGCAGCAGCTCTTTCAGCTTCTCGGGATCGGTTTCCGCCATCGCGGCCAAGGGGTCGACGGTCGCCAGGAGCTTGGCGGCCTCCTTCTCGTCAACGTCGAGCACCAGGACGGGCCATTCGCTGTCGGGCGCCACGTCTGCACGCAGGTGCCCGTCGATCAGTTGCAGCCCCGCTGGCGTCTCGCGCACGAGGAGCGCGTCGGCGATTCCGACCTCGGCCAGGATGCCGCGCATTGCATCTTGCTGCGCTTTCGGATGCGTTCGCCAGTTCGCGGGATTCGGCAGGATCTCGCTGGCTTTGACGCGGCGCAGCTCTTTAATCCGATCACGAAGCTTCATTTGGCATCCTCGCCGTGCAGGGGAGCCAAGTCGACTAGCTGAAGCTTGGCATCGGGGTGTATGTAAAAGCTATGCTCGCATCCAGCCTCGCACCTGAAGTCGATCGACACAGCGCCGTCCTCGTACCGGTAAATGCCGGTTATCGCGACCTTGCAGGTCATCATCCCACCAACGAGCTCCTGCACTTTCTTGATGACATCGCGCGACGGCGGATGGGGATCACGATCGAAACTGTACCGGCTAACTCCGACCATTTGCTTCTCCATCTTGGCTCCGGTCCGCCCAAGCCACGACCTCGTGGCACAGCTGAATGAACTCGTCCTGCGTCATCGTGCCTTTGGCATGGTTCACCGACGTGAGCACCACCTGCATGTTCTCGATGGCGTGGGCCCCGCCTCGAGATACCGGGATCACGTGATCAAGTGATGCGTTGCTCGGCGTTAGGCGTTGCCCCGTCAGGGCACACCGGAAGTTCTGCCGCTCCAAGAGCGCCATGATCTCTGGCACCTTGATTCGCTCGAGCTCTTTCTCGCCATCGTCGGGAAACGTTAGTGCACCACAATTGCCAGCTTCCAGATAACCGGTGTTGATGTTGCCGTCGTCTACTCGCATGGATCATCCTCCGAATGGCTTCGTCCCAGGTTCTCGCGGGGCGTCTGGTCCGCGACCTAACTTCCCCACTTCGCTGCCGCTCGTACCGCCTGACCCTCTTTGACTGGTTCGTGGACCAGATGTATATCCGTCGCTTCCAGCCACGAAGGGAATTGAGCCGGGCAGAAAGTACGGCGTTGTGGTAAGCCCTTACGTACCAACATTCCCAGTCGTTGTGTGTCATGTCATTTTCCAAGGACGGACTCTGTCTTGGGCGGCCGAGCGCGGGGTGGGAAACCATGTGGCGTAGGCCCGAAAAGTACCTAAGAGCCTGGGGGGGTCATATGGCCTGAGCTCCTCGCACTTTGAATTCCTTTTCCTGTGCAGCCTGGCCAAAGCCGGTCGACCACCATCGGTAGAACCAGAAGCCAGCTTGGTTCGCGTCGATCACCGAGTAGTACTGGCCCACCGCTTCCTTAACGACGTTCCCACCAACGCCAAACGTGTACGTGGTCACGACGCCGGCAGGCGTGCGGATCGAGAGCTTGACGACATCGGGGTCGATGATGTTCTCGGTGTCGGCGTCCGTGAACGTGGCCGACACCCGCACAACGTCGCCAAGATCGTGGAGGTTGTACGGCATCAGCAGCCCTCGTCCTGCACAGCGACCGCCCACACTGCTGTGTCACCCGTCTCGACGCACCAAACCGGGTGCTCGTAGTTCACCACCAGCGTCGGACGAAACGCGGGGTTGGCATTGCCCGACGAATAGCAGTCCAGACGCTGCAATCCGCTTTCTGCAGCTCCCTTGATCAGCACGTCGAGAATCCCAGCGCGGTTCTCGATTGCATCCTCGACCAACGGCTTGATTTGGTTGAAAACCAGATTCTGAATGAACGTGTGGCTGACCGATTGCACTGGCGTCGGGTCGTAATCCCCGCCGAGGAAGATCCACGCACGGCCGAGGTCGTAGACGTTCCAGGTCGCTCCAAATTCCGTCCAGTCCGGCTGGGTCAGGCGATGGATGCTAAACGTCTCGTTGGTGATATTCCCGCCTGCCGCAGTAAGTGTCAGCGTCGCGTCAACGATCGTGGCCGTGATGAGCGACGTCAGGTCGAATCGCAGGATCGCTCGGAACAGCGATTGCGAGTCCTTGCCGAGGTTCTGCGTACCGACAATCAGTGCGAAGTCGTCTCCGTAGTTGTTGTTGACCAACACGCCGTCGGCGATGTAGGTATCGCGGTGGTTCAGGTCAGCCTCCGATGGTTGCAGCGTGAGCGTCAGCACTAGCGGGCGATCTCCGCGAGTTTCGTGTCAACCGCCGCCCGCAGCGCATCCAAGCTGCCTTCGAGGCGACAAGTCCAAGGCTTGCGCTTCGTCGGATCGTCACCACGCCCGATCGGCTTGTAGCCCATGGGCGTGAGTTCGCCGGTGCCGAGTGCATCGAACCAAGCTTTCTCGGTAGTGTCGCGCGCTGGAATGACCGACAGTCCGCGCTGGCCGGGATTCTCCTCTGCCCAGACGCTTAGCATGCGGTAGAAGGCCTCGCGATTGAGCGCCGTGAAGCCGAGTAGACGCGGGCCCAGCCACAGTCCAAAACCCATGAGCACGCCGTGGTCGAGGGCGACCACCAACGAGAACCCCTGCGACAAGAGATTGGCGATGTCCTCAGCGGTCTTCTGCGGCGATCCGTACCACCACGAGTTCGAGTCTTGTGCCTTGGCGTTCCAGAATTCGGCAACGGCGCTTGCGTGGTTGACCGCTCCTTTGATGACTTCCATCAGAATGCCTCTCCTCTGCTTCGCTCCGTCACATGTAATCGTACCCGTGCAACCGTCGATCCCGGTCGATTCCTACAACACTTTCTGTTCACCCCGCGGCTCGCGGCGCTCGGCTCGCGCCTTGAACGTCTGTCGGCAATACTTGCACCGTAGATACTGCAAGCGCCAATGCGTCCCGGTCGCTCGACTGCTGCGCACGTACAGCGTGCCGCGTTTGCATCGCGGGCACGCATCGCCAGGACGTGAATTTGTGATCGGCAGCCACGGCATGTTCAATAACTCCGCACGAACGGCACCACGGGAACGGTGGAGAAGATAGATAAAGAGAGAGTTGTTACTTATTGCTGTTATTGCTCCCCCCGCGCGCGTTTCTCTGTCTCCCTTCGCGCTCGTGTGTGTGAACCGCCGTGCAACAACTGCAAGAAGCGCAAGAAGCGATTCACGACGAGTCCTCCTCACTTGGACTGCTCGGCAGGAGGCGATAGACGGCCCCTGGGCGGCCGCGCGTTTGCACGCGCTTGGCCTCGATCAACCGCTGCTCGAGCAGCGTGGCCCGAACCTCCTCGTGCTCGCGGCTGCTCCACGGCAGCCGGCGGTTGATGCGCCAGAACGGCATCCACTCATCGCCGTGCTGTTCACGCCATTGCGAGAGCACTTCCAAGAGCCGCTTCCGCTTCGAGTCGAACTCGCTCTCGCTGGCATGGTAGCCGGCCATGAACAGCATGCGGCGAGTCTGGTGGTCCACGAACGCCCCCGCCCAGGCGACCGCGTCCGGGCTGATGATCGGGTCGATGTGATTGACGCTGCAGGCATAGAGCAGTGCCAAGCGACGAGCCTTCTCGTAGGCCCGGGCCCAGATCGCCATTGCAACCGTGTCATTGCGCGACTCTGCCCGGGTGTAAGCTTGATCGGCCTGCTCGCGGAGTTGGCGAAATTGCTCCCGCGCGTCATCGGTCTGTGGAACCAAACGCGGGTCGGGGTGCCAGTCGCTGAGATTGCCGGGCGCTCCACCTGGTCGAAACTCGGCCCACCAGCGGGCGACATCCAAGATCGACGCGGGCAGTGGACGATCGCCATCCTCGCGGCCGGAACCCCGGCGGCGACATTCGAGCACGATCATGCGAGCCAGGAAACCGTTGGTCAGGAGGCGACGCGACAGGGCCTCATAGAACTGCTTGGGCACGGCGGTGCCGAAGATCGACAGTGAAGGCTGATCGATTGCCGTTCGTTCCCGCCCGGCCTTGGCGCGCATCACATAGACGCCGCGCGCGCTGGAGTACATCTGCAGCAACATGCTCACGATCTGTTCGTGCCGCGCGTCCTTGGCTTGGCTGACTCGCAACAGCAGGCCGTCGATCTCGTCGACCTGGTAAAGAACGGCAGGCTGCACGAACAATCGATCCTCGATCCCCTCTCCGCTGGCGAAGCTATTGCCAAGGCAGTCGGCCAGCCCCGTCTCGTACAGAATTCGCTGGTTCACTTGGCGGGCGTGGTCCTTGCCGACGCCAGAGTTTGCCAAGCCCAGGATGTAGAGGTTCGTCCGGTTGCCCATGGGGTCGCGGATTTTGCGACCGGCCAGGACGGCCTGCAGCGCCAGTGCGCCGCAGAATGCCATGACTCGTTCCGGATAAGGCGCGGTGTCGAGCGTGTACGCCATCACCTCGTCGATGTACCCCGGCACGCGGAGAAGGTCGTCGGAAATTGGACCAGGGTCATCCGAGGCAACTTCGTCAGCCGGTGCTTCGGCGTACATCTGGTCGTAGTGGTTTTCCGCCAGAGCGACCGATACCTCGTCGGGTGAATACCGCGCGACACTGACGGCAATGCGCTCCACTTCGGCCGGCGCGAGCGGCGGCACGCACCGGTCGCGGTTGACGCGGTCTAGTGCCGCCGAAATCTCGCCTTGCGACATGCCGACGCGGCGCATTGCGCCGCCCAGGCGGGCCAGGGTCGCGTTCCGTTGGCCCGAGGGGATCGGGTTTGCCCGTTCGGGACCGGCCGCGACTCGTGGCGACGTGGGCGACGTCGTGCCAACGCGATCGAGTTGGGCTACGAGCCAGGCCGGCGGCCCGAGCAGCCGGTCGGGAGTGACGTCCAGCTCGATGTCCCGCACCCAACTGTATGAACCTTCGCGCCTTCGCGAGGGAGCCACGACGATGTAGCCGCCATCGGTGCGCACATCGACGTGCGGGGCCAGGACGCTGGTGCCGCACCGCCAGGCCTTGCCGGTCGGTTTGTGGAATACGTGGTGCCGGCCGCCGCGTGGCGTGATGGCGGTGGGTGCGGCCGACAGCGCGAGCAGCTTTTCAGGCTCGTCGCGCAACCAGGTGTTCGCCGAGCCGTTGTCGAGAGGATCGACGTCGACCACGAGTAGCCCGGCAGCGGCGATAGCAATATTGGCCGAGGGATGCGCCGACCACCACGCCTCGATCTGCTCCGCATCGGTCGTTGCATCATGGAAGCCGTGCTCCGTGAGCGGAGTGCTATCGCCTGGCGCACAGGGAAATACGGCGTAGCCCAGCTCGGCGTACCGCAGCGCGGCGATCAACAGCGGGTTGGGCGCGGTGGCCATCAGAATGGGCAGTCCTCCTCGCAGGATTGGTCGACCAGAGCCGCCAGAGGCTCAGGCCGTGGGCCCAGCTCGTGGTTGACGACCCGCTCATAGCGCTCGCCAGCAACGGCTCGCACAGTGATCGATCGCGTTGGCGCGAGACCGCCGCCTTCGGCGACTTCAACGGCACGCTCTGCGGTATCTGGGACCGGATCTGGTGACCGACGCCGCCACCACGCCGCGGCCTTGGATCGCGCGTAGCCGTCGTGCTCGAGGCAAATCCATTCGCTCTTGTAGTCGTGCCAGCCGACCTGGTAGTCCACGCGCAGTGTCTTGGGATCACCGTTGCGTGCGCCGCGCTTGGTGTGGACGCTGTACAGTACCGAACGCACCGAGTACTTCGTCGTCGTCACCTCGCCCGACAGAATGCTTGCCTCGCTGGCCTTTGCCTCGTGCTGCGTGCGCTTCGGCGGCGGGAACTCATACCCGCACTGCGGGCAGGTGGCGAAGCCGGCGGCGATCACTGCCTGGCACTCGGGACATTCCTTCGCCGGTGCCTGGCCATTGCCACGGTCGAGCGTCGTGACCTTGATGTCGTCCACCGGACCATGCCGCAGCACGTTGCCGCCGAAGTCGAGCACCAGGCAGTCGTCTTTACTGGGATGGAGGCGAAAGCCACGGCCGACCATTTGGTAGTAGAGGCCTGGGGACATGGTCGGCCGCACGAGGGCCACGCAGTCGATGTGGGGTGCGTCAAAGCCGGTCGTAAGCACGTTGACGTTGCACAGGTATTTAAGTTCGCCTCGGCGAAAGCGGCCCAATTCGGCGTCGCGTTCAGTTGTCGGGGTCTCGCCGCACACAAAGCCGCACTCGGTGCCGTGCTGGCGCTGGAGCACGTCGACGATATGCCGGCCGTGTTTGACGCCGGAGGCAAAGATGAGGCAGGCGTTGCGGCTTGCGGCGTGCTGGATGATTTCTTCGCACGCAGAACAAACCAGCGCGTCCTGGTCCATCAAGGTTTCGACCTCGTCGGCCACGAACTCACCACCGCGCACGTGCAGCTCGGTCGCGTCGGCCTTGGACTTGCCGGCTTTGCTGACGAGCGCGCATAAGAACCCGTCGCGGATCAGCTCGCGGACGCCGACCTCGTAGCAGATGTGGTTGAGAAATCCGTCGGGCGTGCAGATGGGGCCCGTCTTCAGTCGGAACGGCGTTGCGGTGAAACCCACGATCCTCAGCTCAGGGTTCACGACTTTGGCGTCGGCCAGGAACTGGCGATATATCCCGTCGCCTTCCAGCGGGATGAGATGAGCCTCGTCGACCATCACCAGATTGAACGCGTCCAACTCGCAAGCGCGGCGATATACCGACTGGATTCCCGCGACGATCACCGGGTGCTCGGTGTCGCGCCGCTTGAGACCCGCCGAGTAGATGCCGAAGTTCACCTCCGGGCAGACGAGCCGCAGCTTGTCAGTCGTTTGTTCCAGCAGCTCCTTCACGTGCGCCAGGATCAGCACGCGCCCCTGCCACAGCTCGACGGCCTCCTTGCAAATCGAAGCCATGATGGGTGTCTTACCGCCGGCCGTCGGCACCACGGCGCACGGGCTGTCGTCCCTGGTGCGCAGGTGCTCGTACACGGCGTCAATGCATGCGCGCTGATACGGGCGCAGTTCCATCATTCAATCAGTTCCCCATTCCGCCGTTTTCCGCCCCGCTGCTTCTTTATTTCTGCTTCCCCGCATTTGGACACACGATCGTTGATCTTGTGGCAGCGAGGACAGATGCGATTGCCCGGCCCCGTCGAATCGAACGGCTGGCCGCACTTCAGGCACGTTCGTTGCTTGATGTCCATTCAGAGGCGCTCCAACCGGACGCGCACTTTGCCCCCAGCCACGACGTGCTGGCGTTCGACGGTGAGCCGAGCAACCTGTGAGTCGTCCTGGTAAGCGCCGCCGTGGGCCAGCGCGTCCAGCAGCGCCTTTTGCACGTTGTCGATGTCGCGTCGACGGTTGTCCGGCGGAAACACCGCGACCTCGACGACGAGGGGACCTAGCAGGGGACGAACCCCGCCGGCCGCGAGGATCGAACAGACCGCCTTGCGGAATGCCCGACCCCCGCGACTTATGAGCGTCCGTGCTCCTACTCGCCTCCAGTAATGGTTGACCGATGGCGGGTACGGCAGTTCCAGTTCGATCATCACGAGCGCTTCCAAGGAGGTGTGCTGTTAGCTGCCGCCGCAACCGGAGCCCCGGCCACGGAAGGCACATCCTTCTTGGAGTAGCCTTTGATTTCGTTAGTGATGTCCCCGGTATCCGTGCGCTTCTTACAGCGGACGTGGATTACCAGCGGCAGGTTGTGCAGCTCGACCGAGTCGGTGGGTGCAAGCACGCCGACAGCCCGACAGATGGCGGATAGCTCCGCGCGGGCGATCTGCACGGCAGTCGCGTTCGGGTTATCGAGGTTCAGGCGAGTCCACAGCAGGCGATTCCTGAACTCACCTTCGATGACTTGGAACGTGAGTTTGAGAAAGTGCCCGGTGCCTGCCTTGTTGGGGGTCATCTCCGACTCGGTGATCACCGCCGGGTACTTTCCGGGAGGAATTGGGTCGAACTCGCTGGTCGGTTCGACTTGGTTGGCATCAAAGCCGCTGAGGTCAGCCATTGATGTTGGCTCCTTGGGGTTGGTGGCTGGTAAGTGCCTGAATGAACGCCGCCCATGAAAGCGGCAGCTCTTCCGTAATGCCGTAGCGGTTCTTGGCGACGCAGGAGGGGCCGCCCACACAGCGCAGGATGCGTTCGCCGCCGTCCTTGCCAATGGCGTGGGCGATGGTGCGCTTGCGGTTGAACCCGGAGTCTTCACTCTGGGTGCGGATCTTCCGGGTCGCGAAGAGCACGGCGTCGCACCATTCACTCACTAGCGCCGCAGCATGTTTGTGCAAGCGCGGTGAGTAACGGTCGTAGGGCGATGACTCAGGATCTTCGAATCGCTCCACTTTCGAGTGCGCGATCAAGAGCACGACCATGCCGCGGGCGTTGCGCAGGGCGTTCAGATGGTTGATGATCTCGCGCCAATAGGTCAGTGCGTGCGTGTAACCCTTGGAGTACCCGCCGTCGACTTTCTCGATTGACGTGACGCCGTGTTCAATGCACAGCCGGTCCCACACCAGGCGCTCCAGCCAGTCGAGGCTGTCGATCACGACGCTCTCATAGCCGTGCTCCTGGCCGTGAAGCTCCGTGAGCGCCGCGATCACGTCCTCGTAGGTGGTCGCCAACGGGAACTTGTCGCAATCGATTTCGTCGAGACCGTCCTCGGTTTGGACGAAGATCGCGTTGGGCGCCAGCGAGCCGAACGTGCTCTTGCCAATTCCTTCAACGCCGTAGAGAAGTATGCGGGGCGGCCTGGACATGCGGCCCCGTTGGACATATGACAATAACGTCACGCGGCGACCTCCTCGGGTTTGTGGGCGGTTACGGAATCGACACGCTCGACCTCGAACGCGTCAGGGCCGAACTCGCGGCCGATGAAACCAACGAATAAGCGGTTCAAGTCGCGGCCGACCGGAGTAGAGGCGTCGATCACGCACGTCCGCTTGGCGGCTTCCGCCGCGTGGCCGGCGTCGAGACGCACTTGCGCCTGGCCATGAAGGCTCTCGGTCGCCAGCAAGGCGAGTACTAGCGACGCCTCCACCTCCTCGAAGGGAACGCTGCGCGCGAACTTGTAGCGATAGATTTCGGCGCTCATGGGTGGCTCCGAGAAGAAGGGCGGCGAGCGGTGGATACTATTGACCTACCGGCTCGCCGCCGGATCTGTCGGAAAGCTACGCCAGGTAATCGCGCAGGCCGGCCTTCTCGAACCGCACCAGGATGCGGTCGCGGATCTCATAGACCGTGCCCTGCGAGATGACTAGCTCGCGAGCCGCTGCAGCCTTCGAACTCCGCATCACGATCTCGCACACCTTGCGCATCGTGGGCGGCATCTGGTCGAGCACGCTGACCACGTCCTCACCAAGTTCCCATATTTCTTCGTTCGACCGACGATACCTGCCTGTACGGCGCTGCTGCTGGGAATCAGGCAGCGTCGCCCCGAACTCCGTACAGTCACCATCGGCATCCTTGATGGGCTGATTCAACGAGCCGCCTTCATGCTCGCCCGAGCGTTTGTCGGCCCGCTGGTGCGCCAAGATCGTCGCGTAGCGGTTCTCGCAGACCACGACGACGAAGGCCTCCCAATTGGCGGTGTCGGGATTGAAATGCTTGCGACGCTGGAGCAAATCAAGCGCGAAGTCTTGCAGTAAGTCCTCGCGGTCGGCTTCCCGGAATCCCGCCCGTCCAATCAGTTGGCGGACCTTGGTGCGAATGAAACGGGCAGTGAACTCATCAAAGCAGTCGAGATTGTGTTTGGTAACCATTCGAAGAACTCCTTGGACCGCCAAGGAGGGGCGAGTGGGTGGTCACCAAGCGCCGGCATAGAAACAGCACGAGCGGAAACGTGCGAGGATCGCCGAGTCTCGGCGACTCCCACAACGCCTCCGCTCATGCGGTCGGTTAGTTGTTTGGAATCGAACTGCAGAACAACGAGAGCAACCGTTAGGAATGCTCGCGGAACTCAAGGCCGACCGGTAAACCGTCGTGGACCTTGATGACATCGATCACGCCCGTGCCGATGGCCGCGAGCTCACGCTGAAACGCGAGTTGCTCGCGCTTCAGCGGGTAGTCCGCTTTTGTCGGCATGTTGCGCAGCGGACCCGCCTCGGATAGGCGGACCGTGCGGACGATTTGGGGCGCTGGATCAAAGAGAGGGTCGCCCGCGCGGACGTGAAGACCGCGAACGGTTCCGTACCCTAAACGCCAAAAGCGATCAAGCCAACGGCGAAGGTTCGGAGAGGGCGACCCGGCCGGGGCATCGGTGCCAGGCGGCCGGTCATCAGGTGGGGACAACATAGTTGCTCCTTCTGCTGAGGAAATGGGCCGTCGACATGACGACCGCGACAGAAGGAAGCATGGACCGGAAATGCTGACATTCCCCGATATCCAAATGTCAGCAAGACGTCAGCCAGATTGCGAGGCGTTGCTGAAGTCGTGGCGGCGAATGTGTGGTTTGCCGTGGACCACATGGAACGAGAGTCGAAGTGGAGGAGTCGCTTTGGCAAGTTTGTTGTTGAGCCTGCCGAGGAATTGACTGATCCGGTCTCGCTGTGCCTTTGTATTCCGAAAGGTCTCTCGCCAGACGGCGTCGCTGTCTATGCGCATCACTTGGTCGATCTGGACAAACTGCGACACAACGCCCTTTGCGATAAACAGTTCCTCTTTACGACTGAGCGAGCATGTGTGTTCAATCCCACGAAACACAACTTGATTTGGCGCGTGATATCCGTCCGGCAACGCAGTTGATGCGAGTGTCGCAACGACGGACAGCCAGTCGACCTTCATGTTGTCGCCCGATAGCGCCACGATGGTAATCCCCTTCGACTCAAGTAGCTGTCGGTGCGAGTTTCGCACAACAACCGTGAGCGGCGTAAGCACTACGATTCTTTTCGTGCCTTGCGGTCGCTCCAACGTGCGACAACGCCCTGAGAATTCTGACGGATCGACATTGCTCAATGAGAGATAGACATCGATCGCACCGAAACCGTCAACTATCCTTCGCCCCAGCGCAATGATTTCGCCCTCGGCATCAAGCTCCTCGCCTTCGATACCGTTCTCGTGGCGCAAGTGCTTTGCGAATGAATCAAGGTCGACACGATACTGCCGAACATCACCTTCTTCCAGTTGAATCGCAGGAAACCAATCGGCGTCCTCCAGGGGCACTGCACACCATCCACGGGCCGTCTTATGGACGGCCACGAATTCGCCCGAGGTCGGTCGCTGAGGATGAGGGATCTCGTCCGCGTGATCGGCCGTCTCAACGAGGACGCGGGCGCTTAGGATTTTGCGCAGTTCGGGTTTTGGATACGGCTCGACTTCGCGAAATCGCAGTATTGGACTGCTTGTTTCGTGGAGGCGATGCAGTAGCAAACCCATCAACCTCCCTGGGCGTCTCGTCTTCGATCTCGTCTTCATGACTAATCAGCAATTCCCAGTTCGTGAGAAGGCGGAAAATATCATCGGCATGTGTAGCGCGATTGAACTTAATCTTGTTCTGGCCGCTTAGTTGAATGCGCTTTCCGCGTTTGTCGTCTGGCCAGCTGACCTTGATCACCGCCGACTGAATCATGTCGGCCCGGAGTTTTCGCCTCAAGCCATTTGATTCCAAGGTTCGAAATACATCCTTCGAACTGATGCAGAACGTTGGACCACCTTCTTGTGGGAGTTTGAACCGAAGCTGAACCAGCGCCGCACTATGATCGTCCGGTACATCCAGGTGGAAAGACGCGTTGGCAAGCTCACCCAGATTCAGGCATTCAGCTGCGCCATCGGCGTCAAAGAAATCAGCGTCGGAAAAGAAGCACTTGGCGAAGCATTTGCGCACAGTCTCCTCTTCAGCTTCATGCCCAGATTCGATCTCGACTTGGCCAGTTGAAGCGTTGTAGCTGATGAAATCCTGCTGCGCCGGTCGAAAAACCGTTGGTCCAACTCTGGGGCGATTCTTACTTCCCTTGAAGATGAGCGTCGATTTGACTCGCTTCTCGTGATACACGATGAAGTTCGTGTAATCGCCGTCTTGATAGCTTCGGACCAGTACGCGTTCGCTGCTTTTGTGGTCCTGAAACTCCTTGGCCAATTCGGCCTGAAACGACTTTTCTCGCACCTTCAATTTCTGAATCGGCTTCTTCGAACGCCCCCGATAGATACTGAATCGCTCAGCATGAAAGAGTGCGTGTCGGTCGTATGCCAGATTGAACGCATCCTCTCTTTCGGTGCGAACCTTGAGCGCCAGGCACTCGACCGGCAACTCGTCGTCGGGGTCGGGGTTGTACGGCCTGAAGTCGTGGCAAGCCGCCTTGAGATCTTCATGGCCGTGCGGGGACGAGATGTCATAGCAACGAAAGAGTCCATCCATGAGCTCATCTTTCGCATCCGAGTGTGAGTTGTCATCCGACAACCACTTCTTGAAGCCGGGGATTTCGATTGTCGAGATCGCCAGATTCAGTCGCCGCCCCCAGAGTCGACAATAGCCCTTTAGCAGTTCCTCATGACCCTGAAACTTGTCGAGGAATCGGTCGCCGTTGAATACCCTATGCTTGCCCACGATCCGCATGTGCCTCCATGTGTGATGGTTGGCAATCCTTTGATTACCCAAACATGCGCATCCTATTCTTCTGGGGGAGTTGCCACAAGGGGTTGGGTGTGACCAGCGCTGATGCACCCACCCCTAGATAAAATGGTGGATGAATAGTCGAAATGGGATATCTAGGAAATGGCCTCCCACATCCGCCGTTGCTTACGCCAATCAGGCACAGCCGCGATGGGGCGCAACTCCCGCTCCTGAATCGGGTCCTTGCCACGCTCGACGCGTGGCAGAAACAGGAGGGCCTCCTGGATGTCAGGGGCCTAGTGCAGGAGGTTCATCAATTGGGTGACCCGTGCCCGCGTGACGTGGCCGAGGCGGGCGACGTCGGCTTGGTCGGCCACCGCGCCAACTCGGATCAGGCCCTCGAACCGGATCGCCAGCGCCATAAGCCGCGATATCCGTGGCACGCGGCCAGGGTCGACCGGCGCGGCCGGCGACTCGCCAGCCTCGAGGTGTTTTCGGCCGTTCCGGCCACAGCGGAAGTGGACCTTCATCTGAAATTTGATGCCTTTGGTCATGCCGCATCTCCTGCGAATTCGTGGCTGGCCAGCCCCTTGATGCCGCTGGGATGAAAGGTGATCGAAATGGTGCCGTCGCGTCCGTCGTAGTCGATGCGCTCAATGAGCAGTTGCAGCAGGCGGCCTTGCTCGCGCGGACTGAGCGCATCCCAAACCGGCTCGAATTCGGCCAACGCCCGAGCGACGTCGGTCTCGTCGATCATGTCGCGTCGCAGGCGTCCCGTCTCGTCCCGCACCTCGGTCATCCGTCGTTCGGCGGCGACGATCCGCTCTTGCAGATCCGCCAGCCGGCTCGCCGCCAGCCCCGCGCTTCGTCCATCGGTCTGTTCCGTTGCGATCTGCTGTAGCTCGCGATTGCAACCGGCCAGGCCACGTCCAAGGCGCCGCTCCTCGGTAGCCAGTTCATCAGCGCGCCGGGTTGCTTGCCCGCGGGCCTGGCGGACCGTCTCGGCGACAAGCTGTGGGTCGCGGCCGATGCACTTGATCTGATCGACGACGAACCGTTCGATTTCGCCAGCTGGGATCGATTTCGAAGGGCAGGTATGCCAGCCCCGCTTTTGGGCAGCCATGCAAACGTAATAACGGTAGCGCTTCGTTCGGTCTCGCGTTGCGTGCGTCGGTGACATTGCACATCCGCACGGCACGCAATAGAGCAATCCCTTCAAAATCGCGCCGAACTTGTTACGCACCATCGTCCCTCCGGTGCGGCCGTTATGTTCGAGCTTAGCCTGCACTCGCCGCCATAGATCGTCCGAAACTATGGCCGCATGCTCGCCCTCGTGAATTTCGTCCTTGTATTTGACCTTCCCGATGTAGACGACGTTTGTGAGCAGATGCCAGAGGCTGTTCTTGTCGAATGCCCTACCACCGCGTTCGATCCCCTTGCGCGTTGTCCAGCGCTTGTTCCGCCAGCCATGGCGCTCAAGCTGCTCGACCACCGACACGAGGCCATCGCCGTCGACGTACATCTCGAAGATTTGCCGAACCAGCTCGGCCTCGGCCGGATCGACCACGAGCTTCGTGTCGAGCACGTTGTAGCCCAGCAGGGGCATGCCACCGGTCCATTTTCCTTTGCGGCGGGTGGCGGCGATCTTGTCCCGCGTCCGCTCCGAGATCATCTCCCGCTCGAACTGCGCAAACGACAGCAAGACGTTCAGGACCAGCCGGCCCATTGACGTGGCCGTGTTGAACTGCTGGGTTACGGAGACGAACGAGACGTGGTGGTTGTCGAAAGTCTCCATCATCCGGGCGAAGTCCAGCAAGCTGCGGCTGAGACGGTCGACCTTGTAGACCACCACGCATTCCACGCGGCCGGCCTCGATGTCGGCCATGAGCCGCCGCAGAGCCGGCCGGTCCATGTTGCCGCCGGTGAACCCGCCATCGTCATAGTGGTCGGACGCACACTCCCAGCCTTCGTGGGCTTGGCTTTTGATGTACGCCTCGCCCGATTCCCGCTGGGCGTCTAGCGAGTTGAATTCCTGCTCCAGCCCGTCCTCGGTGCTTTTCCGGGTGTAGATGGCGCAACGCATGTGTGGGGCGGCGCTGGCCTTCGCCTGGGTTTGGGCCTTGGTCATTGTTCGCCCCCTTTCTTCGCCAGGCGAAAGAACAGGTAGCCGTTGCAATGCGAGCCCGTGATCTTCTTGGCCACCGCGCTGAGCGACTTGTAGATTTCGCCCTCGTACTCGAAGCCGGCAGGCGATACCTTGACCTCGAGTGTCGCCTTCTTATAGACGCGGGTGATCACGCTGCCGGGAAGCGGAAGCCGCCGATCGCCCTTCGTGGGCAAGCGGTGGGTGCGTGTCCGAGGCCCGGCGTCCGGTGTGGCGGCGGTCGACTTGGCGGCCTTGCGCCGAAGGTCGGCGTCGTTGGCCAAATCAGAGGCCCGCTGGCGGGCGCGTTCCGACAGGTCCCCTTCAGCCAGTACCTGCATGCGGTAGATGATCCGTTTGATCAGCCATTCCTTGTGGTGGGTGTTCGTCGTTTCGCCGAACACTTCGGCGTAGCGCGAACGCAGGTCGCCTGGCGACATGCGCCGCAGCGCGGCCAGTTCTTTTCCGACGTTCAGGTTCATACGCTGCTCTTTGGTTTGAGGTCTCGAAACCGTTAACCCGTGTGGACACTGAGCACGGTTTCGTCGGGAACCTCAAGGCCAGCGGCGGGCAATTCGGCCGGGTTTTTCAGGGTTTTTTCGGGCGGTAGGGCGGCACGCTGACGAAGTCGTAGCACGCCGGACGCCAGGATGGCCGCCGCCTCGCGGAGGCGTTCGTCGGGCGACAGGCGCGCGGTATCGGCGCAGTTGGGCATTGGGATTCACTCGGAGAAAACGTCGCCCACGGGGCCGCGGGCACGGGCGACGTTTGCGGGGCGAAAACGTGCGGCCCTATGCTGTTAACCTACCGGACGCGGGTTCGAGTTGTCGAAGAAATTCAGCTGAACTACGCACAGCAGTTCCCACATCGCCTTGATTGCCAGAAAGTTCGGACCCTGCCACAATACCGGTCTGTCCTTGTCTTTTTCCATTTGTTTGCGCGCCTCTATATGCTTGCGCGTCTAGGACTTCTGACTGGAGCAATACATGATTGACCCAGAGAGCATGGACACGCTTCGCATGCAGTTGCAGGGCAGCATCACCAGTGACCGACGCGTATTGGATGAACTCTGCGAGGAGGTTCGGCCTCTCCGCTCGCAGACGCGCAGAATTCAACCTCGGTCCACCACAGCCATTTCCCTCGTGGGAACGGATGGGGGTAATAATCGGATCGAGTTTGATCCATTCATGGTCCAACTAATTCGTGTCGTTGACTCCAGCAACAACGAATACTGCCTTGAGGCAGTCACGCCGACGACTGACCGCGTGGTCGTCAACCGCCGACATATCACGGAAGAAGGTTCTCCCCAAACCGCACTGGGCCGGCTGATGACGAAACTCGTCAGCAACGGTGCGATGTCCGAACCTTCCTTGTGGAAACTCTCCCACATGATCCCAACCCCGCAGCGCCGGGGCGAGAGAATCAAGCCCATCTCTCCGAGTTGGGTTCAGGTCTACCGAGAGATTACGGAGTGGGCAATCCTACTGTCGCTGGTGACTGACCGTCAATTTGGCACGGACACCGTCATCGTTGCTGACGGGAATCTTCGCAGCAAGGTCTTCGCCGGTGAGTTGTTCATTCGGTATCGCGAGCTGCTTAACTCAGCGATTGAGGCGCAGTACCGCGAGCACCGTCGTCGAGTCTACATCGCCGGTGTCGCCAAGCACAGCAAGGTACTTCAGCGCTACCGACTTGCGATGGCCATAGAGGACATCTTAAGGACGGACTACCCTGCATACATAGAGGTTCCCTACGAACTCGAGAAGAAGTCGTATGTCTGGCAGGAGTACGCGCGCGGTGACGAGGAAGCGGAGAAGCTTGGTGGCGAAGCCAACAAGTTTGTCGGCGGCAAGATGTACTTCGTGAAGTTCGGCTCTCGTCCACACGATCCGATTTGGCCGATTGACATCTTTATCCCTCAAGCAGCTGACGCGCCGACGGTTATTGGCTACATGTTGGCGGATGCAATCGATGGGTTCCCGGTGCCGTTTTACCCGCGATGCCTTCAGCGGGCACATGAGAACGCCGCCCTCGTAGACTTCGACATGACGATCCTGCAAGATCAGGTAATGCATTCGGTGCGAAGCATTCTCGGCAACAAGTCCGAGCGACTCGACGAACTGACGCTGCAGTCAAGTGACCCTTCATCCGCCAGGTACGCATGAGGAGATACACGTGAACTTGTTTCCGCGAGAACAGATCATCGGGATCTTTCGGGGATTTCGGGAAGGCGGCCTGGAATTTCATGCAGACTTGGCGCTGCCGTATCAAAGCAACTTCCAGAATACGCCAATGCACGGTCAGCTCGTTCTGGTCCAGCTTGAAACGCCGAATGAGGCTGTGCTGGGCCGTATCACCTCATTGTCGTCGGAGGGGCGTCTAACCGGGGCGTCTGGTGAGGACTTCAACATCCGCGCGTTGCGAGAATCACGAGCGGTCCCAGAGCAGTTGCGTGAAGACTACTTGAAGTACCGCGTTGATATCCGCGTGCTTGGCGTCGTCCGTCTCAACAGCGACACCAAGATCACGTTTGTGGCCTCACATCGTCGGTTGCCGCACGTGGGTAGTCCGGTGGCGTTCGTCGACAACGTAATCCTGAAGGAACTACTGGGACACAATAGCGAGGGTGCAGTTATCGGTCACTACGCCCTGGGCGAGTACGTCTTCACAGGCGGACAGTCAAAATTCGCGCCCGATGAATGGGTGCAGCATTCGAGCCCCGAGATCAACGTCAAGTTCATGGCGAGCAGCCTGGTATCGCGTAGAACATTCGTGTTCGCGCGAGCTGGATTCGGCAAGTCGAACCTGAACAAGCTTCTCTTCTCGGAATTGTATCGAACGGACCCGACTGTATCCAAGCGAGGCGGCAAGCAAGTGCCGGTTGGCACGATCATCTTCGATCCTGACGGCGAGTACTTCTGGCCTGATGACAAGGATCGCCCGGGTCTGGCAGACGTGCCTCAATTGAAGGAACGGCTGGTCGTCTTTACGTCACGTAACATCGAGAGCAAGTATTACATGTCTTTCGTGGCTGCGGGTGTGAAGCTCGATATCCGCACATTGAGCGCCAGCGATGTGATCTCTCTTGCACTGTCACCCGACAAGCAGGACCAGCAAAATGTCGCTAAGCTCCGCTCGGTCCGTGGCCAGAACTGGTCGGACTTAGTGGACCTGGTGTTCGAGGAGGGAAACGGCGCGGACGTCGCTGAAGTTAAGCGGCTACTGAACGCTAAGGACATGAGCGATGTCGAGGTATTTGCTGCTCGGGCCAATCTCACCCGCATCGTGAATATGCTTCATGATCCAGCAAGCCGCCTCATGGATGCTCTGCTCGCGGCGTTACGCGAAGGTAAGCTCTGTGTCGTCGATGTTTCGCAGCTTAGAGGTGGACCCTCCCTCGTGCTGAGCGGTCTAATCTTGCGGCGCATCTTCGACCGCAATCAGGAGGAATTCACCAAAGAAAACCCGCAGAGCATTCCCACCATTGCTGTCGTCGAAGAGGCTCAGTCGGTACTCAACGACAAGTCGTCAGCCGCACAGCCGTACATCGAATGGGTCAAAGAAGGCCGTAAGTACGATCTGGGGGCGATCCTAATCACCCAGCAGCCAGGCAGCATCCCGGGCGAGATCCTAAGCCAGGGTGACAATTGGTTCATCTTTCACCTGCTGTCGGCCACAGACCTAAGATGCGTGAAGGGAGCCAACTCCCATTACAGCGACGACCTGCTGAGCTCGCTGCTCAACGAACCCATCCCCGGTCACGGTGTGTTCTGGAGTAGTGTGCCCCGGCCGACCTCCAGTGGACCGCAGGCGATGTCCTTTCCGATTTCGTTTCGTGCGATGCTGTTCGAAAAGCTATATCAGACGGTTGATCCGAATTACAATGCGCCTGCGATTGACACCTTCGCATCACGCCTTCGTGCGAAGTTGCTCGGCGAAGTGCAGCAGGCTGTCGCGGCGACCGGTGTCGCGGCCGCGGAGGAGACTACCAGTGGCGACGAGAGCCTTGAGCCCGCCGGCCGACCTGCAGATTTTCTGTCGCTAGCGAGACAGGGAGCGCTGAAGAAAGTGCAAGACGACACAGATTTGGTGCGATCGCTTGAGGCCGGTTACGCGACTTGGGGTGTCGTTTGGTACAAGATAAAGGACGCGCTACCGGAAACACTGGAAGACCGTGACGAGCTTGCAGGCCAACTCGTGCCGGAGTTCCTCGATGGACTTTGGGGCAAGGGTGAATGGCACACGGAGAAGAAACTCACCAAAAAGGGTGAACAAAAGCCATTCATCAAGCGCGGTGCCAAGACCTAGGCACGTTCGGCGTAGAAGTCATGCTCCGGACGCGGCGAGCTGTCTCTCAAACGAAACTGGCTTGCTTGGCGTTTTCCGGTGTCGGCGTCACCTGCTTTAACGACCGTCCGCAAGACCCATCCGCTATCGCTGAGGGACTCCTTCATAAGTGCGATGTGGTCAACGTCCCGATCGTTGATGCTTCCAAAACGGACCACTAGCCTGGCGTCGTCCGTGGCCCGCGTAGCGAGGAGCTTCCAGACGGATCTGAGTTCTCCGGCGAAAACTGTTGGCGAAGCGTGCCTTACCTCGCGCGATGGATGCTGGTAATCGACTTCCGCAGGACCACCCAGAAACCATGAACGCAACCACTGGTCGGGAATGTACGTCCGCATACCATAATACGGCGGCGACGTGACAACGAGACTAATCCGTATATTAGGATAGTCCGCAGCGCATCGGCTGTCACCGTGCCTAATGAGACCCTTCACGCGTTCGGGGCCGTCCGCAAGAAATCGATTTCCTCGCACTCGGACCACCTTCAAGACATCGACTTTAAGGGGACGTAGCCGGCGATCCTTCCAGAATTTCACCGCGTAATCGGGCTTCGGAGCGTAGGTTCGGGGTGACTGGTTCGAAAGATGTGAAGCAACGGTCTTTGTAACGGGTCCGTGAAGAGCTCCAAGGATAAGGGCGCGAAGAACCTTCCTCGCATCGCTCCGGCAGTCCCGAAGAAGTGATTCACGGAGTTTGCATAATTTCACCAGAACGTTGGGGTGGTACATGCGCGTCCAAAACTCGCCCTCAGGGATGTCTTTCGGCTGGTCGGTGGCCTTGAGAATCCGGCGAGCAGACTGTTCAACTCGCTCAACCGTCGTATCGCATAGCTTTGCCTGAGCAATCGCGACCGCTATGGGACTGCTGTCCATGCCGAAGGTCTTCTGGCCGCATAGGCGTGCCGCCAAGTTCGTTGTTCCCCGACCGCAAAAAGGGTCAACGATCCACCCACTGTTTGCGTCGCGCCTACCAATGACCCGCAACGGAAAGGATAACGGGAACATCGTGTAATATGGGCAGATTGCGTTGATCGCCGAACTGGGCATCATAGTTTCACCATTCCACAGAGATGCCGCAATCTCGAACGGGCCGGACGTGTATGGATGCATCATGGCCCGTTTCGATTCGACTGGCAAGCGTCCACCAGCGCTAGATCAATCGGGTTGGTTCCGCCCACCGAACCCAACCGGGCTGTTAACCCACGATGGTCTGTTAAACCGAGAGTTGGAGAGTTTCGGATTCAGATTCCGAGGTCCGAAGGCAACCTTCATGGTTGCCTTGG
>JBBDNV010000150.1:24348-68079 GCA_040877415.1 Pirellulales bacterium
CCCCACCCCGGTTGGCGTGTCTCGAAATGGAGACTTTTCGGGCAGCGGCCGGATCGGCGGAAACCCTTGCGTGAAAGGTCCTAAACGCGAAACGCCGAGAGCGGGAACTCTCGGCGTCGGGCGTTAACCAGAGTGGCGGCCAGTTTCGCGACCACACGAAAAGCTCCCCCGGTAGGACTCGAACCTACGACAAGCCGGTTAACAGCCGGCTGCTCTACCAACTGAGCTACAGGGGATTTTAAAACGGCGAACGGAGAACGGCGAACGGACAACGGAGAACGGAACGACCTATCCTAGCTTTTTCGCGCCTCGGGCGGCAAGCCGCAATCCGGAAGGGCCGCAAGGGCGCCATCGGCTCGGCGGTCTGCCCGCGAGGGGCCGTTTATCCGGTTGGCGCCGCGACTCCGGGCGACAACGCGCGGCGGCCGGCCGGCGTTTTGGACAGCTTGCCGTTTGAGTGCTACCATTTACCAAGGTCTTTCCAACCAGACAGTTTCTCCCGCCGTTACCGCCGGCCTCGCCCTCTCGTCGAGCGTGGCGGGGCCCTGCCGAGCCCGATGGCAAAGTGGGCATCCCGGCCTCGGTTTCCAGGACGTTGGAGCATGCACAGCACAAGTTTCGACGCCGGCGAAGGCCGTCGCCGCGTGGCGATTGAAAACGTCCAACCGGCCGTCGATTGCGGCCGCTTCGCCATCAAGCGCACGGTGGGCGAAACCGTGACGGTCACCGCCGACGTGTTCGCCGACGGTCAGGACGTCGTCAAAGCCGCTTTGCTGCACCGAGAGCAGGGAACCGACGCCTGGCACGAAGTTGCCATGACCCCGCTGGCTAACGACCGTTGGCGGGGAGATTTTCAAGTCGACGAGATCGGCCGCCACGAATACACGGTCCGGGCCTGGGTCGACGCCTTTGAATCGTGGCAGCGCGACCTGAAAAAACGCCTCGACGCGGGCCAAAACGTCGCGGTCGATCTCTCGATCGGCGCCGCCCTGGTGGGCGATGCGGCGCAAAGGGCCGGCGCCGGCGACGACGCACGCCGCTTGCGAGATTGGCAAAAGCGCCTGGAGGGGCCCCAAGGCCTGTCGGTTTATCAAGCCGGCGCCCTAGAGCTCGAACCGTTGATGCGCCGCCATCCCGACCGGCGATTCGCGGTCGAGTGCGATCCGCCGTTCGCGGTGGTTGTCGACCGGGAAAAAGCCCGCTATAGCACCTGGTACGAGCTGTTTCCCCGCTCCTGCTCGGGCGATGCGACGCGACACGGCACGCTTCGTGACTGCGCCAAGTGGCTGCCGCGGCTGGCCGAAATGGGTTTTGACGTTCTGTATCTCCCGCCGATTCATCCCATCGGCAGCACCTTTCGCAAGGGAAAGAACAACAACGTGGAGTGCGCGCCCGGCGACGCCGGCTCGCCATGGGGCATCGGCGCGAAGGAGGGCGGGCACAAGGCGATTTACCGGCAGCTCGGCACGCTGGACGATTTGCACGCGCTGGTCGCGGCGGCCGGAGAGCACGGCATCGACGTGGCTTTGGACATTGCGTTTCAGTGTTCGCCGGACCATCCGTACGTGAGCGAGCATCCCGAATGGTTCCGCAAGCGGCCCGACGGCACGATCCAGTACGCCGAGAACCCGCCCAAGAAGTACCAGGATATCTACCCCTTCGATTTTGAGACCGACGACTGGAAGGCGCTATGGCGCGAATTAACCGACGTCGTTCTGCACTGGTGTGCCCAGGGCATTCGCATCTTTCGGGTCGACAATCCCCACACGAAGCCTTTCGGATTCTGGGAATATTGCATCGGCGAAATCAAGGCAAGATATCCCGACGTGATTCTCCTCTCCGAGGCTTTTACGCGCCCCACGGTGATGTATCAACTGGCGAAGTTGGGATTCACTCAGTCGTACACGTACTTCACGTGGCGCAACACGAAAGCGGAATTGACGGAGTACTTCACGGAGCTGACGCAGAGGGGCATCAGCGAATACTTCCGGCCGAATCTGTGGCCCAACACGCCGGACATTCTGCCCGAGCACTTGCAGGTGGGGGGCCGCGGGGCGTTCGTGGCGCGACTGGTGCTGGCCGCCACGCTTTCGGCCAATTACGGCATCTATGGCCCGGCGTTCGAAACGCTGGAAAACCTGCCGCGCGAGGCGGGCAGCGAAGAGTACCTCCATTCGGAAAAGTACGAATTGCGAGCCTGGGATTTTAACCGGCCGGAGAATCTGGGCGGGGTGATTGCGGCGGTGAACCGCGCGCGCCGCGAAAACTCGGCCCTGCAGTCCAACGCCAACCTGCGATTTCATCCGACCGACAACGAGCGGATTATTTGCTATAGCAAGCGGAACGACGTCGACGGTAACCTGATCGTGGTGGTCGTGTCCTTGAATTATCACCACGTGGAGCACGGATTCATCGAGCTGCCGCTGGGCGATTTGGGCATCACGCCCGGGCGACCGTACGAGGTCCACGATCTGCTCAGTGGCGGGACGTTTAGCTGGCAGGGCGCACAGAATTTCGTCGAGCTCGACCCGCACGAGCTACCGGCCCATATTTTCCGCGTCACCCAGGCGTAGCGCCCTCGACCTGAACCGCGCGCCCGGCGCGAACGAAGGAAGCTTCCATGGACGAGACGGCTTCAGAGCGCACTCTGCCGACGCTTGTCGTTGGCGGACCGTGGAATTGGGACCAGGCCGCCGGCAAAGCCCAACGGACGGACCTGGCGGCGGTCATGGCCGAGGCGATCGCGACGCGTCGTTGGTTTGGCGCCAAGACGCGGGCTATCGAATCGCTGGAGATCATCGACGCGATCGGCTTTTCCGCGACGGTTCGGCTGCTGCTTGTGAGAATCCATTTCAGCCGGGGGCCGGCCGAGGTGTATCAGGTGCCCCTTGGCTTTGCCGACGCCCAGTCCGCGGCGCGGCTGCTCGAGGAAAACGGCGCCGTCTGGATTCGCGTCGAGAGTGCCGGCGGCCGCCGGCTTGGCGTGCTTTACGATGCGCTTGGCGACGCGGACTTTTGCCGGCAGTTGCTCGAGTTGTTCGAATCGCCGCGCACGCTCAACGGAATTGGCGGAGAGTTGATCTCCACGCGCACGTCTTGTTTCCACTCGTTGCGGGGTAACCTCCGCGAAATCCTGATTCCCAAGCCGGTCGAGACAGAGCAAAGCAACAGCTCCGTGATCTACGGCTCTCGGCTGATTCTCAAAGTGTTCCGCCGCGTGGAAATGGGGCTGAACCCCGACTTTGAGATCACCGATTACCTGACGCGGCAGCATTTTGCCAACACGCCGCCCTTGGCCGGACTGCTCGAATACCGCCCGGCAAACGAAGAGCCCTGGACACTGGCGATGCTGCAAGCCTTTGTGCCCAACCAGCAAGACGCGTGGAATTTCGCGCGCGATTGGCTCGCGAAGGCGTTGGACGCTCGGGCCGCGGATTCGGCCGGCAAGGCGCCGCCTGTTCCGCGCGAAGGAATCTGCAGCGCGGCACAACGCGCGATACCCCCGGAAGCCAGCGCGGCCTTTGGCGGGTTTCTCGCGAGCGTTGAGCTCTTGGGGAGGCGAACCGCCGAGATGCATCGGGCCCTTTCGGCCGACGCGGCCGATCCGGCCTTTGCCCCCGAACCGTTTACCGACTCGGACCGGCGTCGGTTTTTCGAGCGATGCAGTGAACAGGCCCGCGAGACCTTCGCCCTGCTTGGCGACCACTTGCCGCGTCTGCCGCGCGAGCTTGCCAGTCAGGCCGCAAGGGCGCTTGCCTTGGAGCCGGCGGCACTCGATCGGTACCGGCGACTTGCCGCTGAAACGGCGAGCGTGGCCAAGATCCGCTGCCACGGCGATTACCATCTAGGCCAGGTGCTGGTGGCGAAGAGCGATTTTGTAATGATCGATTTCGAGGGCGAACCGGCTCGGCCCCTCAGCCAGCGGCGAGAGAAACAACTGGCGCTGCGCGACGTGGCCGGCATGATCCGCTCTCTGCACTATGCCAGTTGTTCGGCGGCCGCCGCGGCGCGCAGCGATCAAACGCGAGACGACCGCCGGCTCCGAGAGTGGGCGCACGCCTGGTTTGCGTGGACGAGCGTGGCCTTTCTGTCCGCGTACGTGCGCACGGCCGGCGAAGCTGTGTTCCTGCCCCGCGCGATCGACGAATTTGAACGGCTGCTCGACGGATGCCTGCTGGAGAAAGCGATCTACGAGCTGCGCTACGAGCTGGACAACCGTCCCGATTGGGTTTATTTGCCGCTCGAAGCGCTTGCCGAGATCCTCGATGACGACAGGCACTAGCTAGTGCCGCGTCAGTCTGGCTTCACGCGGTGCCACGGGTGGCTGGTCCACCTGTACCGCCTGCACAACAGCGCCGCGGGTTAAGCGACCAGGGGGCAAAATACGCTCGACACGCGCGGCCGGCGAACATAAGGTAGAATATCCGCAGCCCCGTGGTGGCGGCCGCCGGGCAGGTTGGTTCCGCCCCGAACAAATCGGTTTTCCTGCCGCAATTCCCAGTTCCACAAATCCGCCATGCAACGTCGTCGACTGTCCCCCCTTGTTGTCGCTTGTGCCTGGGTGCTTTGCGGCGGCGGCACCGCGAGCCTCGCGGTTGAGGCCAGCGCGCGAAGCGCCGCGCTGGCGTCGATCACGACCGAGGAAGTCGCCGGCCACGTCAACGTGCTGGCCGACGACACCTTCGAAGGGCGCGAAGCCGGCAGCCGCGGCAACCGCGCGGCCGGCGTCTATATTGTGGATCGCCTCAAGAAGTTCGGCTTGCACGGGGGCGGGCCAAAAGGCAGCTTCTATCAAACCGGCGGCGGGCTGAACAACATTCTCGCGCTGGTGGAAGGACGCGACGCGACGCTCACAGACCAGGTGATTCTCTTCGGCGCCCACTACGATCACGTGGGCTACGGAAGCTATCGCAACAGCTATGGCCCTATCGGGCGAATTCACAACGGCGCCGACGACAACGCCAGCGGCGTGGCCGGTTTGCTGGAAGTGGCCGAAGCCGTGAGCCGCTTGCTCGACAAACCGAGGCGGTCGATTCTGTTCGCCTTTTGGGACGCGGAGGAAAAGGGGCTGCTCGGCTCGAAGTTCTGGATCGAACATCCCACCGTGCCGCTCGACCGCGTGCGGGTGGCGATCAACGTCGACATGATCGGGCGGCTGAGCAACTCGCGCGTCGAGGTGTTCGGCATTCGCACCACCCCGGGTTTGCGGCGCCTGGTGAGCCGCCAGAATGACGCCGCGCTTCGGCTGGACTTCAATTGGGACGTCCGGCCGGACAGCGACCACTACACCTTCTTTTCCCACAGCGTGCCCTTTCTGATGCTGCACACCGGGCTGCACGGCGACTACCACCGCCCGAGCGACGACGCGGAGAAAATCAACGGCGACGGGCTCAAGCAGGTCGCGCAGTTGATGTTTTGCGTCCTGGTCGAGCTGGCCGACACGCCGGATTTAGGGGGATTCCGCAGCCAGTCGCGCTACGAATCGCGCGCCGCCGAGCGGGACTCCCGGATCGTGCTTCGCCCGCCGCCGGGACGGCTGGGAATCCGCTGGGACGAAGCGGCGGCGCGCAGCGGCAACATTGTCGTCACGGCCGTGACGCCCGGATCGGCGGCCGATGCCGCGGGCTTGCGGCCCGGCGACCGGCTGCTCGCGTTTGCCGGCCGCGAAGTTCACGATCCGAAACAATTTCGCGTCACGGTCCTGGCCGCCAAAAACCCCGTGCCGGTGACGATCGAGCGGCCCGGCGCCGATGCGCCCTTGGACGTAACGCTCGAACTGGCGGGCGAGCCGGTCCGCTTGGGCATTTCCTGGCGAACCGACGTCGCCGAGCCGCGCAGCGTGATCGTCAACCGACTCACGCCGGGTTCGCCGGCCGACCTGGCTGGACTACGCCCCGGCGACCGCATTTACGGAATCTGCGGACGCGAATTCACCGGCAGCGATGATTTTCGCGAGTTGGCGACGACTCTGCCCGTGCCGCTCTTTTTAGAAGTGGAAACCTCGGGGCGCGTGCGCACCGTCGACGTTCCGCAACCGGACACCGGCCAGGTCACTCTGCCGACCGACGATGAGGCCGGTCGGTCGCCCGGCGCGTCGTGACCAGGGTAGGGAACCTTAGCGCGGCCTATCTTTTGGGCGGCGGCGCGGTTTGTCTGTTGGCTCCGACCGGCGGCGTCTTTCCGGGAGCTGCGGTCGCCGGCTTGGCGATGCCCAGCAACTCCAGCTCGAAGACCAGCGTCGTGTTGGGGCCGATCGCCGGGGGCGCCCCATGTTCCCCGTAGGCCAGATCGGGCGGAATGAACAACTGCCACTTGGAACCGATCGGCATCAACTGCAGTGCCTCCCGCCAGCCGGGAATCACCTCGTTGACCGGAGCGGTGAAGGGCGTTTTGCCGTTGTTCTCAAACTCCTCGCCGTTAATGAAGCTGGCACGGTAGTTGACCCGCACCGCGTCGTTCGCCTTGGGCCGGGTTCCCTGGCCGGTTTGCAGCACCCTGTATTGCAAGCCGCTTTCTGTTGTCTTGACCTCGGGGCGCAGCTTGTTGTCGGCCAGGAACCGTTTGGAATCCTCGGCCTGCTTGGCGATCATGGCTTTTTCGAACGCTTGCATCGCCTCCATGGCCTGCTCCTCGGTGAGCCGCGTCTTGCCCGCCGTGGCATCTCGAATGCCTTGCACCAGCAGGGCAATGTCGATTTCCACTCCCTGTTTTTTGAGCGTCGTGCCCATGGTCATGCCGAAACTGTAGCTGGCCTTGTCGCGCAATGTTTTCATGTCGTTCGCCTGGGGGATTTTTTCCTGGGCGAACAGCGGGCATGCGGCCAGCGCGGCGGCGACGACGAGAATCAAACGAACGTTCATGCTAGGACCTCTCGACCGGGGAATTGGCTTTGCCGGCAGCCCCTTTTTGGGTGCTACTGGACGTTAGCGGGCCGCAAGATGATAGCCAAAGTGCGTGTGCCCGACTATATCAGGTTTTCGGCCACATTTCGGCCACCCCCCGAGGCCGGTTGTTAGTCGTTAGTCGGCAGCACCCCGCCTTTTCCCGCAGCGTTCTTGCGGGCCGAAGGCCCGACCTGCAACAGCCAGGGGCAACGCCCCTGGGAACGATGGCCCACAACATCCGCAAGCCCCAACGGGGCGGCCTTTGCCACCGGCTGAAACGCCGTCAATCCCACACATATCGTTCGTCGAACGATACCTTGTGCTTGCGCAACAGCGCGATGAGTTCCTCCTGGAACGATCGTCCGCTGTGGTGGTCCTTTTGCCGCTGGATGTAATCGATCACCTGCTCGACGCTCGATTGGCTGACGGAAAATGCCCCGTAACCCGACTGCCAATGAAAACCGTGAAAATCGGGGCCCTCGGTCTTGATCCATTTCGAAGTGCTGGTTTTCAATTCCTCCACCACCTCGGCCAGCGTCTTGACGCGTGACAAATTGCATAAGGCGTTCACGTGATCGGCCGTCCCGTTCATGGCCAGCGCGGGACAATTGGCGTTTTTCAGAACGGTGGTGCCATAGGCATACAGCTCGGATTCGATCGGCTCGCGAATCATCGGCTCGCGGTTCTTCGTGCTGAACACCAGGTGTACGAGAACGCGCGACAACGATTGTGGCATCGACTTACCCCCCGTGAAGAAATAGATCGCCCCGTTGGGGCTTCCGACGGTATTGCGGGCGACAGCAACCAGGGGCGTTGCCCCTGGCTGTTGCAGGTCGGGCCGTTCGGCCCGCGACGCACTGTATCCGGAACGACGTTGCAGACGCGCCGGCCGCTCAGTGGGGACTATGAGCACATGACGGGTGAAGTCGTCCACGGGCGTAGCTCCTCGATGTCCGCGGGCCGAAGGCCCAGCATTGAGTGGCCAGGGCAACTCCCCTCGATTGCAAGTCCCCCTTGGCGACGAATAATTGTGGGCCGAAGGCCCAGCCTGCGATAGCCAGGGGCAACGCCCCTGGAAATGGTTGACCACACAATACATTCTCCAGCCCCAACGGGGCGCCCTGTCTTTAGGCAATTCCGAACACGCGCCTTGCATTCCCCGACAAAAACTTCGCCTTCGCTTCCGGCTTCAATTCGAGCGCCCGCGCCTGCTCGGCGCATTTTTCCAGGGAGAGCATCGGAAAGTTCGTGCCGAAAAGGACTTTGTCCTGGCCGTAGGTGTTCATGAAGTGCAAAAGCTGGGGCGGGTAGTAGCGGGGCAGGTAGGCGCTGGTGTCGATGTAGACGTTGGCGTGCTTCCAGGCCAACGCGATCATCTCGTCGGTCCACGGATAGCCGATGTGGCCCCCCACGATCACCAGCTCCGGAAACGTAAGTGCCACTTCGTCGATGTAGGGAATCGGCCGGCCGGTCTCCGACGGCATCAGCGGGCCGGTGTGCCCCACTTGCGTACAAAACGGAATGCCCAGCTCGATGCACTTGACGTACAGGGGGTAAAAAAGCTTGTCGTTCGGCGGCAGCTTCCAGAGCCAGGATATCACGCGCAAGGCCTTGAAGCCGAAATCGCGCACTGCGCGATCGAGTTGGCGCACCGCCTCGACGGGCCGCTCGAGGTCCACGTTGGCCACGCCGACGAATCGATGCGGATAGTCGCGGATAAACTCGGCCACCCGCTCATTGGAGGCGATTTCGACGCCGGGCCGCGTCCAGGCCGTGATCAACAGCCGCTCGATGCCGGCGGCATCCATCAGGCCAATCAGCTCGCTAGCGCTCAATCCTTTCTCGAAATGCGCGGCCGCGCCCGACTGCTGGAACAACCGCCGGATTTCCGGCAAGTGGGTCGACATGTCGGCAAACGGCGGATTCGCCCAGACGTCGATGATCGAGAGTGTTTCTTCGGCGGACATCGATCCCTATTCCGTCAACGGCTTCAGCTTGATGTTCTTGAACCAGCAGTCGGCGCCGTGGTCCTGCACCCCGATGTAACCGCGGCGCGGATGATCCTTGTAGGCGACGTCGAACTTGTGGGTCGTCCCGTCGGGCCGCTTGTTCTTGGCGGTCCACTGGTCGAGGTCGAGCCGGCTAACGCGGGTGCCGTTGACTTCGACGGCAATCAGGTTCTTGTCGCAGGTGACGACCAGGTGATTCCACTGGCCGGCCGGCTTCATGGCGTTCACGCTCGGCTTGACCAGATCGTAGATTGCGCCCGTGTCGTGAAACCCGACGCCCGTGGTGTCGTCGATCGCCACTTCGAGGCCGTTGTAGCCCACGTCCTTGCCGGGCCGAGGCGCAAGCGGCCAGGTGCGCACGAAGACGCCGCTGTTGCATCCCGGGCTGATCATGAAGTCGAGCGACAGGACAAAGTCGCTCCAGGGTTTCCCGTGAATCATCATGTAGCCGCCCGAGCGGTGCGGGTTGATGGCGTGCTCGTCAACCGGTCGGCGGCTCGGTTTTTGACTGCTGGTCATCCAGCCGTCGAGCGAGCGGCCGTCGAACAGCAGGATCCAGCCGTCTCGTTTTTCGGCGTCGGTCAATTCGTTGTCCGCCGCCGGGGCACCGCTCCCCATGAGAACGAGCGAGAGCATGCAAACTGCGAACTTCATGGCTCCCTCCAGCATCATGGACGAGCGGCAGCGGGATGGGCGGCAGCCGGCGACCAGGACGGCCCAATTGTCCAAGCACCGGCCCCCACGCCCCCGACACACCAATCTAGCGGGCGGGGAAGGGCAAGGCAAAGCAGCTAAGGGGCGGTCCGGTTTGTCCTTGCGCAATTTTCATTTGCGTTCTGTAGGGGGTCGCTTAAAATAATCCCGCCCGGTATGATTCTTTGGGTGCCCCGCGCCGCGGGGGCGGTTTCGGCCCGATAGGGGTCGAGACGTCGCGGCCGGTTGTTGCTCGAAAACCTCGCGTGCCATCCCACCGGCTTGGGTGCCGTCCGAGAGCGACGCGCTCAAAAAACCGGAATTTGTTGGTCCTCTTGCGAACCAAACGCTTAGCGACTGCGTATACTCAGCGATTTGTGACGTTCTGCGGAGTCGACTCACTACCCTTTCTGTTAAGGAGGAGTTTCCACGATGAGAGCTTTCACTTTGGGTTTAGCGATCCTGTTGGCCGGCGTGGCCACCCTGCGTGCGGCGGAATTGACAAGCGGGCTGCAGCCGGGCGATCTGGTTGGCGCGTTCAACGTCGAGAAGTGTGGCGGCGCGGTCAACGACGGGCGCGAAGTCGGCGCCAATTTCTGCTATCGCTGCATGCTGGGCAACAAGCCGGTCGTGATGGTCTTTTCCCGCCAGTCCGACGCGTCGCTGGGCCAGTTGGCCAAGGCCTTGGACAAGCACGTTGCCGAGAATTCCGATCAGAAGCTGTCGTCGTTCATCAATCTCGTCGGCAGCGATCCGGACGAGTTGAAGAGCAAGGCCAAGAAGTTCGCGGCCACCAACGAGCTGGAAAACGTGGCGCTCGTGGTGCCGGACGCCAATGAGAACGGCCCGGAAGAATTCGGCATCAATCCCGAGGCCGAAGTGACCGTGACGATTTATCGCGACGGCAAGGTGAAAGCCACCCACGCGATTGCCGCCGGCGGGCTCACGAAGAAGGAAATCAAGAGCATCATCGCCGACACGGCCAAGATTCTGGACTAACGATTCGGCCAATAGCGATGGCGTAAGCATTCAACGGACGCGATCCGCGCGAGTGGGTCGCGTCCTTTTTTTGCCCGTTGGTGTTTCGAATCGCACGATCATGGCAGTGCTCTTGCAGATCCAGGACGCCCATAAAAGCTACGGCGACCAGGTTCTCCTGGACGGCGCCGAAGCGACGTTGACCGATGCGCACAAAGTCGGCTTCATCGGCCGCAACGGGGCCGGCAAGAGCACGTTGTGCCGCATCATCCTGGGAGAAGAAGAGCTGGACTCCGGCCAGGTGCTTCGCCATCCGAAGCTGCGGCTCGGATATTTGCGCCAGCACGACCCCTTCCTGCCCGGCGAGACCGTGCTCGATTTCCTGATACGCGACAGCGGCCAACCCGATTGGCGTTGCGGCGAAGTGGCGGGCCGTTTCGAGATCAAAGGCGCGCCCCTGGAAGGCCCGATCCAAAAGCTCTCGGGCGGCTGGCAAACGCGCGTCAAGCTGGCGGCCTTGCTGCTCCACGAGCCGAACCTGCTGGTGCTCGATGAACCGACCAACTTCCTCGATCTGCGCACGCAGATCCTGCTCGAGCACTTTCTGCGCGGTTTTTCGGAGGCTTGCCTGATCGTTTCCCACGATCGGGCGTTCCTGGGCGCCACGTGCACCGAGACGCTGGAGCTGGCACGCGGCCGTCTGACCCTGTTTCCCGGTACCGTCGAGGCCTTCCTCGAGCACGATCAAAAGCGGCGCCAGCACGACGAGCGAGTCAACGCGACCGTGATGGCCAAAAGGCGGCAGCTCGAAACGTTCATCGACAAGAACCGCGCGCGGGCCAGCACGGCCTCGCGGGCCAAATCCAAGAGCAAGCAGCTCGAACGGCTGCAATCGATCGAAATCGCGGGCGCACAAGCCACCGTGAACATCCGCGCTCCGGTGGTTGAACCCCGCAACGGTCCGGCCGTGCGCTCGATCGACCTGGCAATCGGATATCCCGGTTGTGACGTGGCCCGCCACATCGACGTCGAAATCGAACATCGCGCGAGGGCGGCCGTGGTGGGCGACAACGGACAGGGAAAAACGACCTTTCTACGCACGATCGTGGCGTCCCTTGCGCCGCTCGGCGGAGAAGTCCGCTGGGGCTACGGCTGCGAAATCGGGGTCTACGCGCAGCACGTCTACACGAGCCTGCCGGAAGACCGCACGGTGCTCGAATACCTGGAGCGCGCGGCGGCAGCGGGCACGAAGGCGCAGACGATTCTCGACACGGCCGGCAGCTTCCTGTTCCGGGGCGATCACGTACACAAGCGCGTCTCGGTGCTCAGCGGCGGGGAGCGTGCCCGATTGTGCTTAGCCGGCTTGCTGCTCGGCCGCGCAAACGTCTTGGTATTGGATGAGCCGGCAAATCACCTGGACGTCGAGACCGTCGAAGCGCTGGCCGAGGCGCTGGTGGATTACCAGGGCACGGTTCTGTTCACAAGCCACGACCGCTATTTCATGAAGCGCGTGGCCACGGAGGTCGTCGAAGTGCGCGGCGGCCGCGTCGTCAACTACCACGGCGACTACGACGCTTACCTGTACGCCGTCAACAAGGAGATCGACGAAGGCGAGCGCGAGCAGGCGGCCATGAAATCGCCCGCCAGGCCGAAGTCGCCCGGCAAGGGCAACGACCACAAACGGCGCAACGAGCGCCAGCGAGAATTGCGCAAGCGGCTGGCGTCGATCGAACGCGCCATCGAGCGGCTCGAGCTGCGCAAGCAGCAACTGGGCGCGAAATTGCTCGAAGCAACGGACCCCGACGAAGCCCTGCGACTGCACGAAGAATGGACCGCCGTCACGCGCGAATTAACGTCCCACGAAGAGCGCTGGTGCGCGCTGCACGAACAAGTCGACGCCCCCGACGCGTAACCCCTCCCCGCTTCCTCCTTCCTCCTTCCTCCTTCTGCCTTCTGCCTTCATCCTTCATCCTTCTGCCTTCTCTTCCCACCAGAGCCGCCACATGCGGCGGTATTCGGCTTCCAGGTTGCGCGTGAACGTCTGGAAGTCCAACAGGGGCGAACGGGCCATGCGCGCGCGCAGCGTCGATCGCAATTGACCGAGACGTTCCAGATCGCCCGCCAGCTCGACCGCGATCTCTTTGTACCGCTCCGGCGTGCCGGCGATCAGATCGTCGAGTCCCAAGGTCGCCAGACCGCTGCCGCCGAACCGCGACGCGTAAGAGCGGCCCGAAAGCGTCACCACCGGTACACCCTGCCAGAGGCAATCGCACGTCGTCGTGTGCCCGTTAAACGGAAACGGATCGAGCGCCACGTCGACCCGGGCAATCAGTCTCAGGTAGTCGCTGCGCGGCAATCGGTTGACCAGCTCCAGCCGCTTTTGATCCACGCCCTGGGCGGCGAACGTTTCGCGCAGGTAGCGGGCCAGCGAGTCGACCATGTCGGCCAACACCACCAGCCGCGAACCCCGGACCGAAAGAAGAATCTCGGCCCATGTTTTCAGCACACAGGGCGTGACCTTGGCGAAATTGTTGAACGACCCGAACGTGACGTAGCCGCGGTCGAGCGCCCCTAGCGGGCCGACTTCCGGCGCGTCGGCGGACGGCCGATAACAAAAAAACGTCGTCGGCAAACGCACGAGCCGCTCGGTGTAGTAGCGGTCGGTCAGCCCCGGCGGATCGGCATAGTCGTCCGTCAGCCGATAGGCAATCGCCCGCATGCCGGTCGTGTTCTGATAGCCGATGTAGGTGACCTGTACGGGCGCCGGTTTGCGGGCAAAGACGAGCATGCGGTTTTCGCCGATGTGGCCGGTCAGATCGACCAGCACGTCGATCTTGTCTTCGCGGATCTGCCGGCTCACCTGCTCGTGTCCCTGGCCCAGAATTTTCCGGAAGCAGTCGGCGTAGCCGCGCAAGCGGTTCGTCGTTTCGTCTTCGACGACGACGTCGCTGTAGCAAAAGATCTCGAAAGCCTGATGATCGTGCGAGGCCAGGATCGGCTCGGTAAAGAAATTCACCGCGTGGCCGAAGAAGTGCGGCGAAACGTAGCCGACTCGCAATCTTCGGCCGCCCGCGCCGTCGTTCGCGTGCGGGGCGCTGGCGGCCGTGAGCGGATCGGCGTGTTTTTGGGCCCAGGCGCGGTGCTCGTCAAAAATCGTCTGCGCGTCGAGGTCCGGGTGAAAGTTCAACCCGTACAGCAAGTTGCTGTGTTGCAAGGACGAGCGCGGGTTGATTTCAATCTCGCGGCGATGATGCGCGAGCGACTCGTCGACGTGGCCCGTCAGGTCGAGCGCGATCGCCAGGTTTCCGTGCGCCGAGGGAAGCAGCGGGTCGAGCTCGATCGCGCGGCGCAGGTGCGAGACGGCCTCGTCGCGGCGGCCTTGCTCGTTGAGCATGATCCCCATGCTCAAATAGGCCTTGGCACTGCGGGGATCAACCTCCAGGGCCTGCGCGCACGAGGCAAGCGCCTGGGCAAGATTTCTCTGCCGATAGTGAATGCTGGCGAAACCCAGGTAGGCGCCAACGAATCGCGGGTCGGCGTCCAGCACTTTCTGGAAGCAGTCGCGTGCCTCGTCGAGCCGATCCAGCTTTTGCAAAAGAGCGCCCAGGTTGTTCCGAGCGGTCGTCGACGCGGAATCCGCCGCCAGGGCCGCCCGATACGCCCGCATCGCTTCGTCGGTTTGGCCCGCCGTTTCATAGGCGGAGCCGAGGTTCGCAAGCGCCGCGGAGTTTTGGGGCTCGATCTCGAGGGCCTTGTGAAAATGAACGATGGCCTCGTCGAGCGAACCTTGCTGTTTGCAAATGATGCCCAGGTTGACGTGGGACAAGGCGTGATTGGGCTCGAGCTTTAGCGCCTGCTCGTAGCATCGGGCGGCTTGCTCGATATCACCCAGGTTTTGCAGCACGCTGCCCAAATCGAAGTGGGCGTCCGGCGAGCCCGGCTCGGCTTGCACGACCCGCCGGTAGCAGTCGGCCGCTTCGGCCAGCCGTCCCGCGGCGTGCAACAAAGCGCCGAGCGCCGCATGAACCTGGACCAGGCCGGGCTCGAGCTCGACGGCCGCGCGAAGCGAGCGCTCGGCCTGGGCCGCATTGCCCAGGTGCCGGTAGCACAGGCCGAGATTGGCATGATACGCGGCCCGAGACGGCTCGGCGCGGACGGCTTTCTCGAGGAATTCGACGGCGCGGTCGAACCGGCGAGCATCCATCGCCAGCGCGCCCAGTTGGTGCAGGGCGAAGGAGTTTTGCGGGTCGACGGCCAGTGCCTGGCGAAAGGCCTTTTCGGCGTCGGCCAACCGGCCGGCCTCGTAGTGGCGCGTGCCCAATGCCAAGGTTTCAGCGACGGTGACCATACCTGCGCGTTGAAATAAAGGGGACAGGCCGGAATGGCACTTGAACTTTTTATCGGCTTGATGGTTCGGCCAGCCAGTCATGCCACATGCGACGGTACGCGGCTTCCAGATTGCGCGTGAAGCCGGCAAAATCCAAAAGCGGCGAAGCGGCCATCCGCTCGCGCAAGGTTGCGCGCAGCCGCCGCAGCCGCTCGACGTCCTGGGCCAGCGCGACGGCCGTTTCGAGATAACCCTCGCGCGAGTCGGCAATGAGCTCGTCGAGCCCCAAGGTTTTCAGGCCGCTGCCGCCGAAGCGGGAAACGTACGTCTGGCCCGAAAGGGTCACCACCCCAACGCCCTGCCAAATGCAATCGCAGGTGGTCGTGTGGCCGTTGAATGGAAAGGGATCGAGCGCGATATCCATCCGCTTGATCAGCTCGAGGTACAACAGTCGCGGGAGGCGATTGACGAGCTCCAGGCGCTCCCCTCCGATGCCTTGCTCGGCGAACGTTTCCCGCAATCGTTTGCGCAACGACTCGGTCATGTCCGCCCGGATCACAAGCCGCGATCCCGGCACGCGCAACAGAATCTCGGCCCAGAGCCGCAAGGCGTCGACGGTAATTTTCGTAAAGTTGTTGACCGATCCGAACGTGACGTGGCCGTTTGCCGCGGCGGGCAGCTCGCCGACGGCCGGCGCATCGCCACTCGGCTGGTAGCAGAAAAACGTCGTGGGCAGCCGCACGAGTTTTTCGGTGTGCAAAGCGTCGGTTGCGCCCGGCGGGTCGGCATACTCGTCGGTCAGCCGGTAATCCATCGCCAGCATGCCCGTGGTGTTCTGGTAGCCGATGTAGGTCACTTGGATCGGCGCCGGCTTGCGCGCGAACACCAGCATGCGGTTGCCGCCGTTGATGTGTCCCGTCAAGTCGACCAGGATGTCGATCCGGTCGCCGCGCACCAGCTCGCTGACGTGCTCGTCGGTCTGTCCCAGCGTGTCGCGCCAGTGATCGGCGTATCCGCGCAGGCGGCGCGTCGTTTCGTCCGCGTGATGCCCGCTCACGTCCGAATAACAGTAGACCTCGAACGCCGAGTGATCGTGGGAGGCCAGGATGGGCTCGGTGAAAAAATTGACCGCATGGCTGCGGAAATGGGCCGAAACGTAGCCCACGCGCAGCCGACGATCCGGCCTGCGGTCGTTCGCGTGCGGCGAACTGCCGGCGGTGAGCGGATCGGCCCAGCGGGCGCCCCAAGCCCGGTGTTCGGCAAACAAGGTGGCGGCGTCGAAACCCGGATGGTAGTTCATGGAGTACAGCAGGTTGCTGTGCTGGCTGGCGGCGGCGTCGGGCAATTCCACGGCCCGGCGATGATGCTCGATGGCCTCGTCCAATTGGCCCAGCGCCTGCAGCGACACGGCCAGGTTGCTGTGCGCGGTGGAGAAGTCCCCCCGCAATTCGATCGCGCGGCGGCAGTAAACGATCGTTTCGTCGTGGCGTCCCTCGCCGGCCCACGCCACGCCCATGTTGTTGTAGGCCTCCGCGCAATTCGGGTCGAGGCGAATCACCTCCTGGCAACAGGCGATGGCCTGTTTCGCCTGACCCTGCATTTGATAGAGATAGCCCAGGCTCATGTGCGAGGCCGAGTACGTGGGATCGATCCGAATCGCTTCCTGGAAAGCGGCCTCTGCCTGGAGGAGCTTCCCCTGTTTCTGCAGCACCAAGGCCAGGCTGTGCCGGGCCAGAACGTTTTGCGGGTCGACCTCGATCGCCTTGCCAAAGCTGGCGGCCGCCTCGTCCAGCCGTTCCTGGTTTTCCTGGAGCAGGCCGAGATTGATGTGTGGCGCCGGGTCCTCGGGTTTCAATGAGATCGCGGTCTGATAATGCGACTCCGCCTCGTCGAGGTGCTCCTGGTCTTTCAGAATCGTACCGAGGTTGTTGTGCGCTTCGGGGTGGTCCGGCTTCAGGGCAATTGCGGCTCGATAGCTGGCGGCGGCTTCATCCAGCCGCTCTTGGCTTCGCAGCACGCCGGCCAGGCGGAAATGCGCGTCGGCCGAATTGCTGTCGGTCCGCAAGACGCGGCGAAAGCAGGTTTCGGCTTCCGCCAACTTGCCTTGCTGCTCCAGCACGATTCCCAGGTGCACGCGGGTTTCCGTGTCGTCGGGGAGCTGGCGCAAGGCCTGGCGAAAGGCGTCAGCAGCCTCGTCCGGCTTTCCCAGGTCGTCGAGCACGATGCCCAGCAGGCGATGCGCCTTGGGCAGGCGGGGCTGCAGTTTCAATGCGCGGCGGAGACATTCGGCGGCCTCGGCCGCGTTGCCCGCGTGACGATAAGCTTCGCCCAGGTTCGCGTGGAACGCCGCTTGCCGGCGGTCGGCGCGCACGGCCCGGCCGATCAGATCGATGGCCGCGTCGAATTGCCGGGCCTGCAAGGCCAGCAGGCCCATTTGGTGCAGGGCGTGCGGGTGGCCGGGCTCCACGGAAAGCACTTGCCGATACGCTTTTTCGGCTTCAGCCAATCGGCCGGCCTTATGCAGATTTGTGCCGATCGCCAGTGCTTCGTCGACGGTGCTCATAAGCCTTCTATTCTCGCAACGGGTCGTGCGGCGGGCAACTCGGGCCTTACGAGCGGCCGCCGCACCAGGCGGCCCACATGGCGCGATACGCGGCTTCCACGTGCCGCGTAAATCCTTGCGCGTCGACGAGCGGCGAGTCGAGCATCTTCGATCGCAAACCGGCGCGAAGCTCGGCGAGCCTCGGCAAATCGTGGGACAGACGGCGGGCGATTTCGACGTACTGGTCCCTCGTCGCCGCAATCAAGTCACCCAGCCCCAGATTCACCAGGGCCGTCGATCCGAACCGCGAGGCGTAGGTTTGCCCGGCCATCATCACGACCGGCACCCCCTGCCACAGGCAGTCGCACGTGGTCGTGTGCCCATTGAAGGGAAACGCGTCCAAGGCCGCGTCGACCGTCGAAACCAGCTCGAGGTATTTGTCGTGCCGCCGGCGCGGCGTCAACTCCACCCGGCGGGCGTCGACGCCCTGGCGCTCGAACGATTGCGCCACGTAACGCGCAAGCCACGGCGTCACGTGCGCCACCAGAACGAGCCGCGAATCGGGTACGGCCAAAAGCAACTCGGCCCAAGTGGCCAGCACGTCGGGCGTGACCTTCGAAAACTGATTGAACGAGCCGAAGGTGACCGTACCACGATCGAGCGCCGGCAGTCGCCCGACGGGCGGGGCCGCCGGATCCGGCCGATAGCAAAAAAACGAGCGCGGCAGCCGCACGAGTTTTTCGGTGTAATACCCCTCGGTCATGCCCGGTGGATCGGCATGTTCATCGGTGAGCCGATAGTCCATGGCCGACATGCCTGTGGTGTTCTGATAGCCGAGATAAGTGACTTGTATCGGGGCCGGCTTGCGCGCCAAGACCAGCAGTCGATTGCCGTTAATGTGGCCGTCCAGATCGACCAGGATGTCGATCGCGTCGCGCCGAATCGCCTCCGCGACGGCCTGATCGTCCTGCGCGACGACGTCGCGCCAGTGGTCGGCTGAAGCATGAAACCGCCGCGTCGTCTCGTCGGACACGACAGAATTCGAGTAGCAGAAGATCTCAAACTGCGCGTGGTCGTGAGCGGCCAGCATCGGCTCGGCGAAGACGGCGACCGCGTGGCTGCGGAAATGGCCCGAGACGTATCCGATCGAGAGCCGCCTTCCCGGCGTACGATCGTTCGGGTGCGGCCCAATGCCCGTCGCCAGCGGATCGGCATGGCGGCGGCCCCACTGGCGGTGTTCCTCGAAAACGGTTTGAGGATCGACGCGGGGGTGATAGTTGAGCGCGTAGATGAGGTTGCTGTGCTGCTGCCAATCGGTCGGATCGATGGCGATCCCCGCGCGATAGACCTCGATCGCTTCGTCGAGCTGGCCGCGATCCTGCTGGCACATTCCCAGGTTGCAATACGACCCCGCCAGTTTTGGATTCAACTCGATGGAGCGCCGGGCCGCCTCGATCGCTTCGTCGATCTGACCCAAATTCTGCAGCGAACGCGCCATGTTGGCAAAGGCCGGCGCCGAATCGGGAGCCGCTTCGACCGCTTTGCGGCAGGCCGCGACGGCTTCGGCATGGCGGAACTGGTCGGCCAGAATGACCGCCAGATTGTTGTGGGCCGCCGCGAACTGAGGATTGATCTCGGCGGCCCTGCGGTAGTGGGCCTCGGCATCGCGATAAGCGCCGCCGGCGGCCAGCAGCATGCCCAGATTGTTGTGGACGTCGACGTCGTCCGGTTCGAGCTCCAGCGCGCGTCGATAGGCACCAGCCGCCTCGTCGAGTTTCCCTTGCTGATGCAAGATGGTTGCCAGGCTAAAATGGCCGCGAGCCTTGCCGGGCGCGAGCCGCGAAGCTTCTCGGAACGAAAGTTCCGCCTCGGCAAGCCGGCCTTGATCGTAAAGGACGCGTCCCAAGTTGGCGTGGGCCTGCGGCTCGTTGGCCGTGGTCTGGGCGGCCCTGCGAAAGCAAGCCTCGGCCGGGCCAAAGTCGCGCTGCGCGTGAAGGATGATGCCCAGGTGCGTGTTCGCCGGCGACATGTTCGGCTCGATCGCAAGCGCCCGGCGGTGCGCAGCGACGGCCTCCTCGATTTTTCCCAGGCGATGGAAGGCTTCGCCGAGACCGACGTGGTACGTCGCCCGAGCGGGATCGACGGCGATGGCCTTGCCGATCCATTCGACGGCGGCCTGGTGATGGCCGGCGTCGATGGCCAATCTTCCGAGCCGATGGAGTGCTTGCGCGTTGTTGGGCTCGACCTGCAAGATTTGCCGATAGATCTTTTCGGCCTCGGCCAACCGGCCGGCTTGATGATGGCGCAAGGCAGCGTCAAAGGCCTCGGACAGTGGCATCCTCCCGGACATGACCCCGATTCCCCCCGTCAACGCGTCTGGTGCCTGTCAGGCACGGTGGATTCTCAACTCGACTCGTTTCGCCGCCGGGCAACATCGGCCAATTCCGTTGCGATTCGCTCAAAAACACCGGCCCAGTCGCCCGAGCTTTCTTGCCGAAACAGCCGCATCGTCGGATACCAGGGGCTGTCGTCGCGATCGAGCAGCCAGCGCCAATCGGGCGTCTTGTTGAGGGCCAACCAGACGGGAACCGCCAGCGCGCCGGCCAGGTGAGCCGCGGCCGAATCTGAGGCAATGACCAGGTCCAGACTTTTTATCACCGCGGCCGTGTCGAGAAGTGCTTGACCGCCGCTCTGCAATTCATCGAAAAAGGCGATCTCAAAGGGCGCTGGCGGCCGGTCGCCCTCTTCGTGTTCGAGGCTGATCAAATCAACGCCGGCAACTTTCGAAAGCCGTGCAAACGAGTCCAGCGGAATCGAGCGCCGATCGTCAAGCTGCTGCGCCCTGGCGCCTTGCCAGGCGATGCCGACTTTCAACCCTCGATAAGGCGCCAGCGCATCACGCCACTTCCCGACTCGCCCGGGGTCGACGTCCAGGTACGGCACCTCGCGCGGAATCGTGTCCAATTCCAGTCCAAGGATGCCGGGCAAGCTCAAGAGCGGAGCTTGGACCTCGAACTTCGGGAGCGGCTCGTCGCGCGAGACGAGATCCCCAAAGCCCGATTCGCCCAAGAGGGTCAAGAACGTTGGGTCAACGGCCACAACGACGTTGCCGCCGCGCCGCTGGGCCAGCTTCACCAGGCGAATGAACTGGATGGTGTCGCGCGGTTCCTTCTCGGCGTCGATCAAGAGGGTTCGATTCGCTAGCGGCGAGCCGTCCCAGCGCGGTTCGCCGAGTTTAACCTTGCCGGGACCGGACGCGAGGCGGGATTCGAAACCCGGCCAGGCTTCGGCATACCGGCCCAGGCTCAACAATACCAGCGCGCGGCCGAACGCGGCCTCCGCCTGGTCGGGATTCAAGGCCAAGGCCCGCTCGTAGCTCGCAAGTGCGTCGTGCGGCCGGCCCTGATACCGCAATACCGTCGCCAGGCTGCAATGATGATCGGGCTCGTCGGGCGCCAGCTCGATTGCCCGATCGATGGTTTCCCGGGCTTCGTCCTCCCTGCCGAGGAGGTGGTACGCGGCGGCCAGGTTGGATTGAGCCGCGTCCCCCTTGGGCTGCAACTGCACGGCGGTGGTCAGGTCTTGAAGGGCTTCCGCGGGTCGACCCTGCTTCAGCATCGCGGTCCCCAAATTGTAATGCGCAGAAGCGCTATTTGGTCTCAGCGAGATGGCCCTGCGATAGTGGCCGATGGCCTCTTCGACGCGTCCTTGTTGTTCCAGCGCGGCTCCCAGGCCGTTGTAAGCGACGGCCAATGCCGGATCGCGCTCGACCGCTTTCTCGTAACAGGCGATCGCCTCGGCGGCTTCACCGCACTGCAACAAGACCTTGCCCAGGTTCACGTAATAGTCCGTGGCGTCAGGTTCCAACTCGAGCGCCGCTCGATAACCGGCCGCGGCCTCACGATGGCGGCCGAGTGCTTGATGGGCCCGCGCCAGCGTGGCGAGGTAAACCGCCTGCGACGCGTCGCCCTTGACGGCGGCCGACAAATGCTCGACGGCCGAAGCATGGCGGCCGACATCCAATTCCAGGCGGCCCAGCAGAAACAGGGCGAAGTTGTGCTCGGGCTGGACGTTCAGAATCTGCCGGTAGAGGGTCTCCGCTTGAGCATAGCTTCCCCCATCGTGCAACTGCCACGCGCGCTGGAGCGTATCGCCGATCGTTTCCATCGGATCCATCGGATGCCTGCTTGTTGTCAGTTGGTCCTTCGCTCAGCCTCATCGACGAGGCCCACGCGCAGCAATAGCGGCCAGGTGACCCGGCGAACCATTTCGGGCAAGCCCCAGGCGGCGGCCAGGTCGGCGCGCACCTGAGACAGCGGGTCGGCGGCGTGCCGCTCGATGTACTTCTGCACGCTCGACCACCTTCCAAGATAACCCACCAGATCGTCCAGATTCCACTGGGCCGTCATGGCGAACCGGGGGGCCGGCAATTCGCGAAACGGAAACGCAATCGTCGCGTAGCGCGCCTCGACCATGCGCCGCTCCGGCGGCCAATACTCTCCCAGCAGGTCCTCGTACGGGGGTCCAGGTCGCGGCTTTTCGGCCGCCGGAAACAAGTCCGGCCATCGGGTGATCGGATTGGGACTGGAAATCTCGTCTTTTCGTTTGACGGTGCCTCGATTCTTGACTAAGATAACCGCCCAGTGCTCGGGCCCGTCGATGACCATCGATCTCGACGGGCCATTCGGGACAGTGGAGCCAACGGCGATACGCTAATGCAGTCAACTTTCTAACGGTTGTCTATAGCGCGGCGACCACGCCGCGCATTCTCCGCGTTGGCGGCTCGCGAATTGAGCGACTTGCGTCGCGATTTTCGCCCCTGCCCGGTTCCGCGTCTTTCAGAACGGCGAATCGGTGCCAACGCTCGCGCCGTGCTTGTCTGTTACGGACGCCTGAAGAGTGCTGTTGTGTATACCGATCCCTTGAACACCAAAGTCATTTCCATCATCGAGAGGAAGTCTAATGAATACGAAAATCATTCTTTGTCTCTCTTTCGCGGCGTCTCTTATGTGCTCTCAAGCACATGCCGCGATCATGACCGTCGCCTCGGTAGATCCTCTCCTGGCTGCGCCGATCTTGTACGACAGCGGCGGGCCGATTCCTGCCGGAGGGTTTGCGACGCCAACGCTCAATTTTGTGACAAACGGCGGTTTGTCCATTGGCGGCCTCGAGGTCTTAGGACCCGGATCGGTCTACACGCTCTCCAGCGATGGCGGTACCGGGGCCGATTCAACCGTCCTCCAATTGAATGAATCGGCGGGTCCGGGGACGAATCTGTTTGTGGGACTCCCCGCGGCATTGTCCCTCAATGCCCGAGGATATGATCTCACGAGTAACCCGGCGAGCGGTCTCTTAGGCGTTGCCGCGACCGGCGTCGCGCCCGGCGGAGGTCCGGGAAGCGGCCTTCCGGCGATCTATGAGCTCGATCCTTTGGGGTTTGCCCCGCCCGCGGTCTACGCTGGGCTCTCCGCCAAACCAACCACCTCGGGCCTGACGTACGGAGCAGGCGGCATGACGGCCGCACTTTCCACCGACGGGGTTGCCGGGGCCTTCACGGCACCACCGCTGCCAGCCGGCATTTACCCGGTGCCAGCCGGCGGTCCGGAGCTACCGGGGATCTTATCTTCGGTCGCGCCTCCGGGCGGCGTCGGCGTTCCGGGCGATGATCACGTTGTCACGCTCGATGGCAGGACCATCTTTCTCGGCGATGGCTCGCACGAGATGTTCGACGTCTCGGGAGGCGCGGGCGCGGTGGCGCTGTTGATCGATCTGGACGCGGTTCCCGGCCTGCTCCCGTTTCTGGCGATCGGTGGCGTTCGCGGCGCGGTTAGCCCCGTCGATGGGAATATCTTCACCGGGTGGGGTTTGCCGGCGGGTATGCAGAGTCTCATCCGGGTTGACCAGTTCGGGGCGGGCGCGTCGCCGGCGATTATCGGGCTGGACAACGTCCGCGATGTCGACTTTGGCCCCTCGACGTTTGCGCCCGGCGGCCCATTGGCCAGCGGCTTCAGCCTGTATATCACTGAAGTGGACTTTACGACCGGCCCCACTCCGTTTTCGAACATTTGGGAGGTCGGCATCCTTGTTCCGGAACCCTCGAGTGTCGTGTTGGCCGTGCTGGGCCTGCTAACGCTCGCGGCGGTTGCGTACCGCCGGAAGTTTGCAGCCTGACGGGCAACGACGAGTTGACTGTCCGAGAGCCCCGCCCGCGGAAGCAGGCGGGGACTCTCCTGTTGCGTGCGTGCGGGAAGAAAACGTTTCGTTGTCGCCATGCCGAAGCCAGACTCGAGCGTCTGCCGCCGGCGTGAATTTCAATCTGACAAGCAATCGATCTGCGATAACTCTTTCGAGGCGATGGAGGCCCGCTAATGCCCAGCTTTCGTGCAGCCGTCGGACCGGTCTTGCGCGATGCTGCCCGATCGGTCTGACCGATCGGCTTCAAGCGTCATTAGCCGACGATTCTCCTCCCATACTCCAACCAAGGATTATCGCTCATGAGCACCGATACCTTTCGAGCGCTTGCCATTCGCCGTTCCAAGCCGCGCCGGTCGATTTCCATCCCAAAATCGCTGGGAATAGGCGCCCTCGTCGTCGTGAGCACCTTCTCGATGGCATCCGTGTGCGGCGCCGCCGTGTTGCTTACCGGTGCGCCCTATTCTCAAGACTTCGACTCTTTGCCCAACAGCGGCACGAGCCCGGCCTGGACCAACGACTCGACGTTGCCGGGGTGGTCTCTGTTCCGACAGCCCGTTCCAGGTACCGCCGTTCCGACGATCGAAGTGGGCACCGGCAGTAACAACACCGGATCGTTCTACAGCTTCGGCAGCGCCGGCAGCGGCGAGCGCGCCCTGGGCGGCGTGGGCTCGGGCAGCGCCTATTTCGGCAGCCCGGCGACTGCTACCGTGGCCGGATGGGTTGCCGCGGCGTTTACGAATGACACCGGGCTGGCGATCGACTCGTTCACCGTCTCGTACGACGGCGAGCAGTGGCGAAACGGCGGCAATACGAGCGCGCAAACGACGGTGCTCGAATACGGTTTCGGCAGTTCGTTCGGGGCGGTCTCGACCTGGAACACGCCCGGCGGTAGTTTCGACTTCATGTCGCCGACCGTTGGTGCAACGGCGGGGGCCCTCGACGGCAACGCGGCCGCCAACCGCGCCACGGGTTTAGGTGGCACCATTTCCAGCCTGGCATGGATCGACGGCGATACCTTGTGGCTCCGCTGGATCGAAAACAACGACACCGGCAACGACCACGGCCTGGCCATCGACAATTTTGACCTGACAACGACCCAGGTTCCCGAGCCCAGCACGCTGGTGCTGATGCTGCTCGGCGCTCTTGGCGGCGTTGCGGCCGCTCGGCCGTTTAGGTGTCGTTAACGTTCACAAATGGCTGGTGCAACTCGCATCGCCGCAAGCTGCGGTTGCACGAGAGATCCGTTCTCAAACAAAGCCTGGGGCACCTTTTTTGGTTGGTTGAGTCCCGTTGATTCGATCCTCAATTTCTAACCGTGGAGGCTAATGATGAGATCCTTTTCTTGTTTTGGCATGCTGCTGGTCATCGTGGGTGTGGCACCGGTTCTCGCGGGTCCCACTGGTTATTCCGTAAGGTCGAATGCCGACCAGCACCTGTACTCGATTGACTTGGGCACCGGGGTCGCGACGGATCTGGGGTTGCTCAATTTTTCAGACGCCGAAGGGTTGGCCTTCGCTGGCAGTCGACTGTACGCGATTGGCGGCTTCGTGGCTGAGTTTTGGAACATAACTTCGCCGCCGGGTGTGCTGGTTGGCGCGACCGGCGCTAGAAACGGTATCGACGCCGGGCTCGACTTCGACGAGACACAAAACAAGATGTACAACCTTAACAGCGATGCAGGTAGTTCAAGTCTGTATGAGATCAACATCGCAAATGGCGCGGCAAATTTGGTCGGCTCCGATACGATCTTTGGCGACGGGCTCGCCATTGACTCTAACGGACGTGCTTTTTCCGCCGACTGGATATTCACCGATTCCCTGTACGCCGTGAATCTCGCCAATGGCGACTTGACTGTTGTTGGCGGTCTTGGCCTGGGCGACGTCTTCCTGCAGAGCGGCCTCGCATTTGATCCCTCTGATGTACTCTATGCCCTGACAAGCAGCGGCGGGATTTACACGCTCAACACGGGTACAGGGCAGGCCGCGTTTCAGGCGCAAGTTACCTTAGCTGGAAATGCCATCGACGATTTCGAGGGACTTGCCATCATCCCCGAACCCTCCACCCTCGCGCTGGCCGCTCTCGGCCTCGTTTTGCTCGCCGTCTACGGCCGGCGGCGGAAACGCTAAGGCCCCCGGAAAAACGGCCGAAGCGCGGCGGCGCCCGCAACGTTGAGTCATCTATCGCGCGCAGCGCGCGGAAGTGCGACGCGCGCCAACGCCGTTCCCGCCGGCGTTTGCCGATCTTGCCGGCGGGCTGGCACGTGGTAGACTTCTTGATGCACCTCGCGAACAGGTGTGTCGCGGCGCGCCCGTTCGGCGTTTGGCGGCGTAGCTCAGTTGGTTAGAGCAGCGGCTTCATAAGCCGCGTGTCGCCGGTTCGAGTCCGGCCGCCGCTATTCTTTTCGCACTCGGCCGCGCCGGCCCGGCGGCGTTTGGCACGACGAGCACATCACCGATCCCGCCTCGGGAATCATCGCATCGCCGCAAACCTAAAGCGTAACGTCTAGCTGGCCGTTTAAAAATGGGACTGGCTCCGAGCCGTTTACGGTATGTCCCGAGAATAAAAGGTGATCGCGAGGTGCCTGTCCCAATTTTTCAACACGCTGCCAGCCCGGCCCGCGGCTTAGCCGTCGACGGAAGCACGAAGCTGTCGGAGAGAGGCGTATTCACGAAATCCAACGAATCCGACGGTCTGCCGGCAGTGGCTCGCGAGACACTGGCCGCCAAGCTTGGCAGCAGGTTATGCACGTTGGACAGCGCACTGGCGAGCGGATCCGGTCCGGCATTCGGGTGGAAGTCGGTCGTGGCCAACGCCTGATCGATCGACTCTAGCGCCGGCTCGACCAGGTTGCGGCCACTCGGCCCAAGCGAATGCAACAAGTGCCCAATGCGGTGCAACACCTGGAACGTCAAGTTGTGCCTGGCGAAATGCGTGAATACGTAGTCGGCCATTCGCGTGCCCTGGATCATCCCCAGGTCGACGTCAAATTGCCAATGGACTCCCAGATACACGCGGCTGTTGGCGTTTTCCCGGGCGGCCTGGCTCAGGGTCGAGAACGATCGGGGTGCCAACGGCCGCACGCTGCCGCCAGCGTCGAGCGTGACGCCGTTCAATTCGTCGGAGGTGAACGTAAAGGCGATATTGTCCGTGCCGTAGAAATTCCGAATCGTGCGGAAAACCGACGCGCCAAAGCCCGCGTGGCCCGACGTGTAGGCCGGAAAAGCGGGCGTAAAATTCGTGCCGCTGCCGTTGGAGGCCGGCGATCCCAGCGGCGTCCAATCTGGATCGCCGATCGTGTTGGGGTTGCCGTCGCCCAGGCCGCTGGGCCCCGTGCCGGGGTCCGATTCGCGGATGCCGGTGATCGGCCGCCAGAAATTCTCCTCGTACTTGGTGGTCCACAACACCACCCCCACGTCGTGCATCGCCACGTTGACGAGGGCGAACAGCCGGGCGTTTTCCACTTCGGTGTTGTGTTGCTGCTCGGCGATGACGCGCGCCATCTGGTTATAAAGCCGCGGCGGGGTGCCGATGTCGGCCGTGCCGTCGTAGGCCCAGTAGATGCCGATCTCGGTCTGTTCGGCGGTCCGCGTCGTGGGGCTGTTTATCCCGTCGGCGCCCAGCGTCTTTACCTGGTTGAAATTGTCGGTGTAGGCCTGGCTGGTTAACGCCGGCGGCGGCGGAGCCGGAAACTGCGTGCCGCTTCGAATCACAAATCCGTCCACCAAATTCCAGTCCGGGCCAATAACCATCTGATCGGGGTGCAACGGATCGGGACGGTAGTCGCCAGGCTGCGTGCCAGGCGTGTAGTCCATCGGCCCGTCGGCCCCATCGTTGGCCCGGGCGGCCAGGACGACTCGCGCCACGAAGCTGCCCAACTGGACGCCCAAGTTGCCGGACCGCGCGGGAATGCCCAAAAGCGACGTCGCGAGCGCCGCGTCGAACATCGACCTTTGCTGCGGGAACAATGCCGCCAACGTGTCGTGGGCGGCTTGTGACACGGCCGCATCAAGGGACGTGCCAGCCACCGCGGGAAACCGGAACACAAGGGGCATGTACTCGCCGTCAATCGCCATCACCGCGTCGTGCATCGCCACGTGCACGATCGCCAAGGCCCGCGCGCTGCGCCCGGGACCGCCCTGGTCCGGGTGCCCTCCCACGTCGTAGTCGTTTTTGATCGCGTCGAGGGAAACCGCGTTCCAATCGAGCACGGCGTCGGCCGACAGCATGCGGCGGTCCTCCAACGGCTCGACGTGCAGCCGCAAGGGGCGACCTGGTTGCCTGCGTGGCCGATGGGCTTCCCATCGTTTGCGCGAATTCGTTTGACTCAGCATGGCGGAGCCTAAATCCGGACCTAACGGAAATCGCCTATTCTTTTCAAAACACTTAATTAACCCAATTTATGAATGTCAAGTATAGTAATCACTCGACGAACGCTGTTCAACTACATTCACGGAACTGATAGTGAATTATTTCTTAGCCGGCCAGGTCAAAAGGCGATCGAAGCCGATTTGCCGCCGAAAAGCCGAAAACGTACGGACAGGTCGCCCCGCGTGTAGATACATCACGCGCGAGATTCTGTGCGTGCGTCGGTCGTTAGCGGTAATTGACCATCACATCGGCCATCGTTTCCGGCGCGATCGCGCCCTCGTCCACCAGATTCTGGAGCGAGGTTTGCATCGCGACCATGCCGAATTTCCGGCCCGTCGTGATGACGTTCCGCAGAAAGAACGTGCCCCGGTTGCGAATGATGTGCTTGGTGGCCTGGTTGACGACCAGGATTTCGGCGGCGACCCGTTTTCCGCCGTCGCGGGCCGGCACGAGCTCCTGGTGGATGATTCCCACCAGCGTGTCGGCCAGCACGTAGCGAATGTGCCCTTCGTCTTCGGTGGGCACGAAGCTCAACAGCCGCTCGATGATCTTGTCGATTGACATGATGTGCAAAGTCGACAGCACGAGGCAGCCGGTTTCGGCGGCGGTTAGCGCGATCTTGATCGTCTCGAAATCGCGCATTTCGCCGATGGCGATGACGTCGGGATTCTGCCGCAGCGCGGCCCGCAGTCCGCTGTGAAAATCGTTCGTGTCGCGTCCGATCTGCCGCTGCCGCACCAGGCCTTTCTTGTTGGTGTGCAGGTATTCGATCGGATCTTCGATCGTGATGATGTGTCGCGACTGCGTGGAATTGATTTCGTCGATGATGGCGGTCATGGTCGTGGTCTTGCCCTGGCTGGCGCTGCCGGTCAACAGCACGAGCCCCTTGGTCGCGGCGGCCAGGTCGCGCACGACGTCGGGCAGCTTCAATTCGGCCAGCGTTTTGGGCCGCTGGGCCAGAATGCGGATCACCGTGCCCACGTCGCCGTCGAAATAGGCCACGTTCACGCGGTACCGGCCGTAGTCGTCGATGGCCATGTAGTCGAAGTCCAGGTCCCGGCGGAACTGCGCGAGCTGGTGCTCGTTGAGCAACTCGAGCGAGAGCCTTTCGCTCTGTTTCGACGTCAGCGCCTTGGCGGTGGCCGGCACCAGCTTGCGGGCAATGCGAAACATCACCGGCGAGCCGGGCGCGACGTGGATGTCGCTCACCTTGTGCGCGCGGCCCTGACCGAGAATCTCGTGAATCGACAGGTTGTCGATGGGCGTGGAAAGCAGCGGGATGGTCGGCACCGCGGTGGGGCGCTCCGGCGCCAGCGGTGAATCGGGCTCGATCTCCTCGATCGAGGGCGAATGTCTGGCCAGCTTGACGGCGCTGCGGCCGACGTTGATGTTCGGCGGCGCGACGGTCGGCGCGGCCTTCGGCACCGCCGCGACCGGCGCCGACGCCGGAATTGTCACCAGCCCGCGGCAATGCGCGCAATTGACCTGCTGCTGCTTCGGCGCCGCTTCGACGTCGAACGTGCCGGCGCAATGGGGACAGCGAAAACGGACAGGCGTCATCGAGTGCTCCGCGTGAGGGGCCGCTTGCGCGCCACGAAACAAAGTTCGAGATCCGGCAATCGGGAGTGCCAAAGTCCAGTTTAGAGACCCCACCCGCGATCGGGCAAGTGTTGTCGCGCTTGCCCGTCCCGTTCGGGCCCTTTTCAATACGGCGGCGGATCGAGAACGTTGATCGTGAAACAATGCCTGCCGGCGGAATGGTTCCAAAACACGTCCCAATCCGAATCGCGCGGCCGCGCGAACGTCGCGCACAGCTCAATAGTCGTTTCGTTCGTGACGGTATAAGCGTACGGCTCGCCCGTTTCCGGGTCGCGCAAATGGACTCGTTCGTTGCGCGCCTTCGCGGCCGCCTCTGCGAGCGTCTTGGGGAGCGCTCCCTTGAGCGTTCCCTTCTCGTTCGGGTCCTCGACCATCCCCTGAATCTCGCGCGCGATAGTTCGCAGATCCGCCAGCCGTTGCTCGTCGAATCGCTCGAGCCGCCGCGTGGCCGGCGAGCCAACCAGTACAAACCCCCACGCGACGGCAAAAGCCACGACGATCGACGCGACGACGGCAAAGGCGGCATGGATGCGCGGAGTCATTTCCCGGCCTCCGCTTCCGAACGCAGCGTCAGGGCCAGGTAGATGAAAATCGCCCCGGTGATGACGAACAACACGCCAACCTTGAGCAGAAAGCGAACGGTCAGGTCCCCCTCGACGAGGTAAAACACGACGGTGATCACGTTGCCCATGATCGTCACGGCACCGACGAACAACGACAAAAACGACAGCCAGCGCCGCACGCCGCTTTGTGCCTTTTCGGGAGACGTGCGGATTTCACGCAACAGAAACCACCACACCAGCAAAAACAGCGGGTAGGAAACCACGAGCGTCGCCAGCGACGCCCGCATGCCCGACAGGGCCGCGTCGATGGTATAACTCGAAGCCCGCGTCACCGGATCGGGAAACGCGAACTCAATGTACGTAAAGAACAGAAAGATCAGGCTGATGGCCCAGGCATAAAGGGCCGTGAACGCCAGCAGGTGAAAGAAGGCGTCCCGGGCCGAGCCCATGCCCGCTCGCTGGGGAATCGGCATCGCCAGCTCCCCCGCGGCGAAGGTTTCCGCGATTTCCTGTTCCTTCCAGCCGGCGGACCGCAAGAGCAGAAAAATGGTCGCGTGGTCCATCCCTTTCTGCCGCGCATGGTCGATAAAACGCGAAAGGCTCTCTGGCATTGGGTCGGTCTCAAGCAGCCTTGAGGGTTAGCATAGGCTCACTGAGCACAGGTGCCGCCAGTACAAGCGACGTCGGCTCGGGCACACAAACTGGTTGTCGACATTTCACCGCTTCAGCTCACCGCTTCAGCTTTTCCGACAGCACCGACAATTCCCCTTCCACCAGCTTCCCGTCCGGGTCGATCAACAGTTCGGTGCCCAGCCCATTCAAACCAAAACTCTCCCAGGTCCGAAACGAGCTGTCGAGCAGGATCGGAAACGGAATCGTCTTGCCGCCCCAGACGTTTTTGACGATCGGCCGTAGTTGTCGATCCATGTCGGCCAGCGATTTAAGTTCACCGTCGGGATCGATGCAGATCGAAAGAATCTCGAACCGGTCGCGCTGGCTCTGGTGCTCTTCGTAAAACTTCATCAGCTCCGGAATCGTGTGTTTCAAGCAAGGCGTGCAGCTTAGGCCCCACAGGTAGACGAGCACCCATTTGCCCTTGAAATCCGAGCTTTGCACCTCCTTGCTCACTCCGCGCGCGTCGCTAACGTACCACGCCGGGGGTTTTTGGCCGTAGTGCTTTCTGTAGTCGCCCCAGGTGCCTCGCGCTTGTGACGCCTTCCGCTTCGCAACCACCGAATCGGCCGGCGGAAGCACGAGCACGCCCAGGTCCACTTCCGGCTCTTCGCCGCTGATCAAAAGCGGCTGGCCGTAGAGCAGCGAGGTGCCATCTTCGTTCTGGGCCTCAATCGAATAACGGCCGGGGGGCAACGACATCACAAACCGTGCCTCGCTGGAACCGCAGCCAACCAGCCGGGTCACGTCCAGCGGTCGCGCAGGGTCTATTGGCACGTGCATCGAGACGTGCGTCCAACGCGGCCGAACGCCCTTTTCCGGGCCTTCGATCGATCCCCGCACGCGCACCAGCGGTTCGAGCCGAATCTCGATCGGTGCCCGCGGGTCGCTCTTCGACACCACGCCCAGCCCGCCGCGCACCCGGGCCGCGTCCATGGCCACCAGCGTATGATAGGCGTCACCGACCTTGAGCTCGAATTGCCCATCCGCGTCTGTCTTGGCCACGTCCAGAACACCGGGTGCCATTTCGCCCAGATGCCGAGGACCCCAATAGTCGTTGCGCGTCGATTCGTCGTTGAGATCGACTGGCTTTCCGTCCTTGTCCCAGAACGGCCCGTTCGCTCTCCAGAAAAACGACACGTCTGCCCCCGCCACCGGCTGCCCCTGTTCATCGACCACCCGCCCGCTCAGCTCCACCAGCTTCTCCGCCCGGGCAGAAGTGGCCAACGCAACGAGTAGCAACGCCGCTTGAACGCCTCGTTTCATGATGGCTCTCCCTCTCGATTCGCGCGAGTCGCCAGGCGGCACGAGCATTCGGAGCATTATATCGCGCCGGCAGCGTATTAGTCGCCGTCGACCATTGTTCACCGAATAACCCTCGCTTGCGCGGCGGATTAGTGCGCCGCGTGCAACGGGCGGGACTGTTTGCTGGCCCGATCTGATGGGCCCAAGGCCCAACCTGCAACAGGCAGGGACAACGCCGCGAGCGCCCCTGAAAACCGTCGACTCGACAACCAATTCAACCCTCAACGGAATGACCATCCGTCGGCCGCGCCGCGGCCCAGGCATGTAGCGGCAGGCGTGCAGCCTGCCGATTCGCGTCCCGCAATTCGCCACGAAGCCGCGCAGGCGGCACAGGATGTCTGTCCCAGAGACGAACTCCACATTGTCCGCGCCGCTATGCGGCGGCATCCCGCTCGGCATGAATTGATTTTCCCATCGGGGACGATATGCTACATCACTGTCCCCCACCTACGGTAGGTATTTCCGATGGCCAAAATAGTGCGTTCCCCGAAGCGAACCGAGTTCCTGAAGAGCCTGTTAAAGCGCGACCATTCGTTGAACGGAGGCATCCTGTTCGGATTGGATGGTTACGTCATCGAGTTGCAGGCTCGTGCTATGGAAGTTTTGCCAAAGCCATTCCCATGGACACACGTGACAAACGTTTCGGGGATGGCCGGCACAACAGTAAATGAGGCGACGACTCGAATCGCTGGCGCGTTTGCAAAACTCGGCATCCCTGACCCCGAAGTCACTATCCAAATCAATCTGGCGCCCGCGAGCGTATTGAAGGAGGGTTCGTGGCTCGATCTCCCGATGGCGGTAATTATGCTTCAGGCGGCCGGAGAGCTACCTGATCTGCCCGAACACATCGAGGGCGACTTTGTCTTGATGGGAGAAGTGGGACTGCATGGAGAGATCCGGCGGGTGCCAGGAGCTTTGTCGATTGCATTTGTCGCGAAGCCCGGACAATCACTAATCGTGCCCGCAGGGAATGAGAAAGAGTGCGCCTTAATCCTCGCGAAGCCGGGCCACGAAGGATGCAAAGTTTGCGCTGTTTCGACTTTGCAAGAAGTGGTGGAGTTCTTTCAGGGCAAGCGCATCTTGGAAGACGCGTTGCGGCAAGAAATTCGCTTTGAATCCGTCATTCCTAAAGCACTCGATTTTGGAGCAATCAAAGGGCAAGAAGAAGCAAAGGAGGCCGCCGTCATTGCCGCGGCCGGCGGTCATAACTTGCTGCTCATCGGGCCACCTGGCGAGGGCAAGTCCCTGCTCGCAAGCGCGCTGCCGGGAATCATGCCGCTGTTAACCAACGCCGACAAAGTTGAACTGACGAAGATTTATTCGGCGTACGGCGCACTCACGAAGGACGGTGAGGCTGTTACGCGGCGTCCTTTTCGTGCCGTTCATCACACTGCTTCGAAGCAGGCACTCGTGGGTGGCGGTAGCGAGATTCCTCGTCCTGGGGAGATTACGCTGGCTCACCTGGGCATTCTATTCCTTGACGAGATTGCGGAATTCAGTCGAGCGACCTTGGAGACACTTCGGCAACCTCTCGAAACCGGGGAGATTGTGATCTCCAGGGTGGGTGCGACTCTCAGCTATCCGTGTCGATTCACGCTGGTGGCCGCGATGAATCCGTGCCCTTGCGGGTTTTTTGGTTCGGACGAATGTACCTGCAAGGAAGGCGACGTGACAAAATACCAGAAGAAACTGAGTGGACCTCTATTGGACCGGATCGATTTACAGGTTGAATTGCCGAGGCTCACGACGGACGAACGGTTTGCCGACGTGACCGCTGAGCAGAGCCCGCGAATCAGAGCCAGCGTCGAAGCCGCGCGGAGTCGACAGCGCCAACGCTTTAAAGAGACCGACATACCATTCAACGCGGCAATCCCTGGCGGGCATGTAAGAGACTTCTGCTGCTTCTCAAAAGATGGATTCAACCACTACAAGTCGCTTATCGACAAGCACACACTCTCAACGAGATCAATGGATCGACTTGCGAAGGTCGCGCGGACTGTTGCTGATATTGCGGCGAGTGATGAGGTGAGGGCCGAGCATTTGGATAAGGCGGCCAGCTTCGTGGTGGGTGGAGTCTTGCGGAGCAGCAACTAAACGAAATCCCAGAAATCATACTCGTGGACGATCAGAAGCGGATGCCCATTCTTACGGAGAGCTACTGCCTCTTCAATCTTCCTCCCGTAGCACGCATACGCCCAACATGGATTGCCGTCCGCGCCCACGATCAAGTAGTCCGTATCCAGCACGACGCGATCGTTGAAGTCTCCTCCCTTACTGACGATCAACTCGGCAAGCTCAGCCCTGTTCGCCCGTTCCGACTTGCCCGTGAAGCAGAAAAGTCGCTCCGGGAATTCAATCCGAGGATCGACGGCATAGATACCGCGGACAGTCGTAAGCTCCTCGGACTTCAGAGAAACGGACTGGTGGCCGGTCGTCCTCGCGAAGTCTGAAAAGAACGACAAGAGTTCCTTGTGTTCAGCCGGGTCGATTTTCCCGTCGGCAAGAACCGCGATAATCAGAGCATCAAACTCATCGTAAGGCCAAAGCGTCTTCAAGTGCTCATGATCCTCCGTCCAACCTCGAACACCCTGCAGCTCCGCCTCGGTAAGTCGACCATCGAACGATATGCCCGCCATGATTCCATGTAGCTGTTGCATATCTGCGGTGACAACATCGTAGTACCCTTGTTCGGCCGACAGTCGCTGACAAAGCCAGATCAAATCGTCTTGTTCCTCTTGGGATAAGTGTCGATCTTCGAGGGCCTTCCAAAGTACCGGAATGATCTCGCTAAACGGGTGGCGATTGATGAACTCGCGATGCCGATAGACCCACCCACTCAACACGCGCAGCTCGTCCGGCGTGACCTCGCCGTCAGCCGTGATTCCCTGAAGCATTCCGGCGAGCGTATGGATTGCTTTGTCCAATCGTGCTGGCCCGGTGTATTTGAAGTACTCGGCGTTGTCTTCGTTGAGCATGATCGCACCAATCGGTTGGGAGGGATGCGACCGCCATTATAGCGGCTTCTCACTCAGAATGATTGCACGTATTCCCCGAAGCGCCAGCGAGGGCTCGTCGTCGTCCTCACGCACCAAAGAACCCTCGCTCGCGCGCTTTGATGTTGCGCTAGCATCGAAAACACGGCGTTTTTGGACACTCCACGATGATGCAAGCAATACGTTTTCGCGGCGTTTATTGACACTCGACAACAAAAGCGCAACATCAGAACTCGCGCGTCGGGTTAGTATGTCGCACCCGCCTGCCGCGAACGATTGCCGGTCCGCCCCCCGCCGGGTGGCCGAAAACGTCGCTTGACGCGGTTTGCGAAAATTGGTCTTTGGTAGCTTGGGAGCGGTGCACACACGCGCCGAATACTTCACATCGGGGGGTGCGTCGAAATTGCGCGTCGCGAATTAATCTAAAACCAACGCGCACCGTCGCTTCCGAGCCCGAGCGGCCTTTCTTCCCGCGCACGCAGTATAGCTATGAAAAACTCGCCCCCCGTTTCGAGGCCAATGGCCTGATTTTGCCATTCGAGAAAAACCACCCGGAGGGTAGGTCAGGGCTCGCCCTGACATTCATAGCCTCATCCAGCGGCTCAACGTCAGGGCCAGCCCTGACCTACTTACTGTCTGACCACTAGCCGCCGCCTGCCGCCGCCGGCTTGAGCACCAGCGTGTGTACCGTTTCCCCGGGCAAAAACGGCGTGGCTTTGCCTTCGGCCCAGGCGTCGTGCGAGTCGCGATAGTGACCAGACAACGGGTGGCCCGACTGGCCGCAGGGCATGTGCATGTAGCCCTCCGACTCGTGCCCCGGCGAGACCGCCATCCGTTGCGACGCGCCGCGCTCGGGCGCCTGAATGTGCGGCATGTTGTCCCAGTCGCCCGGCAAAGGCTCGGGCGCCATGTCGAGCCACCGCGAGAGCATCGGCACGGCGAGACTCAGCGGGTGCTGAATCTTCGTGGTGTTTTGCCGGCCCCAGGTATAGTCGGCCATCCGGGCCCCGTCCTGCGCGGTCTCGGCAATCACGCCGTCGGCCGCCGCCAGCACGAGCGCGTTCCAGTCCTTAAATCGCGGATCGATCAAGTGCGCGGGCTTTTCCGAAACCAACCGCCAAACGGCTCCCTCCACGCGCTCGTACCGGCCCAGCGAAAAGTCTTTGTCGAGCTGTTTGCACGGATTTCCCAGCACGTCGCAAAGCTGCGCAAACAGCCTGTGGCGGAACGCGCGCACCGCGCGAAAGCCCACCGAATCGACCGAGGCCCGGCCGCCCCAGTTCTCGACGTATCGGCGCAGCTTGCCGCGGCGCGGATCGGCGGCCACGGCGTCGCTGGTGAGCGTTTCCAAAAGCAGCCGTTGCCAGCGCTCGAGAAACACGGCCCGGTCGTCGAGCTGAATCCGCAGCATGTCGGCTTCGGTCGCGTTTTCGGTGGCCAATAAGTCGTCGCGAATCTGCTGCTGCCGCGCGCCGAGGTCGTAGCCGCCGTCGCCGATCAACTCGAGAAACCGGCCGCTGGCGACCCGGGCATTGGCGGTCCAAATCCGGCCGCTTTCGGGCTCGACGATGCGCGGATACTCCTCGGGCTCGAGATAGCCGTCCCAGCGCCTTGTGCCGTCGGCCCAGGAAACAGGCAACCGGCCGTCAAAACCGACGCGGCGCGGAATGCGCCCCAGAATCGTCCAGCCGATGCGGCCCCGGTCGTCGGCCACGACGAAGTTCTGCGCCGGCGATCCGCTGAGATTCGCCAGCCGCAACGCATCTTCCAGCGTGCGGGCCGATTCCATCCGCAGCAGGCCCATGTTCACGCCGTCGGGGTCGTGGGCCACCCAGCGAATGGCCAGCGGCCGGTTCCGGCGATCGTGGGCCATGATCGGACCCCAAATGGTGGAACTGATCTCGACGATCTCGTCCGGGCCGTCTTTGACCTTGACCACCTCCTTCGTTCGCTCGAACCGGCGCGGGCCGTCGGGCGTCAGATATGAATCTTCGTCGTCCGGGTCCGTTTCGACGATCACGACGTCGACCCAGTCGCCTTCGCTGTTGGTAAAACCCCAAGCCACGTGGCCATTCGAACCGACGATGATGGCCGGCGTGCCGGGCAGCGAAACGCCCGTGACGCGCTGTTCTTCCTTTCCCCGGTCATCCGCTTTCTCCGCCGTCTCGGACGGCCAAACGAATGAAGCCCGATACCAGATGTGCGGCACGCGGATGCCCAGGTGCATGTCGTCGGCCACGAGCGCCCGTCCGTCGGCCGTTTTCTTGCCCGAGACGGCCCAGTTGTTGCTGCCGGGCTGAAAATGGTCCAAAAGCGGGAGCGAGCCGGTCGGCGCGAGCAGGTGCCGGGCGACTTGAGCGGACTTGCGCGTATCGAACGCTTCCGGCCCGGGAATGGGCGGCACCTGGAAGGCCTCGCCCACTATCGGCGCATCCCACTCGGTGCCCTTGGGCGCTAAAAAGTCGAACATCGCCGGGGACATCGTATCGTGCAGCAAACCCAGTGCCGCCTCGTCGCGGAAGTCGTTGCCTTGCAGGTCGAGATACATCGAAAACATCACCAGCGCCGAATCCTCGGGCTTCCACGGCGCGGGTTCGGCCCCCAGCAGCAGATACTCGAATGGCTTTTTCGCGAGCGACGACAGTCCGGCGTTGACTCCTTTGGCATAGGCCTCGAGCAGCTTGCGGTCCTCTTCGTTTCCGCTGGCCAGCAAGCGCCGCGCAGCCTTGCGAAAGCGGTGCACGCGAACTTTGCGGTCGGCCCTGATCACCGCCGGGCCGACCAACTCAGCCAGCTCGCCGGCCGAGTTGCGCCGCAACAGATCCATCTGGAAGAAGCGGTCCTGCGCGTGCACAAACCCGGTGGCAAATGCCAGGTCGAGCCGGTTGCCGGCGCGAATCGTCGGGATGCCCAACGCGTCGCGCTCGACGGCGACCGGCTGCGAAATTCCCGTCGCGATCACTTCGCCGTCGAGCTGCGGCAGGCTGCCTGCCAGTTGGCTGCGGGCCCAATAACCCGCTCCGGCCAGCAGCACAACGAGCACCGCAACCGCGGCGGCCGCAATCTTCAAGAAACGTTTGCGCATCGGAGGAAATCCGCGGAGCCGCGAGAAATCGAGCTTGGGAACCACACCGCGCGACTCGACTATTTTCCGCCCCCCGCCCGCGCGCCGCAAGTCCGCGACCGACGCGCATGGGTCTTGCCAAACACCCCCATTTTTGCCAGCCGAAGCGTCCGGGATTCCTCGTGGGACAAAACGGCGTCGCGTTTTCGCCGGCGGGAACTTTTCCGCCGCCGGGGTCGTCCAAGGAAGCGTGACGCTGGGGGATGTCGGACCCGATGCCCGGTGCTTCGACTCGCAAACAAGGGGACCAAGGAGAATCGCCATGTACGCTCGCAATCCTGTTCGACGGGCCATGCTGCTGGGGTTTTTGGCACTGATCGCTATTTCGCTGTCGCCGGCGAGATCTCAGGCCGAAAATCCAAAGGCCGCCGGCGACTCGGCCGCGAAAATCCACGCCCGAGCAGTGCCCAAGGCCTTGTCGCCATCGACGACCAAGGGGCTCGCGTACCTCGTTTCCCAGCAGCAAGCAAGCGGCGGTTGGGGACAAGGGGGTGGTTGGCGGCAGAATACGCAGGCGGGCGGGCGCGTCGAGGGAGCGGGCGTCGTCGATCTACCCGATTTGGGAAACACCTGCATGGCCACCTTGGCACTCATCCGGGCCGGCAACACGCCGCAGCAAGGCCCCTACGCAGCCAACGTCGCCCGGGCCGTCGAGTTCATCTGCGGGCAGATTGAAAAGTCGGACGACGACGGGCTGTACGTCACCGACGTCCGCGATACGCAATTGCAGCAAAAGATCGGGCAATACGTCGACACGTTCCTGGCCGGGCTGGTGCTGTCGGAATTGAAAGGAAAACTGCCCGCAAACGGCTTGGGCAAGCAGTCGCTGGCCGCGCTCGAAAAGACCGTGGGCAAGATCGAAAAGAACCAAAAGGCGGATGGAACGTTCGCCGGCAACACCGGCTGGGCGTCCGTCCTGTCGCAAGGATTGTGCAGCAAGTTTCTCAATCGTGCCGCGCAACAGCAAGTCGCCGTGAAGGACGAAGTGCTCCGCCGCGACTTCGATCAGTCCGTGGCCGCGCTCGACCGGAAAACAGGCGAATTCAAGGCGGAGCCGCGAGCGGGAATCGCGGCGCCCGCCGCCAGCGACGCCGGCGTCATGCTCTACAGCGCCGCCACGGGCGCCAGTCGCATCAATGATTTTGGCCTTACGAACCTCGAACGGGAGCGTGTCGCTCGCAACACGCTGGCCAGCAAAACCGCCAAGCCGGCGGACAAGGAGCAGGCCCAGGCCGATTTGCGCCGTATCGACGACGTCAAGAATGCCCAGAAAGCGGCCGTCGGCGCAGTTGTTCGCCGCCTGGACGACGAGCAGTTCGTGGCCGGCTTCGGCAACAATGGCGGCGAGGAGCTCTTGAGCTACATGAACATCAGCGAAATGCTCGTCGCCCAGGGCGGTTCCGAGTGGCGGCAATGGGACAAGTCGATCACGGCCAACGTCGAGCGGATTCAGAATCAGGATGGGAGCTGGTCGGGCAATCATTGCATCACCGGCCGCACGTTCTGCACGGCCGCCGCACTGTTGACTCTCATGGCCGACCGCGCCCCCGTTCCGCTGGCGGCGCAGATTAAAGCCGGGAAATAAAAGCTCGACGCACATGATTCGACGCCTGCCAAAAACCGCGTGGATCGCGCTGGCGACAGTCGCGCTGGCCGCCGCCTGCGGGGAGCGGTGCTTGCCGAACCGCGTTGTGGCCGCACCGGCGTCGCCCACGAGCGACGCGCGTCTGGAACGCATCGACGTTCGACTGTCGCGAGCTTCGAAGTTCCTCGCCGCCGGCCAATCGAGCGACGGGGCGTGGCGATCGGACGTCTATGCAACTTTCCGGCATGGCGATGCCCTGACGCCGCTGGTCTTGATGGCGCTCGTTTCAATTCGCGGCCACGATCAAAACGCCACCGCGATCGACAAGGCCGCCGACTACCTGGCCGGGTTGGTTCACAAAGACGGTACCGTGCAGTCGCCAGAGCAGCCGCTGACATACCCGGTGTATGCCTCGGCCGGAGCCGTGATCGCGTTGGCAAACCGTTCGGGCCGGAACGTCGAAGCGGCTCGCGGCGCGTGGCTGGCGTATTTGCGCCGGCTGCAGTTGACCGAATCCTTGGGCTGGCAGCCGGACGATGCGTGCTACGGCGGATGGGGATATGCCGGCGATCCGCCGCAAAAACCGTCGTCGGGCCAGCCCCTTTCGCCGCTGGCCGAGCCGAACCTGTCAGCCACCGCGTTCGCCTTGTCGGCGTTGCGCGCCGCGGGGGTCGCCGGCGACGCGCCGGAAGTGCAAAAAGCTCTGCGTTTCCTGCGCCGCTGTCAGAACTTCGCCCTTGATCCGGACCAGCGCGACGGGAGTTTCGACGACGGCGGCTTCTTTTTCATTCCGTCCGATCCCGTGCGCAACAAGGCGGGCAGCGTGGGAACCGACCGGCTGGGGCGCGAGCGATTCGCCTCCTACGGCAGCGCGACCGTCGATGGCCTGCGGGCCTTGGTGATGTGCGGCATGCCCAACGACGAGCCGCGCGCGGTTGCCGCCTGGCAGTGGCTGGCGCAGAACTTTTCGGCGCAGGCGCATCCGGGCCGGTACGCCGCCTCGCGCGAGTCGGCTCGACAGGCCGTCTATTATTACTACTGTCACTCGCTGGCGGAGCTGCTGGCCGATCCACACGCCCAAACGGCCACAAAAGGCGTGAACAAATGCCGCTGGGCCGAGGCCATTGCCGACGAGCTCCTGGAACGGCAGGGGCCGGACGGCTCGTGGCGGAATTCGGCCGTCGACGTGCGGGAGGACGATCCGCTCGTGGCCACGTCGCTGGCCACGAGCGCGTTGGCGCTGTGCCGTGGCGTCATCATGGTAGAATCGGCGGCGACACGCGCCGCTGTCGACCACGATGACCGAGCCCACCATCCAAATCCGACCGCTGAGCCGAGCCGATGAAGGCCTGCTGTGGGAGGCGGTTTATCACGCCATTTACGTCCCCGTCGGCGAGTCGCCGCCGCCGCGGAGCATCATCGACGACCCGGCTGTGGCGCGCTACGTGACCGGTTGGGGACGGCACGGCGACCTGGGCTTTGCCGCCCAACTTGCTCCCGCCGGCAAACCGTTGGGGGCGTGTTGGCTGCGATTGTGGTCTGACGACCAGCGGGGCTACGGGTACGTCGACGACAACACGCCGGAACTGTCGCTGGCCGTCTGGCCCGGACATCGGGCGCAGGGCACCGGAACCCGGCTGCTGGCGGCCACCCTCGATCGCGCCGGCCGGGAATTCTCCGCCGTCTCCTTGAGCGCCAGCGCGATCAACCCGGCCGTGCGGCTCTACGAGCGCACCGGTTTCCACCGCGTCGCCGAGCAGGGCAGTGCCATCGTCATGCTGTGGAAGAGCGCGCATTAGTTTCGGGTGCCACGGGTGGCTTGCCCACCCGTGCTTCTGCACTGCTGGACAAGCCGGACAAGCCAGCAGTGTCACCCAGCAGCCCAAGGAGTTGCACTTGGGCTCCGATGCTTGACAGCCCGGGCTATGTGCAGTATATTCTGCACATTAACCCCGCAGGGCTCGAAGACCATGCCGCTGTTCACTCCCGGCGAACGAAACGTCATGCGGCTGCTGTGGAAGCATGGCGAAATGAGGCCCGGCGAGATTCAAAATCTCTATCCCGGGCCGATCAAGAATCCCGCGCTGCGCTCGTACCTGACGATCTTGCACGAAAAGGGACACGTCACGCGGCGCAAGGTCGGCAAAGCCTTCGTTTATAAGGCCGTCACGCGGCGCCAATCCGCGTTCCAAAAAACGTTGCGGGAACTGCTCGACACTTACTGCGACGGCTCGACGCACGCCCTGCTGTTGAACCTCATCCGCTCTGAAAAGCTCGATCACGACGAGCTGCTGCGGCTGGCGCGGCTCGCCGACCTAGATCCGCGGGAATCCGACAAGACAAAGAAGAGGGCACGACCATGAACGGCATTCCAAGTTGGGCGGCCGAGTTGGAAGTCGACGAGTTCGCATGGCTTTCGCTGCTGGTGAAAACAACGCTCGTGTTGGTTGTCGCCCGGTTGTTGCACGCCGCTCTGTGGCGCGCCAACCCGCGCTGGCGGCGCCTGTTGTGGCGCACCACCGCCTTGGGCCTGGTGCTGGTGACGGTTTCGTTTTTGTTTCCCCCGCTCGTGTCGTGGGCGATTCTGCCTGCAGGCGTGTCGGACGCCATTACGAAAATGCCCAAACATCGTCACCCGGCAGCGTTTCACTCGCCGTCGGCCGCTCGCAAGGTCCGCGACTTCGATTTTTCCCCGCGGTCCGTTTTGGCGCGTCAAGCGCGGCCGCGGCCGAATGGATTGCAAAGCGATAGCCTCGCTCCCGCGTCAGCCGGTGCTCCGGTGCCGAGGCAAGCGGTGGCCAACGCAACCCAACCGAACAGTAAAGCCGCACAGCCGCCCGAGGCGTCCTCATCGATTGCCAGCGCGCCGCAATTGGCCGGGCTGCCGGTTTGGGTGGCGGCGATTTGGTGCGCCGGCGCCGTCTTAATCGTCACGCGGACCGTCGTCGGCATGCGGCGACTCGCGGCCGTCCGCAATCGCGCGACGGCCGTTCCCGCTTGGCTCACCGACGAGGCAGCCGCGCTGGCCGGCAAGCTCGGCTGCACGCGGTCACCCGAGGTGCTGCAAACGGCCGAAATAGCCAGTCCCTGCATCATGGGCGTGCGCCGCCCCGTGATCCTGCTGCCGGGGGCGCAGTGTGACCGGCAGTACGGGCACGAGCTGCCGGCCATCCTGGCCCACGAAATCGCCCACGTGCTCGGGCACGACGTGGTCTGGCAACTGCTGCTGCACGCGGTCGGCGTCTTGTGGTGGTTTCATCCGTTGGCCTGGCGGATGCGTTCGGCACATGCGGCCGCCTGCGACGCGGTGTGCGACGCGATTGCCGCCAACCACGTGGGCGACGTTGCGGCCTACGGCCGCACGCTGGCCCGGCTGGCGATTCGCGTGATGACCCCCAACGCCGCCACCGGAATGGCGATGGCCCAAGCCTCGAGCGTTCGCCGCCGCATCGAGTCGCTAAAGCGGCGCGTGTTTCCTTTCGGCATTTCGCGCGGCCCGGCGGTGTGCGCCGTCTTCTTCGGCCTGTCGCTGTTCCTCCTGCTTGGCGTTTTTGCCCTCGCGCGCGCCCAGGCCGATCCGCCAGGTGACCCGCCGCCGAAGCAAACAGCCCAAGCTGACGCGAACAAGAACGGGCCGGCGCCGGCGGACGGTGACAAATCCGATCCGGACTTCTCGGGCCTCATCGTGCACGTTTCGGATGAAGCGGGCCAGCCGGTCGCCGGAGCCGAGCTCCGATTCAGGGGGAGGATCAACCGTGTGCCGCTCGACCGGCGTTTGACGACCGACGAGGACGGCGTGGTGAAGTTCGCCGTGGCCGCGGGCGCGCGATTCGACTACCTGAGAATGCAGTGCGAAAAGCCGGGCCTGGTGCCGGTCTACTACAACTGGCTCGG
>JBBDNV010000151.1:0-14708 GCA_040877415.1 Pirellulales bacterium
CCAGCGGGCGCGAGATTTCCGTGCGCTCCCACCCCGGCGCATAGGGCGCCGTGCCGGGTAACGGAGTGGTCGGGGCGTCGAGACTCATGGCTCAGAAAATGAAGTAGATAAACGGGTTGAATTTCTGCACGCCGAGCATGAGCGCCGAGAACCAGAACACGGCGAGAACCCACACGGCCTTCGGCGCGGTGAGATGACGCGTCCAATCCATGGTGGTCGGACCCAGCCACACCAGCAACGCGGCCACCGTCATGGTGACGAGGAAGAGCGGTTTCCAGACCAGACCTGCGACCAGGGCGGACAACTCCCCGCCACCCGACAAGCCGAACAACCGCGCGTAAAACTCTAGCGCTCCGGTCAGGTCCGGAGCGCGGAAGAGGACCCATGCGAGCGAGACGATGGTGAAGGTCAGGGTGATTTGCCCGAACCGCGGCAGCCCGGACCACAGACTGCGTCTCGGCGCGGCGCGTTCCGCCCCCAGCAGCAGGCCGTGCACCGTGCCCCAGAGGACGAAGTTCCACGAGGCGCCGTGCCACAGCCCGCCGAGGAACATGACGGTCAGCAGATTGGCATAGGTGCGCAGGTCGCCGCGGCGGTTGCCGCCCAGCGGGATGTAGAGGTAGTCGCGCAGCCAAGTGGACAAGGTGATGTGCCAGCGTTGCCAGAAATCGGTGATGCTGTGCGCGCGGTAGGGCGAGTTGAAGTTGATCGGAAAACGGAAGCCGAGCATCAGGCCGAGCCCGATGGCCATGTCCGAGTAGCCGCTGAAATCGAAATAGATCTGGAACGAGTAGGCGAACATCCCGAGCCACGATTCGACCACCCCGGCATCGGCCGCACCGAACATGGTGTCGGCCACTTTGCCGCAGGGGTTGGCAATGAGCACTTTCTTGCCCAGTCCGAGAGAAAAGCAGGCCACGCCGCGCGCGAAGGCATTCCATGTGCGGTCCGGACGCCGCAGCTGACGCGCCACCGTCTGGAAACGCACGATCGGCCCGGCCACCAGCTGCGGGAACATCGAGACATAGGCGGCGAAGCCGGCGAAACTTTTCATCGGCTGGGCCTGCCCGCGGTAAATGTCGATGGTGTAGCTCATCGACTGGAAGGTGTAGAAACTGATCCCCAAGGGCAGCGTGACCTCGAGGAAGAAATCCGGCTGGGCCCAACCGAGGTGCCCGGTCAGCGCCCGGTAATTGTCCGCGGCGAAGTTGAAGTATTTGAAGAAACCAAGCAGCGAAAGATTGGTCGCCACGGAAATCCACACCGCCGCCTTCTCCGGCCCCGTGCGGTGCGTGATGTGATGCAGCCGACGCCGCTTTCCCTCGTGCGCCAACCAGCGTCCGCACGCGTAGTCGATCACGGTCGACAACATCATGAGCAACATGAAGGCCGGGTTGGCCCACCCGTAGAACGCGTAGCTCAACACCGCCAGCACCCCGAGCCACACGCGCCGCGGCGCGAGCAGGCTGACCGCCAGCACCAGCGGGAGAAAATAAAAAAGAAAAAGGTGGGAGCTGAAAACCATGCCTGCGCGGACAGGCCATCATAGGGCGCTTACGTCAAAAGTAGAAGCGGCGTCCCCGCCGCTTGTCTTCCGGCCTTAAGCAGCGGGGACGCCGCCTTTACTTTAAATCCCCGGAAAAGCCTCGGTGTAAAGATCGTGGTCCAGATCGTAGGGCTCGCCGATCATCCGCTCGGACTCCAATTGCGGATGGTCCTCGTAGCGCTGCAAACGCATGGTGCGGCGGGTGCCGGGCTGCAATGACTTGTTGGCCTCGGGTTCTTCGCCCTCGAGCAGGACCCATTCAGCCACGCGCACCTCGCCCTTGTCATCGGCCACCGGTGAGTCACCGGTCACCTTGTAAAGATTGAGGACCAAAGCCCGGCGGTAAGGGCTGATCTCCTCCAGATCCGGAGGTTCATGACGGCGGACCAATTCCAACTCCACCTCATAAACGGGACGCTCCGGGCGCGCCGCCAGCTTGGCCGCGTAAAGCTCCGCTTTGCGCGACGCTTCCTCGTCCGTGATCTTGCGGTCGTAGATGGCCACGCCCTCGAGCAACCCGCGCCAACCGCGGTCGGCCTCCCGCTCGTCGCCGAAAAGCAAACGGGCATCGTCCGGCCATTCGGAAAGCCCCCCGGGCACCGCATCCGTCCCGACCACCCGGCGGCCGTCGATCCAAGCGGTCAGGACGCCGCGGGCAAAGCCGACGGCCACCCGGTAGGGACGCCCGGGTTCGATCGCGGCAATCTCCACCTCTTGGCCCGCCGGACCGGTCTCGTCGGTGCGCAGACGGAAGACCAGCTTGCCCGCCCTCTGCCCGGCGGAAAAACAAAGGTCATCGCCGTTTCTCGAGAGGCTGATGATGCGGCCTTCGCCCTCGGCCCCCGCCGCGACCGCGACGAACTCCACGGTGAAGGCGCCGGTCTTTTTCACCGCCGCGATCACCGGGACATCGAATCCCTCGACCCGCATCGAGCCGTTCCGCAGCCACATCTCGTGGTTCGGACCGAACCGCGCCTCGCCGGCCGCCAGAGCCAGAGCCATCGCTCCGGGGCGGCCGTTCGCCGCCGCATTGCCCGCCCGGTTGTTCTCCCAGAGGAAAACCAGCCCTTGGTCCGTGCCCGGCCACTCGGCGGCCAGATCCGGGCGCTGCTCGATGATGGGGCTGGGCACGCCCGGACGGCTGAACTTCGTTGCATAGTCCGCCCCGCCTTCGATCCAAACGTCGGGAAAAAATTCCGCCCGGTCGCTTTCCGTCACATTGACCCACGCCTCGATCCCGGTGAAATCCTCGTTGAACCGGCCGATATTGATGTCCACGTCGGCCCCCGCCATCTGCAGGACGTTCTTTTTCTTTTTGCCCTTTTTCTTGTAGGGGCCGCTGAATGTCATAAACCGCGCGTGGTTCGACCAGCGCGGATGATAAACTTCCTCGTCTTCCATGCCGGGCGCCTTGGTGATCTGCACCTTCCAGTCCCGGTTGGCCCAGACATCGTACATGTGCAGGTGCCGGTGGCTGCCGGTGAAGGTCCAGGAGAGATAACTGTGGTCGGGCGCGATGGCCGGCCAGCAACCGCGGTCGGTCTGGGTCCACGCCCCGTCCGGCAACTGCGCCAAGCCGGATACCGGCCACGGCAGGCTGGCCGCCATTTTCAAACCATCGGCCGAAAGCTGCAAATTCCCCGGCATGACCGGCGTGACCGGCGTCTTGGTCCAAAGGGTCTCGACCTTGGACGGATCATCGAGCGGGTAACGGACCAGCGGGGCGTCCGCCGGGGCGGCGGCTCCGTAGACCCAGCTCACTCCGGTGGCGGGATCCCGCCAGAGCGACGCGGCAATGCCGGGACCGATCTTGCGGAGATTGCCGCCGTCGAAATCCACCATCCAGACCTCGCGCGCGGCGAATTTGCTATAGACAACGCGCCGGCCGTCGGGCGTGAGCAGCGGACGGAAATAATTCCCCCGCGCGCCGAGGATCTTGCGCACGCCGCGTCCGTCGCGCGAATCGTAGCCCATCAGCCGGTAGTTCTCCGTCTCGCCGCGCGTGCCGCGGTTGTCTTCCACATCGCGCATCCAGACCACGCGGGTGTGCGCTCCGGTCAGCCTCTCGACCTTGTCGCCGAAGATACCGCCGAAGAAGGCGATCGCCCCGCCGGTCACGAGGAAAAACAACAAAGCACCGACAACCAGTTTGGTTTTCATGGTTCGTCGATCACCTCGGTGAAGTTGGCGTTGAGCAGAAGGACGTGCGCCGGGGCGCTGCCGCGGTTGCGCCAGCGGTGGCGGTGGACCAGGTCGAAATGGACGGCATCCGAAGGGGCCAAATCGACATTCTCGCCCCCGACCTGAAACCCGACCTGGCCTTGGAGAATGATCCCCGTCTCGTTCATCGAGCGCTGCGCCGCCCGCCAGGGGGTGCTCCCGCGCACGGGAAGCTCGAGCACGAGGATGCTGAAACTCGACTGGTCGCTGGGAGGAAGGAGGTAGCGCAAGACGGCGCGGGGCCACTTGGTCACGATGGTCGAGGGGCTGCCGACCCGGACCACTTTGGCCTCCGTCCGCCCCTCGTTCATCTGCAGGAATTCGGCCACGGTCAGCCCGAGCGAACGGCAGATCCGCTTCATCGAGACGAGCGAAGGGGACGTCTTCCCTTGCTCGATCTGCGAAATGAAACTGGCCGAACATCCCGAGGCCGCGGCCAAACGCCGCAAGGGCCACGCCTGGGAGGTGCGCAGGGCGCGCAGGGCACGACCGGTCTGCAGCGGGTCGGTTTCCATGTGTTCTAAATATCGGACATCCGCCGCATATACAAGACACGAAGGAAGGACGTTGACAGCGCCGCGCCAGGCAATGTTAAGTGATCTCTTCAGCAATGTCCGCGCGACCCTGTATCGTCATTCCGTCATTCAAGGCGGAGCATATTTTGTCCGCGACGGTGAACAGGATTCCGGAGGAGTTTTTCCGCCTCGATGGAGTGGTGGTCATCGTCAACGACCGGAGCCCGGACCGGACCGGCGAGGTGGCCGACGCCCTGGCCGCCGCGAATCCCGCCATCCGCGTCGTGCACCACGCGCGTAATACCGGCTACGGCGGAGCCCAAAAATCCGGTCTGCGCGAGGGGCTTCGTCTCGGTGGAGACGCCTTCGCGGTGGTTCATGCCGACGGACAATACTCGCCCGAAATGGTCCTCGAACTCTTGCAGCCCATCATGGAAGGCAAAGCCGATATCGTGCAGGGTTCGCGCTTCCTCGGGGGCGGCGCCCTGCGCGGTGGCATGCCCATGTCGCGCTATCTGGCCAACCGCGGCCTGACCATGCTGGAAAATATCGCCTTCGGGACCAAGATGGCCGAGTTCCACAGTGGCTATATGCTTTACTCCCGCCGCCTGCTCGAGGCCGTGCCGTTCGGCGACTTGCAGGACAATTACAACTTTGACGCCGAGATGATCATCCTCGGCCAACTCGCCGGGTTCCCCTGCCGCGAGATCGCCATTCCCACCCACTACGGGGACGAGACCTCCAGTCTTGATCCTCTTCCCTACGGCCTTAATGTCCTTCGTATGGTGGCGCGCCACCTCGGGGGCCACTACCGCCACATGTTGAAACAAGCCGGCGCCCCGTCCGGGCACACCGCGCTACCGCAGACCACACCTGTATGAGTATGAAAAATCCCAAGATCCTGCTCCTCGGAGCCGGCGGCTTCATCGGCGCCAATCTCACCGAGCGCCTCCTCCAGGACGGCAAATACGAAGTCACCGCCATCGACATCGAGAGCGAGAAACTCGAAGACCGCCTCGATCACGCCAAACTCAATTTCAAGCAACACGACATCCGCAGCCGTTGCGACTCGCTCGACAACATGGTCAAGGACCACGACGTCGTCGTCGACCTCGTGGCCATGGCCAACCCGAGCCTCTATGTCACCAACCCGATCGACGTCTTCGACCTCAATTTCACCGAGAACCTCCGCATCGTCGATTCGTGCCTGAAATACAACAAACGCATCATCCAATTCTCCACCTGCGAAGTCTACGGCAAGACCGTGGCCAGCGTGCTGGGCAAGGATCCGGCCCAAATGCCCTTCCCGTTCAACGAGGACACCACGCCGATGATCATGGGTCCGATCAAAAACCACCGCTGGATCTACGCCTGCGCCAAGCAGCTGCTCGAGCGCGTCCTCCACGCCCACGGTCTGGAAAAGGGCCTCAACTACACCATCATCCGCCCGTTCAATTTCATCGGGCCGCGCATCGATTTCCTCCCCAGCGAGAAAGCCGGCAACCCGCGCGTTTTCTCCCACTTCATGAACGGCCTGCTCTATGGCACGCCCATGCAACTGGTCGACGGCGGGATCAACTACCGCGCCTACTCCTACATCGACGACGCGGTGGACTGCATCGTCCGCATCATCGACAACCCGGACGGCGTCTGCGACCGCGAGATCTTCAACATCGGAACCCCGGAGAACGAGGTGACGATCAAAGAACTCGCCCACATGATGAAGAAAGTCTTCGACGAGGACTTCCGCCAGCCCGGCGACCCCGATCCCGAGATCGTGTCGGTCAGCTCCGAGGAATTCTACGGCAAAGGCTACGAGGACTGCGACCGCCGCATCCCCGATGTGACCAAAGCCCGGACCAAACTCGGCTGGCAATCCAAGCACGACATCCGCTCGGTCATCCACCACACGATGAAGTATTTCGTGGACCAGCACCGCGTGAAACAGAAGGCGGCCTGACCGCCCCCTGTCCCGCAACCGGGATCCGATGAAATTCCTGCAGGGAAAGGCGCCGCTGTTCTGGTGGCGTCTTTGTTTTGCCGCCGGTGCCGCGGCCTTCAGCCTGCTGATCATCCTCCAACCCCCGCCGTGGCGGGTGCTGGCCGAGGTCGGGAGCCTCGACAACCTCAACTTCACCCGCGGCATTTTTTTCTACACCTGGCTGGCCGGCGCCGCTGCCATTGTCATCATGCTGTCGCTCGCCGTCCTCGCCCCCTGGTGGGCCGGCGCCCCCGCGCCCGACGACCCGCCGTCCTCGCGTCCGCGCACCCCCCGGTGGTTCTGGCCCATGACCCTCGCCGCCGTCCTCGCTTGCGGAGCCATTGCCGGTCCGACCCTGAGCCACAGCCTCTGGGACGACGAGAACGAGAGCCTGGCCTACTACTCGCTCGGACGCTACGTGCGGGAGGGTGAAGAGGGCAAAGTGCGTTTCAGGGCATGGCCCTGGAAGCGTACAGTTTTCAGCTACACCACGCCGAACAACCACGTTTTCCACAACGTGCTTTCCCGCTCGTGCAATGCGCTGTGGCGCGCCGCGGCCCGGCCGGGCGGCCTGCAATTCCACTACCTGCCCGTCCGCTTGCCGGCCTTCCTCGCCGCCCTCGCCGCCGTGGCCGCCCTCGCCTTTCTCCTCAAGGAATTCGCATTCCCCGCCGCGGGTATTGCCGCCGCATGGTTTCTCGCCCTGCAACCGTGGTTCACCGAGCACGCCGCGGTGGCGCGCGGCTACTCCCTGGTCATGCTCCTTGCCCTGCTGGCCATCATTGCCTGGCGCCGCGCGCTTTCGCACGGCACCTGGACGTGGTGGGGCGCCTTCGCCGTCGCGCAGTTCCTTGCCCTCTGGACTTACCCCGGCGTGCTCTTCCTTCTCGCCCCACTCAACGTCGCCGCGGTCCTGCTCATCTGGCGACGGCCCGCGCCCGTCACCGGACCCGTCCGCACCCAGCTCTCCCGCTGGTTCTGCGTCAATTCCATCACAGCCACCGCCCTGCTCCCCCTCCTGCTCCCGCTCCTGCCGCAGATGAAAAAATACATCGCCAAGCTCGACACGGTCGACATCGGCGCGGCGTGGATGAACGACGTCTTCTGGTTCTTCGCCGGGGGAGCCCCCTGGCTGCGCGGGGTATCCTCCGCCAATTGGAAATACCACGACGTGCAACTCATCACCGAAAGCCTCGGCCCGTGGGCCCTGTGGGTGCTGGGTACGGTCGTCGTTCTTCCGTTCCTCGTCGGCATCGTGAGTCTGGCCCGGAGCGGATGGACCGGCTTCGCCGTTGCTCTCTGCACCATCGCCGCACCGTGTGCACAGGTCCTTTATGCCAAACAGCAGCGCATCTTCATCTGGGAATGGTATGTGATCTTCGCCCTGCCCTTCGTCGCCATGTTCTGGGGTCTCGGTGTCTCGGCCCTCGCGGGGCTGCTCGGACGTCTCCCTCCGCGCCTGCCATGGATGGCGCCGCTGGCCGGGGCCGCGCTCCTCTTCTTGTATGCCTTCACCACGCAACCTGTCCGCGCGTGGCAAGCGTCCCATAGCAAAACACCGCATCTCGAATCGACCCTGCTGACCCGCTCCAACGCGGGCGATTACCGCTCGCGGGCGAACCGGCACATCCTCACCTTCAGCATCACCAACGCTTCCTACTCCTACGATCCCAACCTCATTGTCCTGAAAAATCCGGCCGAACTCGCCCTGCTCTGCCGCCAAGCCGACCGTGAAAACCGCCCGCTCTACGGCAGCCTCGGACACATCCATCTCATGGAGAACGATCATCCGCGCGAACTCGCCCTGCTGCGCGACCCGCGCCTTTTCGGACGCAGCACCAAAATAGGCGGGGCGGATGCCGGTTGGGACCGTTATGTCTTTATCTACACGCCCGGCAGCGCCTCGGCCTACGACTTCAGCGCTGCGCTGACTCCCGACGAGCTCGCCTGGGTCGAAGCCAATGCCATGAAGCGGCCGGAAGCAGTTTTTACGGAAAAAAAGAAGTAGCCGGCACCGGCTTCAAGCCCCCGCCACCCGGAGCACGGCCACGACCAAGGCGCCGGCATACACCCCGGCGAGCAGGTCATCCCACACGATGCCGCCGGGCCATCCCCGCTCCTCGACCCAGTGGACCCCGATTTTGAAGATGTCGAAGAAACGGAAGGCAAAGAAGGCCGCCGCCATCGCCCACCACCCGCTGCCGGATAAAGCCAGGGCCACAGCCATCCCCGCCACTTCGTCGAGCACGACCTCGCGCGGATCCTCCGCCAGGTAAAGACGCTGCGCGCGCTTCTCGCCGGCGACACACAGTGCGCTCGACACCAAGGCAACCACGGCCATGACGCCGCGCCAGATCGTATCCGGGAGGATCGGGGACAGCGCCGCGCCTATAACACATACCGCAGCCGAGGCCGCCGTGGCGCCGACCAGTGGCAGGTGGCCGAGACCGCCGGACGACATGGCCAGATCCCAGAAACGGTCCCCGCCGGCAGCGCCGGAAGGCGCCGTACCCGCACGCACGAAGTAGTACTCCTGTTCTCCGGACACCGCCACCCAAGTGGTGCGCGAACCGACAATCGAACTGATTCCCGTCGCACGGCAGAACGCGACGGACTTTGTTTTCAACGCGGCCGGCAGAGGAAGACCCATCCAGAAATCGTGAATGACGTTCCCGAGGGTGGAGGCTTGGCGATGTGTCTTGCGGGTCACGCTGACAAAATCTTCCGGCCTTTCCGGCTCGCTCCCGGCAATCACCGCGAAGGCATCGAGGAGCGAAACTTCCGCGGCCGCATCGCGAAAGACCCGGGTCCTCCCGCCCGGCGCCAGCACCGCGAGACGCGCCGCGGCGCGGTCAGTTTCCACCGGGGATGAGTTTGAAAAATCCGACATACGACGCGAAGTCGAGCGGCGTGAGGAGCAGGAAGATGGTCAACCCCACCGTGGCGAGAATGCACACGATAAGCACCGGATTCTGCAGCAACTTCTCCGGTTCCAGCTTCGCACCCTCCGTGGTCAGCGCCGTGTTGAAGTAGGCAATGATGGCCATGACGATCAAGGGAAACGCGAAGATGAGGTTCGGACGGTAGACCGCCACCGCCGTGCCCGCGCAGAAACAAAAGAGGTTCGCATAGGTCACCATGGTGATGAGCAGCGACTTCTCCGTGTAGGTCTTGAACGACTTCCGGTAGGCGCCGCTGCGCTCCGGGCAATTGATGAATTTGTATTCCGCATAACGCTTGCCCGTCATGAGCAAGGCCCCGAACATCCACCAGCCGAAGACGATGGAGAGCGGCGGAAAAGAATTGGCCGGGGAAATGGCATACCAACCGAGCCAGAGCCGGATGGGATTGTTGAACGACTCGGCGATCACATCCATGAACGCCCGGTCCTTCAGCCTCAGCGGTGGGACGTTGTAAACCAGACCGCTGACCAAGAGCAGGGCGAGGGAAAGGACGTAGGACAGATTGAAAGACCACCAAGCCATGGCGAACGCCACGACGAGCAGCAGGATCATCAGGACCCAGAGCACGCTTTCCTTGGCCGCCCCCGAGGCCACCGCCCGCGCGTGCTTGGTCGGATGCAACCGGTCGAACGGTGCATCGAGGATCTCATTCAAGATGTAGTTGGCCGAAGCGACCAGACAGGCCGGCACGAGCGAGTAAGCGATCAACCACAGGAGATGGGGCGTGATGGTCAGCCCGAGCAGCACGATGGCCGCGCCGTGTCCGAAGAGGATGAAGATGTTCTTCAGCCAGTGATCCGGCCGCATCACGCTCAGATACGCGGCCATGCCGGTGGGTGTCTTTTCCGTGCTCATCAGTTTCCGTGCCTCCGGCTATTGCTTTCCGGCATCCGGAAGAAGCCTGCCCATGTAAGGCAACCCGGCCTCGAAAACAACGACCGAATGCGCGCCGCTTGCCGTCCCACCGGCGACGCCTTCCGTTCAAATCCCCGGCATGAACACCGGGCGCACCACCAGCAGCACGGTCTGCCCCACGGCATGAAGCAAGACCACTGACAGGCCGACGGCATAAAGATATGGCCCGGTCCGGCCCGTTGCTTGACGCGCCAAACCGTGGCAGGACGACAAAAGTGCGATGAGCAGCGGCAAATACAACATCAAGGTGAAACGCTCGCCGCGCCAGCCGATGATCGGACCATACCATCCGAAGGCCAGCAGGTAGACCAGCACCGCCGCCACGGCGAAGGACAGCGTGGCGAGCGACGAAGCAGACCGGAAGACCGGCGGACCTTGCCGCCAACAACGTGCCGCGAGCAGCACCAAGGCGAGCAGTCCCAACCAGACGAGATAAAGCCCGCGCGCCGGCAACAGGTAGCGCCAGAAAAATTCCGGCGCATTCTTCTCACCCGCACCTTTCAGCATCTCCCCACGCAGCGCGCGGTTGACCTTGTTCACCGGGACCAAAAACCGCCATGTCATTTCGGAGACCCCGCGGGTCAACCGCTCCCGCGCGTGCGCCCACCCGTGCCGGCGCAAGTAGTTGCCGGCCGACGGCAGTTCGCCCGGGGCAAACGCGGCACGCTGCTCCGCTGTCTGGATCAGCGGGGTGAGCGGCACGGCCTCGGTGTCCCAGTCGTCGCACCACATCCAGTATTTGGTCGGACTGAAAAACGCGTCCCCGTGCACCCGGTATTTGTAAACGGCACCCGGTGCCATCACCGCGCCGGCGCAGAGCACCGCGAGCAAAGACCCCGCCACATGACGACCCCAGGACCAGCGGCCGTCCGCGCCGCGCGCCACCAGCCAGCCCGGACACCAACCCGCCCGGGCCAAAAGCAGGACCACCGTCGCCCCCGCATACACTGCAAGCAATGGACCCGTCGATGCCTTGGCCAGGTAGGCAACACCGAAACACAGGCCCCACCCGGCATCATAAACCCACCGCGACCGCCACAGCGTCAGGGCCATCAACAGCAACGTCGCCGTGAACAATCCATACAACATCGGCTCCGGATGAAAAAAATGCGCCCGCTGCAACATCACCCCGATCCCCGTCAGCCATCCCGCCACCAACCCCGGCATCGGCGCCATCCACCGCGCACCGAGCACCGCCACCATGACGGCCAGCACGTAGCCTAAGGACAAATTCAACCACCGTCCGCGCGTGAAATACGCCCCCATGTCCTCCGCCATGACCACACGGCTCACCCACGGCCACAACGGCTGGATGTAACTGCTGCGGTGCGGATACCAGTCGCCCGATGCCGCGTAGGCCAAGTCGAGGTTGGCCCGCTGATCCACCGTCTCGAGATCGCGATTCGTCTCCGCGATGAGCACCGAGCCAAGATGGAAGTAAACCATCCCGAGGAGTACAAGCAGCGCCAGATAGATGCCCCATCCGGCACGCCCCGACAAGGGCCGCAAAAAGAGCACCTCCAACCATCCATCCTGCTTCATGCCTGCTTCCATCGCCTTCCGCTCAAGCTCACGTCCCCATCATAACCCCGCAAGCGTGAAGTCCGGTTCCTTTCCATTTTCTTGGCCTCCTACAACGCTGCGCCGAACCACGGATGACGCAGCAGCCACACCGTTTGCAGCAAGGCGTGACCCAGCACCGCGGCAACAGCCGCTGCGTAGAAGATCCGCACCCGGCGTTCCTGTGAGGCCCTGGCCAGAGACCATGCACCCCAGGAAAGAGAGAGCAACAGCGGCAGATAAAGCACGAGGGTGAAACGCTCGCCGCGGCCGATCACCGCATACCATCCGCTCGCTGCGAGATAAAGCAGCACCGCGGCGGTGACCAGTGCGGTCACGGACAAACCCGTTGCGCTGTGGAAAACCGGCGGACCTCCGCGCCAAGTCCGCCAGCCCAGCAGCACCACGGCCAGACCGGCCAGCCAGCAAAGGTAGAGCCCGCGCGCCGGCATGGTGTAACGCCAGACCTCCGCCGCCTCGCCGCGGTCCTCCCGGCCGGATTGCAAATCACCGGTCAAGGCGCGGTTGACTTGGCGCACCGGGACCACGAAACGCTCCGTCATGAACGCAAACCCCTCGCCGAAACGCGCCCACCCGTGCGCCCACCCGTGCCGTCGCACGTAGTTGCCGGCCGACGGCAATTCGCCCGGGGCGAAGGACGCCCGGCCCTCCGCCGTTTCCAGCCGCGGGGACAACGGCACCGCCTCGGTATCCCAGTCGTCGCACCACATCCAATAATTCGGCAATTGATGGAACGCATCGCCGTGCACCCGGTGCTTGAAGACCGCGTTAGGGGCAATGATCGCCGCCGCGATGGCCACCGCGAGTAATGACCCCGCCACATGACGACCCCAGGACCAGCGGCCGTCCGCGCCGCGCGCCACCAGCCAGCCCGGACACCAACCCGCCCGGGCCAAAAGCAGGACCACCGTCGCCCCCGCATACACTGCAAGCAATGGACCCGTCGATGCCTTGGCCAGGTAGGCAACACCGAAACACAGGCCCCACCCGGCATCATAAACCCACCGCGACCGCCACAGCGTCAGGGCCATCAACAGCAACGTCGCCGTGAACAATCCATACAACATCGGCTCCGGATGAAAAAAATGCGCCCGCTGCAACATCACCCCGATCCCCGTCAGCCATCCCGCCACCAACCCCGGCACCGGCGCCATCCACCGCGCACCGAGCACCGCCACCATGACGGCCAGCACGTAGCCCAAGGACAAATTCAACCACCGCCCGCGCGTGAAATACGCCCCCATGTCCTCCGCCATGACCACCCGACTCACCCACGGCCACAAAGGCTGGATGTAACTGCTGCGGTGCGGATACCAGTCGCCCGATGCCTGCTGCGCCAGGAGGATATTCGCTCCCTGATCGTAGGCCTCGAGGTCCAAGTTGATCTGCGCCACCATCCGCCCGGCCAACGAAAAGTAGACCGCGCCGAGCAGCCCGAGGATGAGAAGATAGGCCAGCCATCCCCGCCATCCGCGCAACGGACATAAAAAAAGCCGCTCCCACCATGCGGGGGCGGCTGACTGATCGCTGGGCGTCATACTACACGATGGAAATTGGATTATTCGGCGTCATTGCACCACCAAAAACTCCCCCGCGCGTCAGGGTTGTTTTTCTTGCGCGCGCCGCGCGAGGAGCAACGTCCATCCTCCGCGACATGCGCCGCATCGCGGATCCCACCGGGCCCACTCGGGTCCCGTTTCAGCTTTTTAGTCTTTCAGCTTTTTCGCTTTTGGTCGCCGTTTGCCGTTCCCCGATGAACATTTCCGACGAGGAAATGGCGGACAGCAGAGCTGGGGCCAGCTTCAACGTGTCGGCATAAAGCTCCAGCAAATCATCCGTGGCATATTCATGCGCGATCATGTTCCGCAAGTCGCGCACCTCGATCATGATCTTCGCGGACGGTATGACACCGAGCTTCTCGCAGAGATTCATGCGGTCGATGAAAGTCGGCGCATCTTCCCGCAACAGCAGCACCAGTGTCTTGAGGACCTTTTGCGTGAGGATGTCCGCGGAGCGTGCGAACTTCGACGTCAACGCGTCGAAACTCTCCTCCTCCTCGAAACTCTGGCGCGGGGAGGGCTCGAGTTTCGAGCATTTCGCCACGGACTTTTCCAGCGATGCGGCGGCCCGCGACAAATGCGCCAACTCCATCCGCAACAGAGGCGGCAGTGCTTCCGGGTTCATAGCTTGGCCGCGGTGGCCAGCGCGACCTCTTTGAACGGATGTTGCTCGGTCCGGGTGAAATTCACGACGTCCAGTTTCTGCTCGCCGATCCGGTCGAGAATGGCGCGACGAATGCGCCGCAGCGTCTCGAGGGCCAGCCGTTGTTCGGTCAACAACAGCACATCAATGTCACCGCCCCGCGCCGCCGGGTCGGTGCGGGAGCCGAAGACATATGCCTCGGCCCCGGGCACCAGGTTTGCTGTCTGGGCCCGGATAGCCTCCCGCTCCTCGGGTTCGAGTCGCAAGTGGTCGGACCGCTCCATCAAACCCAGTTATCACGCCGCTGCCACCGCCGCAAGCAGCACTGTCCGGTTCCGCTCTCCGACCTCTGACCCTCTTGCGCCTCTTCGCGACTATCCACCCCTTCGCGTCCCTCGGCCTGTGGAATGCGCAGCGTATTCCATCAGGCCCCTCCTCCAAACGTGCAATCCCCATACGCACAAAACAAGACCTGACCCCATCGCGGATCTCACCGGGCCACTCGAAGCCCGTTTCAGCTTTTCAGTCTTTCAGTCTTTCAGCTTTTCAGCCTTTCAAGTTTCAGCTTTTCAGCCCTCACGCGCTCGTCACGCCATAGCTGGACAGCGCGAAGGCGGATCACTTGGCCCGCGACAGAAAAACGGCTCGATTGGTCCAATCCGCGTCCGATTCGGTCAGCCACAGTTCAACGAGCGCCTCGGCCAGGCCGGCATGATCATTCTGCGCGAAAGATTTGCTCGAGATGAAAATCACCCCGCCATGCTCTTGGCCGGACACAGCCATAT
>JBBDNV010000152.1:0-14348 GCA_040877415.1 Pirellulales bacterium
TCGCGTCCGATCTCGACGGCCATGTCGACGACGATCTTGAGCGTGTCCAACGGCACGCGCGTTTCGAGCTGCCGCAAGTCGCGCGATGTCAGTTGGCCCAGGTGTTCGCCCAGGTGAATCAAGCTGATCGAATCGATCGTGCCCGTCTCAAATGCGCTATAGACGGCCACCACCTGGGCTCCGGCGGCCAGCGTGTCGTCGGCCACCGCTTCCAGGATGGCCTGGGTGAGCTTTTCGTGGACCGGGGCCTCGGGCATTTTCAATACCACCGTGGCCAGTCCGGCCTCCGCGGCGCCCTCCATCTGCGTCGCGAAATCGGCCGCCACGAGTATCTTTTCCTCGCCGCAGTGGTCTTTCAACAGCTCCCACTCCGTCGGACCCTCGAGCAACACGAGGATCGCATCGGCGTCGGCAGCCTGCGAAAGCCGGGCTGCCGCGTCGAAAACGGTCTCGAATTGGTCCGTAAAGCGGTACGTTTTCACAAACACCAGTCGCCTGTTAGCGGACACCAGAGGCATGGCAAAGAGGCAAAAAGCCGGCGGCATCGCAATCGTAAGGATTTCGCTCGCGGTGGGCAACGCCAAGAATTGAGACTGCCCGAGAGCCGGCCGCGTCACATCGTCGAGAGATTGGCGGCCAAAACACACGCGGGGGCGGGGGCCGAAGCGGCATCGGTCCCGGGCCGCCGGAACATCACCGTTTTACGAACGGGTCAATCGGCCCATTCGGCCCCTCGACGCGCTTCGAGGGCGGCCGCGTCGTCGCCGCGGGCCAAAGGCTGCTTCGGCAGCGGGACGGCCTCTTTGAAGACCCGGTTGTTATACAGGGCCAAGGCGTGCAATCCGTGCCCCAAGGGCCCGATCTCCCAGGTGTGCCCGTCATTGCTTAAAAGCAGCGTGGCCAGGTAATCGGCGGCCTTGATCATCCGCGGGTCGCGCAATTCGTCGTCCGACAACGAGAAGGTGATCCATTCCAGGATGTGGCCGCTGGTCTTGAGCCGGCGGTCGATGCTGGGGTCGTTGCCGCCCCGCTCGAACCACGAGGTGCTAAAGCTTCCGTCGGGATTCTGCAGGCTGAACGTGTAGCGGTGATAATCCCGGGTGTAGACCTGCGCCCGGCGGAATTCGCCGTCGATCGGCTTGTCCCGTGCCATGCGCTTCTTGACGGCATAGCTGTAGCCCATCAAACGGTGCGTGCCGCCGCAGGCGGCGCCGCGAATCGGCGCTTTGAGCTCCTCGCGGATCAGGCGTTGGATCGACCATGGTTGGCCGTCGGGGGTCGTCCACGTCGCGTCCGAATCGAGGAAGTGCGCCAGCGCGATCAACTTGAACGTGAGCTCTTCGCCGGCGACGCACGTTTCCTTTTCGCGCTCGATCAGGTCGAGCAGCGTGAAGGGCTTGCCTTCGACCAAGAGCGGGTAATCGGCCATCACGTAAGATTGCGCGAGGATGGCCAGGAACTGGCCGCCGTGACCTTGCAGGCCCACGCCGCGGCCGGCGTCCACCTTGCCGCCGTTCTGGAACAGCATCCGCTGCCCCTCGCACGGATAGTTGTAGCACATCCAGCCGACGGCATTGACCTTCTCGCCGCCCGGCCGGTCTTTGAAGAGCTGCGAATCGACGCCATAGGCGATGATCGCGTGCATCACTTCCCACGGATCGTTGTCGCGCGTGTTCTGGTGGCGCGGGTAGTGCATGAGCAGAACCCGGCGCACCTTGTCTCTAAGCGCCGACAGTTCAGGCGACAGGTCCGCCGCCGACCGGCTCGGCTCCAGGGCGTCGGGGGTTGCATCGCCCGTCGGGCTCGTTTGCCCTGCCGGGGTTTCTTGGACGGCGTCCGCGTCGCCGTTGGATTGGGGCTCGAATAGTAGAGCGTCCGTAGCGAGCGTCGACAGCGAATCCTCGCCCGGTATGTCAATCAGCACGCGGCGCGCGGCGCGAATCGCCGACTCCGCCGGCTGGGCGTCATTCGCAACGCGTGCTGTTTCAGTCTCGCGCGCCCGAATTACGGTCGCCCCGGACGGCTGCGAGGCGGCGATGGCCGCTAGCGCCGGCGGGAGCACAAACGCCAGGGACCACAACCAGACCGCGGGCGATGACCAAGAAGAGTGCAACTCGCAACGGCTCATCCATCGTCCTCAAATTGCCCCCCGGAGGGCCTACTCGGGCGGGGCGTTTTTCGATTGTTAAGGCGGGTAAGATCAACGGGGGGCGTCGGATCGGCGGACGCTTGCGCGGCGGTGCAAGCTCGTCCGACGGTGTATTGATATCGGCCGAACTCCGCTTGGCGATTACGGCTTCAAGTCGATTTCGCGCGTGCGGGCGCCGGCCGCGAACAAACGTGGGGAACGCGCCGAAATTGCCGGCCGGGTTGAGGAAAACCTGCGGCCTTTAGCGATGTTGAAGGGCGCGCCTAATAGAGCGTGCGACGCAGCTTTTCGGCAAAGCTTACCTCGGCCGTGCCGGAATTCCCCGTTTGGGCATACTCGCGCCAGGCCTGCGCGTTGTTGCCGAAATCGCGCCCGCTGGCGGCCACCAGCGCTCGTTGCGCCTGGGACTGCATCGCCGGATCCGAATCCACCAGCGCTTCGGCCAGCGGACCCAGCGCCTCGCGGTTGCCCGAGCGGCCCAGCGCACCGACGGCGGCTAAGCGGACGTCCACATTGGTGTCGCTGGCCACGACGCGCGCCAGTTCCCGCACGGCCGTTTGGTCGCCGCGAACTCCCAAGCCGGCGCAAGCCACGCGGCGCGTTTCCACGTCGCTGTCGCCAAGCGCCGCGACCAGCACCGCTCCGGCCGCCGGCTGTGGATACGCGGAAAGCGCGCGCAATACCTCGCGCCGAACCCAGGGCTCGTTTTCGCGCTTTATCTCTTCGGCCAACTCGGCGACAAACCGCTCTTGTTCGGCAAGCGATTGTCGTTTCGCCCGCTTGGTCAAAGCGCGCAACTCGGCCACGCGGTCTTTGGGCGTCTTGATGCCCAGCTCCTGCTCGGGGGTTTTCCGAAACGGGCGAGTCACGACGTCGTTCATCCGGCTGGCCGTCTCGGCGCAGCCCGCCAGCGCGACGACCGACGAGATCGCCCATGGCAGCAAGCTGGGAAGCCGGCCGTGCATGGCAGCTCGAAATCAGAAAAGGTAGAGAACTTTCGACCGAAGTGCGTCGAGGCTTGTAACAGATCGCCCATAGCGGTTCCAGAGCAGTCGTTGCCGCCGATGGCACCCGCGGCAATCTGGGAAAATCGCGCGGCAGTTTGAAAAATTTGCGAAGAATTCGGGCCTGTTCACCCTCGACAAATGGGCCCATTCCCCAAAACCCGGCATGATCCGAAAACAACTGCTAGCGTCCTCCTGCGGCACGATCCTCCGGCACGATGGCCCCCGCGCGAGACAGCACGTGCTATGATGGAAATAATGCAGATCATTTCCGGCTTTCGCCGCCTCCCCGGACCGTGCGCCGCCCGTCTTGCCCCGTGGGTGCTGTTGCTGGCCTGGTTGATGACCCCCGCGGCCCGGGCGCTTGAGCATATCACGCTGCGCCAGGGCGACGGCCAGCGGACCGTTTCCGGACAGTTGGTGGTCACGGCCGAAGACGGCGGCGTGCTGCTGTTGAGTGCCGACGGCACGTTGTGGGCGATTGAGCCCGACGACTTGATTGCGCGCCGTGCCGACGACCGGCCGTTTGAGCCCCTTTCGCGCGACGAGCTGGCCCGGCAGTTGCTCCAGGAACTACCCGAGGGCTTTGAAGTCCACACCACCCGCAACTACCTGATCTGCTACAACACGTCGCGCGAGTATGCCGCCTGGTGCGGCGCCTTGTTCGAGCGGTTGTACAAGGGATTTACGAACTACTGGTCGCGCAAAGGCATGACGCTCGTGGAGCCGCGTTTCCCGCTCGTGGCCATCGTGTTCAATTCCCGCCGGTCGTACGTCGACTACTCGCGGGCCGAGCTTGGAGAGGCGGCCGGTTCGATCGTCGGCTATTACAGCTTGCGCACCAACCGCGTCACCATGTACGATCTGACGGGCATTGAGTCGCTGCGCGCGGCGGGCGATCGCCGCGCGAGCGCCTCACAAATCAACCACATGCTGGCCCGGCCCGAAGCCGGGCAGGCGGTGGCCACGGTGGTTCACGAGGCCACGCACCAGATCGCGTTCAACAGCGGCCTGCAGACGCGCTTCGCCGACGTCCCGCTGTGGGTCAGCGAGGGGATCGCCGTGTATTTCGAAACGCCCGATCTCGAAAGCGCGCGGGGTTGGCGCACGATCGGAGCGGTGAACACCGGCCGCTTGGCGCAGTTCCGACGATATCTTGCCGGGCGGCCTTCGACGTCGCTCAAAACGCTCCTTTCCGACGATAAGCGAATTCGCGACACGCGCACGGCGCTGGACGCTTACGCCGAGGCCTGGGCCTTGAACTACTATCTGCTCCATCATCATCCGCGCCAGTACGTGGCCTACCTGCAAATGCTTTCGCAGAAGAGGGAGCTTTTATGGGACGATCCCCAGTCGCGCCTCAAGGAATTTCAGGCCGCCTTCGGCGAAAACCTCGGCGAGCTGGACGCCGACTTTCTGCGCCAGATGCAAAAGGTGCGCTGACATGGTTGGTGCCGCGCGTGGCTGGCTCACCCGCGCCGCACACACACTGCTTGACGAGCAAGCAGTGGCACGCGGGCACCCAAGTGTACCCAAGTTTCGGCGGGCCTTTCGGCCGGCACGTGCGGCGGGTTATAATCCGTGTGATCGTCGAGCCCGCCCGCGCCGGCAACCTCCGCCTCCAACCCCGCTCCAAGGAATCGATCCATGGCCGACAACGAAGTCCTGGCTGAACCTGCACAGCCCTCGCGCCGCAAGTTTCTCAAAACCTCGTCCGCGCTGGTTGTGGGTTCCGCCGCGGCGGCCAATCTGCTCGTGAGCCGCAGGGCGCATGCCGCGGGCAGCGACGTGCTCAGAATCGGACTCATCGGTTGCGGCGGGCGCGGTACAGGGGCCGTGGGCAACGCGTTTGCGGCCGATCCGCACACGAAGCTCACCGCCGTGGCCGACGCGTTTCGAGACCAGGCGGATGGCAGCCTTGCGCAGTTGCGAAAGACCGCCGTCGACCGCGTCGCCGTCGAGCCCGATCACGTGTTCGTCGGCTTTGACGCCTATCAGAAACTGCTGGCCGGCGACGTCGACGTGGTGATCCTGGCCACGCCCCCCCATTTTCGGCCGGCGCATCTGAAGGCCGCGGTGGCCGCGGGCAAACACATTTTCTGCGAAAAGCCGGTGGCGGTCGACGCTCCCGGAATTCGCAGCGTGCTGGAATCGACCGAGGAAGCCAGGAAGAAGAGCCTCACGCTCGTCGCCGGGCTGTGCTACCGCTACGATCCGCCCAAGATGGAATTGATCAAGCGCGTCCACGACGGAGCGATCGGCGACATCCGGACCATGCAAGTCAACTACAACACCGGCCCGCTCTGGCACCGGGGTCGCGACAGCTCGTGGAGCGAAATGGAGTACCAGATGCGCAACTGGTACTACTTCACCTGGCTATCGGGCGACTTCAACGTCGAACAGCACGTCCACAGCCTCGACAAGGCCGCCTGGGCCATGCGCGACGAACCGCCCATCCGCGCCACGGGTTTGGGCGGCCGGCAGGTGCGAACCCTCGAGCAGTGGGGCAACATCTTCGATCACTTCGCCGTCGTCTACGAATATGCGGGCGGCACCAGGCTCTTTTCCTACTGTCGCCAAATGGCCGGCTGCTCGCACGACGTCTCCGATCACCTGATCGGCAGCAAGGGCAGGGCGGAAATGATGAAGGCCGAGATCGAGGGCGAGCAATCCTGGCGATATCGCGGCCCCAAGCCCAACATGTACGAGGAAGAGCATCGGGCCCTGTTTGCCGCCATTCGCTCGGCCCAGGCGAAGAACGACGGCGTCTTCATGGCCCACAGCTCGATGATGGCCATCATGGGCCGCATGGCGAGCTACACCGGCCAGACGCTCACCTGGGATCAATGTCTTAATTCCACCGAAGATCTCACCCCGGCGAAATACGAGTGGGGTCCCCTGAGCGTCGCCCCCGTCGCCATGCCGGGCCTGACGCAGTTTGCGTGATCATTTCATATTAGCCCGAAGCGCCAGCGAGGGAGATCGACCGCCGGACGTAAGTTTCCCTCGCTGGCGCTTCGGGCTGGTATCCCAAGCCCCCACTCAATCACCCCGCGCGCAACAGCTCTTCCACGCGGCGAATCGTCTCTTCCAGGCTCATCGACGTGTCGGCCACCTTCAGCGAGGAATTGTTCGTCATCCAGGCTTCGACTTTCTTGTTGGCCGAAATCACCGTGCTGTGACTGCGCCGGCCAAAATAGGCGCCGATTTCCGACAGCGGCGCCCGCGTGAACTTTCGCGCCAGGTACATGGCCAACGCCCGCGGATGGCTCACCGCCTTGGCTTTTTGTCCCGACTGCAGGCTTTGGGGCGTTAGTCCGAACACGTCGCACACCGCCTTCTCGATGTCGGGCAGATGGACCACGCGGCCCTGGTGATCGATCAATTCGGCCAGTGTCTCCTCGGCCAGCGCGAGCGTGATCGGCCGGCCGAGCGCCAGGCTGGCGGCGTGCAGTCGCGTTAGCGCGCCGATCAATTCCCGCGAATGAATGGTAAAGTGCGCGGCGACATAGGCCTGCACGTCGTCGGGGACGTTCAACCCCAACTGGCCCACCTGGCCCCGCACGATGCCCAGCCGCGTGGCGTATTCGGCCGGCTCCAGCCGGCAGACCATACCGCCCGAAAGCCGCGATACCAGCTCGGGGCCAAGCACCTTGAGTGCCGCGGGCGAGCGGTCGGCCGCAAACACCAATTGCCGTCCATGGCGCAGCAGGGTGTCGATCGTATGCTGCAACTCGCCGATCGTGGCCTTTTTGTTGGCCAGGAACTGCAAGTCGTCGATCACCAACAGCTCGAGATCGCGGTACTTGGCGCGGAAGCTCGCCATGCCGCTCTTGTGCACCGCCTGCACGAACAAGCTGGTGAAATTCTCGGCCGAAAGATTGACCGAGCCGGCGCGCGGCCGGGCCTGGCGAAAGGCGGTATAGATGCCTTCCAGCAGGTGCGTCTTGCCGGTGCCGGTCGGACCGTGGATCAAAAGGGGCGAATACGCCCCCGGCTGCTGGACGGCCATTTGCGCCGCCTTGTGCGCCAGGCAGCTCAAGTTGCCCACGACAAACGTGTCGAGCGTGGCCAAACGCCGCCGGAGCGGTTCCACGCGAAGCGCGGGGGACAACTGCGGAGCCGCCTGGCCCCCAGGGCGACCGTCCTCGGCCGGCGGCGTCACGCCGTTTGTCGGTCTGGGCGCAGGCGATGCCGACACGGGGGCCGACGTGGCAACGATCCGAAACTCCAGCGATAGCGGTTTGCCAAAAGCCTCCAGCGACGAGGCTTCCAGATCCTTGCGAAAATGAGAACGCAGCCAATCCTGAAAGAATTGGCTGGGCACGCTGACCACGAGCTTTTCGTCGCACACGGCCAATTGCGTCGTGCGGCCAAACCAGACTTCGTAACGATCCTTGCCAACCCGATCCGCCAGTCGCGCGCGAATCGCCGATACGATTTCCCTATCGTCGGTGATCACTTCCTGTGTCTCCCAGCCCGCGCGGCACCGAGCGGTCGCACGGCCGTGATGCCCCGGTACAACCACGACCCAAAGCGAGGTCCGTGCGTTCGCTTTCTTGCTCCGCTTGTCCTCGACGGCTCGGCCATCGGGACATTTTCATGTCACCCGAGACGCCGATTGTACGGTCGCTAGCGATGCTGTCAAAGGCCCCCACGTGAGTCGCATCGGCTGCGCGCTTTTCGCCGGCGTACGGATGCCGGAAATTGCCGGGAAATGTCCCGCCGCGCGGCGCAAAAGAATTGCGCGGAATATTTTTTCGCGCGCGTCGAGCGTCGTGGAGAATATGTTTGCTTGTGATCGCCGCCCGCGCGCGCGTCGCCAGCGCGCCGTCACAACTCGCAAGCGACACAAGACTTGTGAATGCACGTGAAAATCTCGCGCGCGCCAGTGCGCTCGCAGAACGTGGTTTTACCCGCGATAAACGCCCGCTTCGCGCCTGCTCGCTCGAAGCGCGCGCTCAAAACACGCGGAGAAATACGCTCCGGCGGTCCCACGCGATGAAACCGGCCGCCGCGTAGACGCCAATTGCCGGCGCATTGGCCGCGTCGACCGCCAATACCAGGCGTCCGCACCCCGCATTTCGCGCAAGCCATTGCGCGTGCCGCGCGATCGACAGGGCGAAACCGCGTCGGCGCATCTCGGGCACGACGCCCATGTAGGTCAGCTCCCAAGATTTGTTGTCCGCGTCCGGCGAAATCAGCAAACAACCGACGTCGGTTCCCTGGTGTCGCACCAAAAGCCAGCGGGCCGGGTCGAACGCGCCCGCGGCCTTGTATCCCGCCAGAACGTCGTCCACGTTGCGCACTCCGTCGATGGCCCGACAATCGAGCGAGCCGGCGTACGTTCGCTCGACCAATTGCGCGAGCCGCGGGTGCCGCTTGTGCGAATACGGCACGAATTCCAAGTGCGCGGCCGGGGGATTTTGGGGAAACGCGCCCGTCACGCTCACCAGGTACAGCAAATCCGAAGCGTGCCGAAACCCGGCGGCGACGAGCAGCTCTCGGTCGGGGCCGTGATCGGTCGTCAAAAGCGCCTGCGCCAACTGGACCCCCTGCGAGGGCAACGTTTCGACGACCCGCGCCAACAGGGCCCGTGCCGTCTCGGGCGGCTCGCCGGCGGCGACACGCCCAGGGGTCACGATGGCCGTTCTCCCCGCTTGAACAACGGCTCGCACGACCCCCACCATGCGCCGACCACGATAGGCCGCCCAAAGTCCCTCAATCGGTCCCTTTGCGCACTGTGCGCGGAACGTCGCAACGACTTGTGCGCGCCGGTCCGGGTCAAGCTCGGCAAACAAAAGCTCAACCGCCGTCGATGCGTCGCCGGGCTGGACGGGTTCGAAACGCAATGCGTCGCGCTTTTGGGGCGTCATATGGGGCACACGATTTTGCGAACGGCCGCGCCCTGTTATCCTTTAGAGTGCGGCGACCGGCCACCCCCAACGCTTGCTGTTGGGAACTCCAAGCAAAGAGGTATCACGATGAAAACCTTTGCGATCGCCTTGGCGGGCATGCTTGCTCTTGGGATCCTGGTCCAGCGCGCCTCGGCCCAACCTATTCTAAACCGCGTCGAGAGGTTTTTGCGCGATCAGGTCGACGCGGCAACCGAGTCGCCCCAACCGGCCGAGCCGGGTTATTTGGGATTGATCGGCAACGACGACGCCGATGGCGGTCGTGGAGTGCGCGTGCTCGAGGTCTCCCCCGGCCACGCGGCAGCGCAAGCCGGCCTGCGAAAAGGCGACCTGATCACAACGATCGGCGGGCGGCCGATTCGCGCAATGGACGACATGGCCGGGGCCCTGGAAGGAAAGGCCGCGGGAGCGAAACTCTCGATGACCGTCACGCGCGAAGGAGCGCAGCAGGAATACACGGTCACCCTGGGGCGCCGTCCCGATGCGCCGCCCGCCCCAGAGCCGCGCCCGCGTTTGGGCGTGCGCAGCGTGCCGGTCAGCGAAGCCGTTCGGCGGCAGAATAGTCTGGACGCCGCCCGGGGCGCGCACGTCATCTCGGTCGTCGTCGGTTCGCCCGCCGAACGCGCTGGCATTCCGCTGGGCGCCATCATCACCGCCATCGACGCGACGCCCATCAACACGCCCGATGAGTTGGCCGCGGCGATTGGCGGCGCCAAGACGAGCCAGGTCGAGTTGACGTATCTCGATCGCGGCCGGTCGGTCCGCAAAAAAGTTTCGCTCGCCATGCCGTTGGCAGCCCGCGAGCCACCGCAACGCGAAGTTCGCGCCCGGCCGCCGCTCGCCGAGGCTCCCGGTCCTGCGGACGCCAAATCGCCTGCTGCGGCTGAGCCGGTGGTCGAAAATCCGGCGCTCGACGAGGACGACCGCGTGACGACGCTCGAGCGTCGGCTCGAGCAGTTGGAAGCGCGGATCAAAACGCTCGAAGCCGAGTTGGCAAAACAAAAGACGCCCGACGCCGCGGCGGAGCAGAAATAAGTAGTCGGTTACCGGCCGATCTTCGGGCGCCGGGTGCCGGGGTGCAGTCCACCCGGCGCGTATTCGTTTAGCCCGGACTTCGGTGAGCTCAGTCGAACCGAGCCATCGGCGACGGGCAATGAACATCCCGGCGACCCCGGATAATGCGTCCGGCCATTGGCCGGGTGCGTTGAGCAATGCCGTCCGCGATCCAGCCAGATCGCGCTACGGGCGATTCATCGCCAGCTCCACTTGAAAGCGCGTGTGCGGCTGCGACGCTCGCAGCACCCGCGACGTGCGAATCCGCAGTTCGCTGGTCGGCTTGCCGTTCCATTTCACCTGATACAAAAGCAGGCTCGGATCGCCGGTCGGCTGCTGAACGAAGCCGTAACGCCCCGTCACCAGCCCGATGAGCTTGTGCGGATTGCCGGTCGTGCCGCGGAAATGGATCAGCTTGACGCGCTCGTTCCTGTCAAAGTAATAGGTCAGCGAACCGGCCACGTCGTCTTCGCCCGTTCCGGTCACCAGCGGCATGCGATAGCCTTGCAGCCCGGGCTCGGCCAATCCGACGGTCACGCGCGGCCAGCGCGACATGACCCACGACGGCGAGCCGTCGAAATTCAGCACTTCGGCCAGATTGTACCGGCCGTAACCCTCGACCGGTCCTTGTATGCCCCGCGATCCCGGCAGCGCGAAATCACCGCCGAACGACGACAGTTGGCTTCCCGCCGCGCCCGCGGCAAACTTTCCGTCGGCGGAATTCGCTGAAGTCGACCTTCGCGAAGCGAGCGACTTCCACCAATCGGAAGACACCGACAACATGTACGGCACTCCCACGGCGCCAATCATCACGGTGAGAAACAAAAATCGCTTGAACATCGCTTGCACGTTTCCGTCGAACCCTTGGTCGCTCATCCCCATAGATCGGCGCTTCGGGCGGCCCGGCTTGCTTTGCCGCTGGGGCAAGCGCGGCAGATTGCCCGACGCAACAAACCCCTTTTGGGCTTCCAACCGGCACAACCGCCATGCACGGCCGGCTGCTACGGCCCGATCGCGCGCGAAGCGATGGCCAAGGCCGCCAGCGCCACCAGTCCGGCGACAAATGGCGCCCATACGACCAGCAGATTGGTTAGCGTCCGTGAATCGGACCGTTTGGCCCAATCGCGGCCGCCACGCGTCGCTCGGGCGTACGGCCTTTGTTCGCCCTCGCGTGCCGCGCTCTTCGGGTCGCCGGCCAGCACGTCGGCAATCGCGTCGACTCGGGTATCCAACAGCGCGGCCGCGTATTCCTGATCGCTGAAATAAGCCGCCCGCTCCTGACCCATTTCAATCCCCAGCGATTGCACCATGTGCTCCACTTTTTCGCTCGAGTAGCGCCGCTTGAGCTGTTTAAGATAGACCTGAAAGGGCTCGGTCGAAAGCGCCTCGGTGATCGTCGGCCACCGGCGCACCAGGTGCTGCGCGTTCTGCGCCAGAATCTTGTGGCGGCACAGGGCGGCGATTTCCACCAGGCCCATGGCCTCGGCCTGCACCCCGGCCAAGACCAGCAGCTTGACGTGCACCATCGGCTGCCTGCGCAATTGACTGGCGCGAGCCAGGTGCAGATACATTCCCAGCAGTCGGTCCGCTTCGGCCATGATTGGTTTTGTCCGGCGGTGCTTCCCTTTGGTGTGTGGCCAGTTTCTATGGCGTGAGTAGCTGGATTCGCAAGAATTCAGCCTGAATCATCTGAGTTCTTGCGAACTCAGCTACCTGCCAGAATTCCTTGCCACACACTTCCCTTTGCGCATGCTTGCCGCGCGCCGGCCGATATGGTAATCATCGAGCCACCGGCGACAAGTTCAAGGCCAAACTGGAAAACGCCCCGGCATCGAGCCGCCGAAACGTCATGCCCGACCCAGCAATTGCCCGTTTGCCGGCCGACTCGCTCGACGACTATCGTTGGCTCACCGGCCCCGAGGGCGCCGATTGGCTCGCGCGTGCCCGCGCGCTCGACGGCGAGCTGACCGCGAAAGCCGCCCGTCTGCGCGCCCGTTTGCCCCCGTCACGCGCGAGCCTGGTGCTCAAGCAGATCGAGCTGCGCCGCCGGGCCCGCGAAAAATTCACGGCCGCCGACTCGATGTTTTTTACCGCCCGGGGACTTGAGCAAGCGACCGATGAAGTCGTCGCCCTCTACAAGGCCGCGCGGATGCCGCCGGGCAAGCGCGTGTTCGATCTGTGCGCTGGTATCGGCGGTGATCTGGTGGCGCTGGCGCGCCATTGCGAGACGATCGGCACGGATCGCGATCCGGTGTGTGCCACGATCGCCGCAGCCAACGCCCGCGCGCTATTGGAACCCGCGCGCCAGCCCAAGATCACCCTGGGCGAGGCGGCCGAAGCCGATCTGGCCGGGTGCCACGCCTGGCACATCGACCCCGATCGCCGCCCGCGCGGCAAGCGCACCACGCGCGTCGACCTGCACGACCCGGCTACCGCAGTGATCGACGGGCTTCTGGCCCAAAACCCGCACGCGGCCGTCAAGCTGGCGCCGGCTGCCGAGCTGCCCGACCATTGGACCGAGCAAGCCGAATTGGAATGGATCGGCCGCGCGCGCGGCTGCCGGCAGCTCGTGGCCTGGTTTGGCACGTTGGCCCAAGAGGCCGGCCGGCGGCGCGCGACGATTCTGGGCCCAAGCGCCGAACAAGTGCGCACGCTTGTCGGGCGCGCGGACCAGAACGTGCCCGTGGCCCCGCGCATCGAGCGGTACCTGTTCGAGCCCGACGCCGCCGTGCTGGCCGCCAAACTCGAGGCGGCGCTGGCCGCCGAGCACGACCTGGCGGCCATTTCCTCCGGCGTCGCCTATTGGACCGGTCCCGCCGCGATTGCCGATCGCGCGTTGGCCTGTTTCGAGATCGACGAAGTGCTGCCGCTGGACGTCAAGCGGCTGGGCGCACTGCTCCGCGCGCGCGGCATCGGCCGGCTGGAAATCAAGGTGCGCTCGGTCGATCAAGACCCCGGCCAATTGCGCCGCCGTTTGCGCGTGGTCGGCGACCGTGAAGCGACGCTGCTGGTGACCCGCATCGAGAAGCGCGTCATGGCCATTCTCGCCCGGCGAACGGCGAACTGACCCCTCGCCGTCGGTGTGCCACCTGCGATCGGACGGCTCACTTCTTGCTGCGTCGGGCCGTCTCGTGGGCGGGCGGCATCAGCTTCTCGGTGAAGCGCGTGACGTAGTGCATGCTGCTGGCCGCGCCGCTGAATCCGATCACGTGGCGATCCAAGTCGAGTTGCTGCGAAAGCACCCGGCCGGCGCCGAGGTCGAACTCGACCGTGCCCTGCGAAAGCCGCTGGATGAGCTGGGCTTCGATCGCCGGGTCGTGTACCGGCGTGAGAATCTGCGAATCGACCCGGATCGTGGCCACCCCGTCGGCGACCTTCTCCAGCGTGAACTTCTGCCGCGTTTGAATCTTCTTGACCGAGCCGTCCTTGTGCGTCACTTCGATTTCCAACGGGCTCGACCAGCTTTCGCCGAGCGTGATCGGATGATCCGCCAGCGGCATCGTCATCTGCGTGGAAACGCCCATCGGCTGATCGCGGTGCTCTTTCCGCTTGATGATCGTGCCGCGCTGGTCCATCGTCACCGTCGACAGCGGCACGCCCACGGCTTCGGCCGCTTGTTCATAGCCGGGCGGAACCTCGGCGTCTGTGTCGCTGTTATAGCGGACTTCCTTGCGGCCGGTCGTGCGCTGCCACATGTCGATGCGCGTGACCATGTGGTCGAATGTCACCGTGCCCTGGTTGGTCACGTCCTTGACTTTCCACACTTTGACCGAGCGGCTTTGCGACTCGGCCGTCTGCGTCGTGCCCTGGATGGTCGTTTGCACTTTGGCCTGGTGCACCACCTCGGTCTCGACCGTTTCGCCGGGCGTGAACTTGTACTTCAAGTCGAACTTGAGCGTTGGCCGCGTGTCAGCCAACCCTTCGTCGCCGTTTTGCGCCGCCTCTCCCTCTCCCCTTGCGGGAGAGGGCCGGGGTGAGGGGTCTTCCGCCTGGGGTGAGGCTTCTTCCGCCCTTGCTGAAGGTTCTTCCGCCCGTGGCAACGGCTCGTCGGCCGCCCCGCTCGCCGCGCAAGCCATGAGACACGCCAACACTAGGGCAGGGCAGACGTGTTTCGACATCCTCGCATCCTTTCGAGTGATTGAAGAGAAGACAGAAGGCAGAAGGCAGAAGGATGAAGGATGAAGGATGAAGGATGAAGGATGAAGGATGAAGGATGAAGGATGAAGG
>JBBDNV010000153.1:0-14241 GCA_040877415.1 Pirellulales bacterium
TCCTGTCGCGGATCAAAAAGGTTTGTAAACGTATTAACAACTCAGGACACTAGCGGGCCGCCAAAAATTGGGGCCTTCTCACGAGCGGTTGCGGCTCGCGCGTGGAAAGACGCACGCACGAAAAAAGCTCCGGCAGGGGAAACTGCCGGAGCGGATGTCAGCGCGTCAAACGTCCCAACCGCATCACTCGCCTGGGATTTCGACCACTTCGTCGCCCATCATGGTCGAGAGCTGCTGGTAAGTCAGCAAGTTGATGTCTTCGCCCAGGAAGTGTACCGAACCGTCGGCGAACAAAAAGTTACAGCCGCCGGGGTGGTCGCTGCGGAAGTTATTGCTGATGTGCGTTCCGCATTGGCCCTTCGGCGTTCTGCAACTTGTGGCAGTTTTGGTTCCGTCGGCGCCGGGCATGCTCTTTCTGCAATCGGCCAACTGCATATTCGCGGGGTTGGCCCAGGCCGCGGTAACAGGGTTTTTGTTCATCGGTTCCAGGGTGCAGGCCGTGACCGTCGCGCCGATCAGACCGGCTACCTCTAACGGGGTAAACGACGGCTCGGCGATAATCCAGGCCATTGTCGCATTGCGCAGCAATCCCTTGTGATCGGTTCCCCAGTTTTTCCAGCGCTCCGGCTGCGTTGGCGTGTGATCCGAATCCTTGCCGAGAATTCTGGCGACCGGCCAGGCTAGTCCCCCGGCCCCCTCACCCAGGGCGATCGTACTGGCCGTGCCGTCGGTGATCTTGCGGATCGGAGCGCCCCAATTGAGATCGAACATGCCGCGTTCGCTCTTGATCCAATCGTCGACGTAGGGGGGTCCCGGAGGCCCGAAATTCTTCCCGTAGCACCAGGAGTCGGAGACCCCCTTGCAGAACGCGTAGGTCGTGATGCCCAGCAGCTGGCCGTCGACGTAATGCCGCGGCGGCATGGCCGTGACGAGGATCAGGACGTCGTTGAGGACGCCGTCTAAAACCGGATTCTCAGCGGTATTCGAGGGACAGACAAAGACGGGGATCACTTTGTCCGCCACGATGCTGAATTGGAGAAACCAGGAGACGTCGTTGTTGTAGAGATTGTGCAGGCTCTCCTCCTCGAAGTAGGGGAGCAGCATCGCGTGCGGGCTGGCGTACACGTGCGCTGACTTGGAGGTTCCCATATCAAACCGGTTGCAGGCGCCCGGCGGGAAGGTCTTTAGCGTGTTGTGATAGGTTTGCAGCGCGATGCCGAACTGCTTCATGTTGCTGACGCAGTTGGCGCGCCGGGCGGCCTCGCGGGCCGCCTGAATGGCCGGCAGCAACAGCGCCACCAGCACGCCAATAATCGCAATGACCACCAGCAGCTCAACGAGCGTGAATCCGCGCCGCCTCATGACCATTCTCCCAAGTCTAGGGGACACATCGCATCACGATGCCGAGGTGTCATGCCGTCCGCCGCTGCCCACACCACGCGGGGGGAGTGATATTCCGGGCAGGTACACACCCCCTCATTATCCGCGCGTCGATGTGCCTGTCAAGTAATCTCTGTATGGATTTGCGGGCAGTGCGCGATTTGGCAGCGATGGGACCCGGCCCAAGCCAGGCCGCGAATCGCGGGGAGCGCGCCCGAAAAGCGCACGGCACGGTGATCGACGCCCACGAGGGACGGGGGTCAGCTAGTCTGGAATCTCGACCATGTCGCCGGCCATCATGGTCGAGAGCTGCTGGTAGGTCGACAGGTTGATGTCCTCGCTCAGGAAATGCGCCGAGCCGTCGGCGAACAGAAAATTGCAGCCGCCCGGATGGTCGCTGCGGAAGTTGTTGCTGACGTGATGTCCGCATGACGAAATGCCCGGCTTGTAGCAGGGAAGCGGTCTCCCGGGCAGAGAGACCGGCAGGCTTTGGTTGCAACCTCCCATGCTTCCGGCCAGCTTCTTGCGGTCGGCAAAGGCCGGCGACACGGGATTCTTGTTCATCGGTTCCAGGGTGCAGGCCGTGACCGTCGCGCCGACCACCTTGGCTGGCAGCAAAAGGTCAAACGACGGCTCGGCGACGATCCAGGCCATCTGCGCGTTGCGCAGCAGGCCCCTGCCGTCGGGTCCCAGATTTTTCCAGCGATTCGGATCCTTGGGATCGCCTTTGGAATTGAAGCTCTTGGAAATCGGCCAGCCGACACCGCCGGCGCCTTCACCCATGGCAATCGTGCGTGACGTGCCGTCGGTGATCTTCCGGATCGGCACGGCCCAGTTCAGGTCGAACATGCCGCGTACCCGCCCGTTGTCCACGAAGGGCGGTCCCGGCGGACCGAAACTCTTGCCATAGCACCAGGCGTCGGTGACGCCCTTGCAGAACGCGTAGGTCGTGATTCCCAGTTCTTGGTTGTGGGTGTAACGCACCTGGTTGCTAAAGGCCAGCAGCAGGACGTCGTTGAGCATGATGTCCTTAAACGGGTTGTCGCCCGAGTTCGAGGGGCAGACGAACACGGGGATGACGGTTTCGGCAACTTCAGCGAACTGAAAAAACCAGGAGCGGTCATTGTCGTAAAGATTGTGCAGGCTCTCCTCTTCGAAGTACGGCAGCAGCATGGCGTGCGGACTGGCGTACACGTGCACCGGATTTTGGCCGGGACCGAACCGGTTGCAGGCGCCGGGGGGGAAGGTCTTCAACTGGTCGTGATAGCTGGCCAGCGCGATGCCGAACTGCTTCAGGTTGCTGACGCAATTAGCGCGACGGGCAGCCTCTCGGGCGGCCTGGATGGCCGGCAGCAACAGCGCCACCAGCACGCCGATGATGGCGATGACCACCAGAAGCTCAACGAGCGTGAATCCGCGCCGCCTCATGGATGGGCTCTTTCCGGTAGGGCGCGCGGCGGCGCGCCGGATTGCGCTTCGCCAGCGCGCGAACATCATCGGCAAAAGGTGCAATGCGCGGTCGTACGCGAGACGAGCTTATTATCGACGGGTCGACGCTTGTGTCAAGCAAAACACGGCAGTGCATGCTCACTCGCCCAGTGCCATGCTCAACCACCGCCGGCGCGGCGGGTGGGATGGCGCTTCGGGCAGCACGGGTGGACGAGCCACCCGTGGCACCCCGCGAAATCACAATGGACGCTCTGCAATTAGTCCTCGGGCGAGCCTTCCAGCCGCGGGCCGAAGGTCACGTCGCGCGACAGCGCGTCGGCCAGCCGCCGCAAAAACTCCTGGCGGTCGATCTCGACGGCGCCCAGGCTCGCGGTATGCGCGGTGGACTGCTGGATGTCGAACAGCGTGTAGCCGCGCGCCCGCAGATGGCGCACCAGGTGCACGAGCGCGACTTTCGAGGCGTCGCGCGCGCGATGGAACATCGACTCGCCCGCGTAGAGGCCGCCGAGCGTGACGCCGTACGTCCCGCCGACCAGTTTGCCGTCGTCCCAGACTTCGATGCTGTGCGCGTGCCCCAGCTCGTGGAGGCGCACGTAGGCGTCGATCATCTTGCCCGTCAGCCAGGTGTTGTAACGGCGACCGGCGCTGGTGGCGCAGCCCCCGATCACGCCGACGAAATCGCGGTCGCAGGTGACCTCGAACGGCCGGCTGCGGCAGGTGCGGGCGAGACTGCGCGAGACGTGGAACTTGTCGAGCTCGAAGACGGCGCGCGGATCGGGTGACCACCACACGACGACGTCCGTGCCGTCGAAGATCGGCCACGGGAAAATGCCGTGGGCGTATGCGTCCAGCAGCCAGTCGGGCGTGAGTCGGCCGCCGAAGAGGACGACTCCCTCGGGCTCGGCCAATTCAGCCGGCGGGAAAAATTTCGACTTGGGAAGCAGGAACTGCACGATTCGACCCGGCGATGCGCGGCCGCGCGACACGCGCGCTATGCTTGAATGCTAGGACATCCGCGCCGCGATTGCCAGACGCGGCCGCGCCGGAGCCCAGGCGCCGGCCGATTTCGGTTGGTTGATCCGCCGAAAGCGGGACCGGTATAATCGTCCGTATCGCACGTAGAGCCAATCCGAGTACCGCCCGCGGAGAAGGGGACCGACGGTTCTCGTCTCGGAGAGGCTCTTGGACGGATCGCACGAGCCGCGCGGGCGGCTGTTTCTAAGGGAGAGGCCGGTGTCTTTCGGAGATTCGTACGACACCAAGCAGCGCATCAGGCAAGCGATCGACATCGTCGATCTGGTGGGCGGCTACCTGCCGCTGCGGCGCGAAGGACGCGCTTTCAAGGCGCTTTGCCCGTGGCACGACGACACGCATCCGAGCCTGACGGTGAATCCCGAGCGGCAGTCGTTCCGCTGCTGGGTGTGCGACATCGGCGGCGACATCTTCAGCTTCGTGATGCGGATGGAGGGAGTGGAATTCCCGGAGGCCCTGGCCATGCTGGCCGATCGGGCCAACGTTTCCCTCAATCCGGCGGCGCGCGGCGAAACGCGCGTCGGGGCCGACAACAAACGCCTGTTGTACCAGGCGATGGCCTGGGCCGACTTCGAGTATCACAGTTGCCTGTTGAACGACCCGGTGGCCCAGCCGGCCCGCGATTATTTGGCCGGGCGCCACATCACGGCCGAAAGCATCCGCCGCTTTCAGTTGGGTTTTGCACCCGACGATTGGAACTGGCTCTCCGAGCGCGCCCGGGGCACGCCCTATTCGTCGGCCGTGCTGGAGCGCATCGGGTTGATCAGCCCGAAGCGGAATGGACCCGGCTATTACGACCGCTTCAAAGGGCGGGTGCTGTTCCCGATTTTCGATCCACAGGGGGGCGCCGTGGGCCTGGGCGGACGCGTGTTGCCCCCTCTGGCCGGCGAGGCGGGCAAAGACGTTGCCAAGTACGTCAACTCGCCGGAAACGCCGCTGTTTGCCAAGGGCAACTTGCTGTACGGACTGCACCTCGCGCGCGACGCGATTCGCAAGACCGGCTCGGCGCTGGTGGTGGAAGGCTATACCGATTGCATCGCGGCCCATCAATTCGGCTTTGAAAACACGGTGGCCGTGTTGGGCACGGCTTTGGGCGCGGGCCACGTCCGGCTCTTGCGGCGCTTCGCCGATCGAATTCGCGTGGTGCTCGTGCTCGACGGAGACGAAGCGGGCCGCCGGCGCGCGGCGGAGGTGCTGGAATTGTTCGTTTCGGCCAATGTCGATCTGCGCGTGTTGACGCTTCCGGCGAACAGCGATCCGGCCGACTTTTTACAGGCTCACGGGGCGGGGGAATTTGAGCGGCTGTTGGCCGGCGCGGCCGATGCGCTTGCACATGCGTTTCGGGCGGCGACCGAGGGCATCGATCTGCAAGCAGACGTGCATGCAGCCAGCGCGGCCTTGGAACAGCTCGTGGCCACGATCGCCAAGGCGCCGCGGCTGCGGGCCGACACGATGGTCGAGGACCGGCTGCGCGAAGAGAGGTTTTTACAACGCCTGGCGGCCGATTTCCGTGTGAGCGAGACGCAGGTGCGCACGCTGATGACGAAATTGCGGCGAAAAGCGGCGCCCCGGCAGCCTGCGGCACCGCCGGCAGAAGATGCTGCTAGCGTACACAAAAAAATCGATCCGTTGGAGCGCGAATTGCTGGAGCTGTTGCTGCAAAGTCCGCAGACGATTGAGCAGGTTGCGGGCGCGATCCAGCCTGCGCAATTTGTCGGCGAGGCTTGCCGCCGCGTGGTTTCACATTGCGTGCGGTTATGGTCCGCCGGCATTCTTCCCGAGTTTACGCGACTGTTATTGGAGATTGACGACCCAGCGATTAAAAACTTGCTGGTCGAGCTGGACGAAAGCGGCCGCGGCAAGCCGCCAGCCGAAGCGGACGTTCGACTGCGAGACGTGTTGGCCGGTTTCGAGCGCCGGCCGAAAGACGAGTGGCTGCGAGATCGCACCCACGCTTTACAACAACGGCAGATTGCCAAGGAGGACGAGGCGGGCGTGCTCAAAGAGCTCGAAGAGTATTTGCGTGCCCGCGACCAGCAACAACGATCCCGGCTGGGCATTTCCGAGCTCACGGAGGGGCAGGATGCTCAATCCGCCGGCTGATCGCCCGAGGCGCGGCAAGCATGAGGCGAGCCGGCGCATCGGCGATCCATCTCATGTCAATCGGCACCCGCAGTGCCAGGGAGGATTTGACAGGTGGACCATTCAAACAAGGAATTGGACGAACTGGTCTCAAAGGGCAAGACCCAGGGTTATCTGACCTACGATCAAGTCAACGCTTACCTGCCCGATGAAGCGGTCAATCCTGAAAAACTCGACAGTCTTCTGGTGGCGCTCGACGAGCTGGGGATCGAGCTGGTGAACGAGCCGCCCGCCGGGAAAGGATCGCCGCCGGCCGCCCAAGCGTGCGAACTGGCCGCCGGCGACGATCTCGAGACGGGCGGGCTGTCACCGCTCCCGGCCAAGGAGCTGCCCAAGCTCAGCGACGATCCAATCCGGATGTACCTGACGCAGATGGCGGAAATTCCGCTGTTGACGCGCGCCGAGGAAATCGCGCTGGCCAAGAAGATCGAAGTCACGCGAAAGCGATTTCGCCGCACCGTATTGGGCTGCAACTATTCGCTGCAGGCGACGATTCGCACGCTGGGCGACGTGCACAAGGGGCTGTTGCCCTTCGATCGCACGATCAAGGTTTCGCTGACCGAGCGGCTGACCAAGGAGCAGATCATGGCGCGCATGCCGCACAATCTGCGCACGCTCGAGCACCTCTTGGCGCAGAACCGGGCGGACTTCAAAAAGCTGATCAGCCGCCGCACGGCCGAAGCCGACGAGGCGCGGGCTCGCAAGCGGTTTTGCCGGGGTCGGCGCAAGAGCCTGTCGCTGGTCGAGGAATTGAGCCTGCGCACGCGGCGGGTTCAGCCGATGGTGCGGCAACTGAAGGAGATGTCGCGCCGCATGGGCGAGCTGCGCGCCCGGCTCGACGAGCTGAAAAACCGCCCCGCGCTGGCCGACGAGCGGACCAGCTTGCGCAGGGAGCTCTACGATCTGATGCTGGCGACGCTCGAAAGCCCCAAAAGCCTGCGCCGGCGCTGTGCCCTGATCGAGCGGCAGTATCACGACTACGAGCTGGTGAAGCGGCAGCTATCGAGCGGCAATTTGCGGCTCGTGGTCTCGATCGCCAAAAAGTACCGAAACCGGGGCCTGAGCTTTCTGGATTTGATCCAGGAGGGCAACACGGGGCTGATGCGGGCCGTCGACAAGTTCGAGTATCGCCGCGGCTACAAGTTTTCCACGTACGCCACGTGGTGGATTCGCCAGGCGATCACCCGCGCAATTGCCGACCAGGCGCGCACGATTCGCATTCCGGTGCACATGATCGACGTGCTGTCGCGGCTGCGTAATATTTCCAAGAGGCTCTTGCAAGAGCTGGGGCGGGAACCGACAACGGAAGAGACGGCCAGCGCCGCCGAGCTCTCGATCGAGGAGACCCGCCGCGTGTTGAACATCGGGCGGCACCCGGTCAGCCTCGATCGGCCGGTGGGCGAAAGCGAAGATTGCAGTTTCGGAGAATTCATCGAGGACGGCGGGACCGAGAGCCCGATGACCACCGCCAGCCACGCCATGCTCAGGGACAAGATCGAGGGCCTGCTCAAGACCCTCACGTATCGCGAGCGCGAGATCATTCGCTTGCGTTACGGCCTGGGCGACGGCTACACGTATACGCTGGAGGAAGTCGGCCGGATTTTCAAAGTCACCCGCGAGCGCGTGCGGCAGATCGAGGCCAAGGCGGTACGCAAGCTGCAGCATCCGGTGCGGAGCCAGCAGTTGTCCGGCTTTTTGGGCGGAGTCGCCGGCTGAAGCTACCACAGGCAGAAGACCGACGGATGCAGGCGGAAGCGCGAGGGACAAAATGCCTAAGAGCGTCTAACAAAATGGCCGGGGACTGTCCCCCTCTCCGAGGCCATTTTGTTAGACGCTCTAAGGCAACCTACAGCCCCGCGATCCTTGGCACGGCCTGCAGCCTAAACCCTGCTGCCGTTCCTTCACCCTCACGCCGGTCCTCTCCCGTCGTGGGCGAGGGAGACAGACGCGGAACCACAAGCCGCTGGCCGCTTTGGGCCGGCGGCTTTTTTTATTTCCTGGATTTCTCCGCCGGCCTGATACAATATAGCACCTTTGCCAGCAACCGAGAGTGAGAATGGTACCTATGGCAGTTAGCGCGAGCGCCCTGCGCAAGCTTCATCGCATTCACCGACAACTGAGCGACCTGCGCGAGCGAATTGACCGAGGCCCCAAGCAAATCAAAGCCCGAGAGAGCAACCTGGCACGGCTGGCCGACGAGCTGGCCAAACTCCAGGCGGACTACAAAGCCGCGAGAGTTCGCAGCGATCAAAAGCAATTGCTGCTCAAAAGCGGCGAAGAGAAAGTCGAAGGCCTGAAGGTTAAGCTCAACGCCGCCGCGAGCAATCGCGAGTACCAGGCGCTGAAGGACCAGATCGCCGCGGACCAGATGGCCGGCAGCGTGCTGGCCGATGAGATTCTTGAGGCGCTCGAAAAAATCGACGAGTTGGGCGCCCACGTCGCCGAGCATCAGAAAAAAATCGCAACGGCCAAGGAGGAACTGGCCAAGGCCCAACAGGTCGTGCGTGATCAATCGGGCCAGTTGGAAGGGGATACCAAACGGCTCGAGCGCGAGTTGCGCGAGGCCGAAAGCGCCCTGCCGGCGGACTTTCGTGAAACCTATCAGCGGCTGGTGAAATCCAAAGGCGAAGACGCCATGGCCGAAGTCCAGGGGGAATTCTGCGGCGGCTGCTACCAGCAGCTCACGCCCAACAACCTGGCCGAGCTGCACATGTCGTTGGCCATTTTCTGCCGCAACTGCGGCCGGCTCATCTATCTGCCCGAAGACCGCAGCCCCGCAGCGGGGTGAATCCTACCAGCCCGAAGCGCCAGCGAGGGGGAGCGCCGTTCGCGTTGTCCCCTCGCTCGCGCTTCGGGCTAGTGTTTGTTTTCCCGGTTTACAGGCCGCAGTGTTTTGATCAAAATGATCGGCGGTGGTCTCCCCGGCTTAGGAGGAGGCCGTTTTTTTTCGCGCACGCATTTCGTGGGACGACCGAAACCATGTCTGACATGATTCCCATGACCCGCGCCGGCTACGGGAAGATCAAGGCCGAATTGGATCAGCTCGAACACGTCGAAATGCCGGCCATCATGGCCCGCATCGCCACCGCCCGCCAGGAAGGCGATCTCAGCGAAAACGCCGAGTACCACGGCACGCGCGAGTCGCAGGGCCTGTTGCAGGCCAAAATCAACCTGCTGCGCGACAAGCTTTCGCGGGCCGCGCTGGTGGACCCGACAAAACTGCCCAAGGACGAAGTGGTCTTTGGAGCCACCGTGGTGGTGAAGGACCTGGACTTCGGCGACGAGGAGATTTTTGTGCTCGTGGGCGCCGGCGAGGAAGACTACGACGCCGGCAGAATTCTGGTCACCAGCCCCCTGGCCCAAGGACTGTTGGGCAAGAAGCAAGGCGAGCGGGTCGAGATCCCCGTGCCCAAGGGGACGATGAGCTTCGAGATTATCGAAATTCGGTTCGAGGGGTAGGCGGCCCTTAGGCTCAGGTCACTCGTCAGATGAACTCAAGCCGGTTTGTCATCTCGGTCGCATCTCAGTTCTCCCAGAGTTGGGCGAGGCTGCGCACGATCTGCCCGATGGTGCGAGACTGTTGCTGGCAATAGATGATTCCGGGATGGGTCTCGCCAACCTGGTGGAATGCCAGGAAATGTGCATCTTGCGTGAAAATCGTCCTGCCTTCGCGGCGACAGAAGTCCAAGTGTTCCAGGTCCGTCGCATTGAGAAGGCCGGCGTCCTGCGGCGTTGTCACGTCGATTCCCCGTTTCGCAAGAGCAACCGCGACAACGGCGGGCGCGCTTTCATCAAGATGAAATCGAATCGTGGCCGGCACTGCTTTGCTTCAATTTGTCTTCCAGCAAGGATGGCGATTGAGCGCGGAGCTGCTCGGCGAGATCCTCTCCCGCCTTTATCTGCGACCGAATTTCGTCGGCGTGGTCCCAGTAGTACGCCAGTGCCGCGTGCACGTCGGCCAAGGTAATTCCAGGATGCTGCGCGGCGATTTCATCGGGCGTGAGTCCACCGCGTTCGTGCCAAATGACAACGTTCTGAACGGTGATTCGATGACCGACAATTCGTGCCTTGCCGCCACAAACGCCCGGCGTGACGACAATGTGTTCGCCAATGACTGGAATCGTCTTGTCTGCGATGATGTCACCCATCCTTGCAATTATAGCCTACCCGTGCCGTCCCAGGTCAATCGACATCCGACCTACGGGTCGGCAGACTCCAGCGCTTGGCGAACGCGGTCGCACAGTTCGGCCGGCGTGATGTCACGGATAAGGAATCGTTTGACGAGTGAAGTTTCGCCTGCCACCAACTTGATCTGGCTTTTGCGCAGTCCGAGCGATGCGGCCAAAAGCGCGATGATGGCCGTGTTGGCTTTGCCCTTTTCCGGGGCTTGCGTGACGGAGACCCGCAGGCTGCCGGCGCGCTGGGCCTGGATGCCATTGCGGCGGGCACCGGCGTGAGCTCGCACCGGCAGAATCGATCCCTCGGGATGGGCTTCGAGGGCGATCTTGCTCATGCGTCAAGACCCTCGAACAGGGCCGAGCCGAGGCGGACGATCGTGGCGCCTTCTTCAATGGCCGCTTCGAAGTCGCCGCTCATGCCCATCGACAACTCCGAGAGCGACACCGGCGGCGCGACGCGGGATGCAAGCCGGTCGCGCAAAGTGCGCAAGGCGGCAAAGTCGCGGCGGGCGGCAACCTGGTCCCCTTCCAGGGTGGCCATGCCCATCAGGCCGCGGATGGACACGTGAGAGAGCGTTGCCGCCTGTGCCAAGAGCGGTTGCAAGTCGTCGGGCGCAAGGCCGGTTTTCGCGGCGTCGCCCGAGATGTTGACCTCGATCAGGGCATCCATCTTGCGGCCGAGCTGCGCGGCTTGGGCGTCGATGGCCGCCAAGAGGCGGAAACTGTCGACCGATTGGATCAGATGGACCAGCTCCACCGTGCGGCGCACTTTGTTGCGCTGCAAGTGGCCGACCATGTGCCAGCGAATCGCGGGATCAGAAAGCGCCGCGGCCTTGGCCCATAGCTCCTGTGGCCGGCTTTCGCCCAGATCGTGACAGCCCTCACGCACCACGGCGGCGGCCATTTCAACCGACGCGTATTTGGTGACGGCCACCAGGGTGACGGCGTCCGCCGCCCGAGAGGCGCGCTTGGCCGCCGCTTCGATCCGCGCGCGAATTTGGGCCAGGTTCTCGGCGATGCGCCCGGCTGGGTCGTTCATGTGCTCTATACTCAGTGCCAGCTCGGTTCGGCAGCGTAAACAGCGCGGTTGGACCAGCCACCAGTGGCATCGTTCAGGACTCGATTTCCACGATCGTTTTGACCTTCCCGTTGGAACCGAAACGGCCCAGGAGGAATTCGTGCATCAGGTTTTTCCCCAGCACGGTTCGAACGCCCGGTTCGGCCAGCGAGCGATAGACGAGCCATTGCGATTTGCCGATCTGAACGCGGTAGCCGACCGCCACGTCGCGCGACACAACCTGGCGGTCTTCGCCCACGGTCAGTTGACGCCACGTGGCCTGGCGGACCAGGCGCCGCGAATCAAAATCAATGAACAACGGCGCGAACAGGCACTGGCCGGCAGCCTCTTGCGCCAATTCCAGGGGGCCGCCCGCGGCGCCAAGCGTTCCGCACGACGGTCCAGAGCGCCATTCGGAAAGCGCCAGCGGCAGCACTCGGGCTCGAGGCCGCCCGCGGACGGCAAGCGTTCCTTCGCGGGTCTCCCTTTCGGCGCGGAACGTCGTGCCGTCGGCCAGGGGCAGCCTGGCGCGATACTCGATCTTTCGCGGGCACACGCCGAGCACGGCGTCGGCCAGCAGGAGGAAGCCTGCTTCGCGCGCCAGTGCCAGGTGTCGTTGAATCGAGATGTCCTCCGATAGTCTTAGCTCCAGCTCCAGATAGTCGACGTCGCGGTCGGATTCCCAGCAGACTTGTTCCCATCCCTGGCGTGGCACGACGGGCCATCCGTCGATGCGCACCTGAATCTCGGCCGGACCGGTCCAAAGGCACTCGCGGCCCAGGCTCAATTCCATCACCAGTTGCGGCCCGCTGTAGTTAACGGCCAATCGCGGACTTCGGCGCCGCCAATCGCACGAGAGCACGGCGATGCCGGCCGATTCGATGTCGAACGACGGAGACGGCACGCGCCGCCGCGGGTTGCGGCTGCCTTTGCCGCCGCTGGCGATCAGTCGGGCAATGCGCCGGGTCTTGGCGCTGTCGACCAGGCGCAAGGCCGTTTTCACGAGCCGCCGATTCCAAGGGGGTGCTTCGGGGGGCGAGAAGAGCTGCGTCCGGTCCGGCCGGGAAAGCCGCAGGACGTGCTCCACGAGCCTGGCATATCGCCGCGGCGTCGCGTCGCTCCAAACGGAAGCGTCCAATTCCTGGTCGATCACCCGCCAGCGCGTCCAGCACGCCAGAAGCGGGCGCAACGCGTCGAGCCGGCTGCCGTGAACCATCGCCTCGTCGTCGAGAAGCCGGGTCGATTCTTCGAGCGTGCGGCGGCTTACGGCGGCCAGCGCGCGGCACGCCGCCAGCTCCGGCAATTGGCAGGCCAGCATCGTGGGCAGTTCGCCGTGAAGCAACTGCGCGACCAGCGGATCTTCGCGGCCGCTCTCGGCCGCGGCGATGGCGACCAGGCGATTGGCCAGTTGCCACCAGGCCCGCTCGCCCGTGTATTCGGCCAGCGACGGCAGCGCCGCGCACCAGGCCAGACATTCCAGCGCGAATCCGGCGTCGGGCTCGGCCACGTCGGCCCGGCTCAACCAGCACAAGGCGGCGTTGTCGAGTCCGGCGGTTCGGCGGTCGGCCAGGCGGGGGCGCCTGAGTAGCTCGATCACGCGTTCGGCCTGTTCGGCGTCGACGCCGGGGGGCAACGCCCAGACGAGAGGCGACTGGCGACCCTGGAAGAGTTTTGAGATCGGCCGGAGCTTGCGACGGGCCAGGTGCCTGCACCAGAGTGCCCAGCCCTGTTCGTTCGCGTCGCCTTCGTAGGCCTGGCGCACGCGGCGCGGGGCTTGCCCGCTCCAGGGTCCGCCGGGGCCGGAGGCAAGAGACGCTCGATTCTTCCGGGATTGCTTCGCCGAAGTTGAGGTCGTGGCCATGTACGCTTTTCCCAGCGCGGTGTCGGGCCGCGCGTGCGCTTTCCGCCGATTCCGTGGTTGGACGATCAAACGACAAGTCGCTATCTTAACAACGAGAGGCCGATTCATCTTCTCCCCCGGCCAGGATTTTTGGTGCCTCGTTCGAGCCCGACCATGCAACGATCGCATCCGCTTCGTTTATCCGGTTTCGCGATGGCGATTGTTAGCCTGACTCTCGTTGCGTCGTTCGCCCAAGCGCCCGAAGAGGCGTCGCCGGATAGCAAAGGGCCGGCAAGCGACAAACGGGCCTATTCGAAGGACCCGCCGGGCATGAAGCGCCTCATGAAGGGCTACGACGTGTGGATCGATCCCGCGCATAAGCGGGTCGTGGTCGACGGCACCATCTGTCTGCGCGAAGGCCAATTGGAAATGTTCGCCTGCCCGAAGGGAACGAAGGAACATGAGTCCATTGTGGCGGCCGACACGATGGCCTATGCCGTCCACGCCGGGCTGTTGGCCGTCGGCGCAAAGGCCGGCACGCCGGTCGAGTTTCAACCAACCTACAAGCCCGCCAAGGGTGCGGAAATCGACGTCCAGATCGTGTGGCGCGACAAGAACGGCAACGTGCACCGCGATCGGGCCCAGGATTGGATCCGCAACGCCAACACCGGCAAGCCGCTTGAGCACCCGTGGGTGTTCGCCGGCAGCGGCTTCTGGGTCGACGAAGCCACGGGCGACAAAAGCTACCTGGCCGAGAGCGGCGACTTTATTTGCGTCTCGAATTTTCCCAGCGCCATGCTCGACGTGCCGGTCGAGAGCAGCCAGGCCAACGAGTCGCTCTTGTACGAAGCCTTCACCGAGCGCATCCCGCCGATCGGCACCCGCGTGCGGCTGGTGCTGACGCCGAAGCTGACCAAAGAACCGGCAGCCGACCCATGATGGACGACGCACTGCCGCATCAAGCCCAGGGAAGGCCTTCCCTGGGCTTTTCGGCGAGCGGGAGTAGCTGACTGCCGACCCCATACGCGCTCGCAGGCGCGCGGCTACCCGATGCGACAATGCTCGAGGACCCGTTGCGGCTCCGCAACGTAGCTCACGTAAAATGGGCCGAATTCGGCGTAGCGGGCGCTGGCTTCGTCGAAACGCATGCGGTAGACGATGTC
>JBBDNV010000154.1:0-14213 GCA_040877415.1 Pirellulales bacterium
CCACTCGCTGCTATCACACCGCCGCCTAAAAAACAAACCGCAGGCTGCACCCGGCGTGCTAGCAAGCGGTCAGTGACCGCGGCGCGGCCTCATTGAGGCCGGCTACCATTCTTCGCGGAGCTTTTCCATCTCCACGACGTTGCCCTTTGGGTTGTATTCGACACGGCTCATGAAATTGCGCATCAGCATGATGCCGCGGCCGTTGGGCGAGGTGATGTGCTCGTCGTCGGTGCAGTCGGGCACGGCTTCGGGATCGAAACCTTGACCCTGGTCGCTGACCTTGATCCAGATCCTGTCGGCCGTCGAGCGGCACTCGACCTTGACCTCTTTGTTCGAGTCCAGGCTGTTGCCGTGCTTGATGGCGTTGACGACTGCTTCCTCCAGGGCCAGCCGGATGCCGAAAATGTCGCGGTTGTTCCAGCCCTCGGATTGCAATTTGGCCAGCAAGTCGGCCAGCACCTGGTGCCCCAGGGCGAGATCGCTGGGAATCGTTCGCTCGAAGGTCCAGGCCGGCAAATCTCGTGACATGACTCACCGCAATTTTCCTGCCGAACCGACGGCTTTTGTGCCGCGCGGCGCGACGGGCGCCGTATGGGGGCGCCCGGACGCGACTAATCGGCGGCGACGTGCTCGCGTCGGACCGAACGCCTACGGCACACTACCAACGAACGAGCACGATGGATTACTTCCGCCTTTGAGCCACGTGATGGGAGTTCGCGCGCGCGGCTAGAAACTAGCCAGCGCGTCCGCCTCGTCGTCTTTGATATCGAACAACTTGTTCAGCTTCGTGATCGCGAAAACTTCGTAGATTTCGGGTCGGATGTTGCTGAGCTTCAATTTGCCGCCGTGCGCCTTGACTTTCTTGTCCAGCGTGATGAGTTTGCCCAAAGCGGCGCTGGACAAAAACTCCACGGAGGAAAAATTGAGCAACAAGTTCTTGCGGTCCTCCTCCTCGATCAACTGGAACAGCTCCTGTCCCAGCTCCTGGATGTTGGCTTCATCGAGGATTTTGCGGTCGACGAAGCGCACCACCGTCACCTCGCCGACTTGAGACAATTGCAACCGCCGATGAACGGCCATCAAACGTGCTCCTGCCGATCCCGCGCGCGCTCGGTGCCGCCGGATCGGATGTGTTTTCGCCCGCGTCCGCTATAAGCCGAAAGGGCACGAGCGGGATCGCGGGCATTCGTCGTAAGTCTAAGTCAGGTCAAATGGTTCCGCAAACTTGCTATGATAACTCTGCGGTGATGAGTGTCAAGTTGACCGCTCCTGCCATCGCCACGGCCGCCTATGGGGAGGCGACCAAGACGCTCGATCTAAGCGCCGCCGCGAGCGGGTCGGCCGCCGGTGCAGAGAAGCCGAGATGAAGGTGACGGCGCCATCCTTCGGCATACTCAAAACGCCCCGACAGTCGCCCCATCTCGCGCGACAGGTCCTTCATCGTCTCCAGGTAGGAATTCAGGCCCTGGCTCGCATCCAGCCATGGCTGCTGGCTTTTGTGGCAGGCCAGCATGGCCGTCTTCTCGTCCAGCACGGAGCTGACGTCGACGAATATGCCGGGCCGCACGAGCTGGCCCAGCGGGTCGCGATTCCCGTGCGGCTGGGCGTGGTAAACCGTCACCGGCTGTTCGACCGGATCACGCGGCGGATCGGTCGGGTAGTTCGGCATGCCGCGCGTAAAAGCCGCCGAGACCGCCAGCCGGCAGGCATTGGTGTGATCCTCCATGTAGTCGACCGGCGAATGCACGAGCAGAATCTCCGGCGCCACGTCGCGCATCACCGCGGCCAGCCGCGTGAGCGTGGCGTGGTCGTAAAAAATCTCCAGATCGTTGACCAGGCTGGGATGAAACTCGGCCCCGATCGAATCGGCCGCGGCAATCGCCTCGCGCTCGCGCACCTCGGTGGTGTGCGCGGCGCTGTACTCGGTCGAGCCGCAGCAGCCGTTGGCGATCGTCATGTAGTGCAATTCATAGCCGGCCTTGCCGAGCAGAATCAGCGTGCCCGCCATCACGAACTCGATGTCGTCCGGATGCGCCGCGACTGCAAACGCCCGCTTTCTTATTTCATCCTTCATCCTTCATCCTTCTCTTCAGTGCATTTCGGCGGCGCAGGCGCCGATGCCGGATCGCAGGAAATTGAACTGCACGTTGGGATGATCGGCCAACAGCGACATCGGCACCGACGAATCGGGGATCCGCTTGGAAATCATCAGCGTCGTCAGTCGCAGCCCGAACGGGTTGTCGTGCGTGCCGGCGTGCCAGATCGAAACCTTTTCGGCTTTCCAGGTCTCGAGCGGCCCGACCGTGATCGCGTGCGTCGGCACGCCGGTCACTACGCCGCCGCCGCTGGTGCGGGCGTTTTGAATGATCGTCATCGGGTGCAGCTCGACGAGCCGGGTGCCGAGCTGGCGATATTCGGCCGGCGAGGGGGGCTGGTCTTGATAACGTCCGGCGCGACGCACCGGGTCGTTAAACGCCCAATGCTTCACTTCGCCTTGGCCCCCTTGCATCACCACGCACCGCGCCTGGTCAAAGCTGCGGCTGTACGCTTCGGATTCGACGCCGGGAAAATGAAGCTGGCGTTCGGGCATCACGAGCTCGGGGCGGATACGGTTAAAGCACAACTCGCGATCGGCGCGAGCGAAACTGAGCGGAAAATCTTCCGACACACAGCGGCCATCGACGGCCCATTCGTCCATTCCCCAGAAATGGCCATGCCGCAGATTCAAATTCAGCTCGTTCACCAGCCGAGCCACGAGCGGCAACTGTTCAGTGGGGCCGATCGGGCCGCAAATGCCCGCCGGGCGATCGTCGGTGGCCTGCTGCCAGGCGGTGACGTATTCCAGTGCCTCGGCCAGGTAAAACTCTTCGATGGTGTCGTAAAACATAACCGCAAAGCCGCCGCGCGCAAGCCCCGCCAGGTCGTCGGCCGAGAGCCGCGCCGCGTCGTCGAGTATCTCGCGATCCAAGGTCGTGTAATCCCACCAATCCGGAGCGACAATGCTTGTGGCTCGCACGGTTTCCTCTCGCGATTTGTCAGGCCTATTTTTCCCCGCCCGAAGGGCACGCGCGGCGGGCCCAGTGTACCAAATGCCGCCCGAGTTGATCATCCGGCAGACAAAAGCTGCTAAACGGCGAAAATCCGCCGCCGAAATGATGGATTCGGCGGCCGCGATTCTGTAAGACTATAGTTAGTTTAGCTGGGCGGTAGGATCCGTTAAGGAACGAATACTTTTAAGGAGTCCCGTCATGCTCGCGCATCGAATCACCGTGGGGCTTGCCCTGGCAGCGGGCCTTGTCGTCCTGGCTCTGGGGACGGCGCGTGCCGCCGATCCGCCGGCGGCGAAAGGCGAAAAGCCCAAACTCAAACTCAACCGGGATGCGGCCGCGAAAGTCGCCGCCAAAGCAGAGGACAAAAAGAACGCCGACGACGCCACGGCCGACAAACAGGAGAAGGCCGAGGCGAAGGACGACGCCGAGAAAAAAGAAGAGCCCAAAAACCCCTTCGCCGTTCCCGAAGGCGGCGTCAAGGAACTGCTGGCTTTCATCCAGGAAACGATGAACTTCCGACCGAAGACGCGCGAAGAATACCAGGCGCTCCAAACGAAGGGTTTTCCGGCCATGAAAGAGGCCGCGGAGAAAATCAAGCAGATCGCCACCGACGAAGACAAGACGCTGCCGGGATTCGCCGAGGTGGACGGGCTGCTGTTGTACTTCCGGGCGAATGAAGCCCAGCGGGCCACCAGCGCCGAGCGGAGCAAGCTCGTTGAGGATCTCACGGCGTACTTCGCCAGCACGCCCAAGCCGTCGAGATACGGGATTGGCGCGGCGTCGCGATTGTCCTCGGCGCTGGAGCACGCGCGAAACGTGCCAGAGGCCGTCTCGCTGAATCGAGAATTGGGGGCCCAACTGGCCAAAAGCAGCGACGAAGAGACCGCCCAGGCCGGCTTGAAGATGGAAGGAACCGCGCGGCGGCTCGAGTTGCCGGGCAACACGATGGAAATCAACGGCACGGAAATCGACGGCTCGAAGTTCGATTGGGCCAAGTATCGCGGCAAGGTCGTGCTGGTCGACTTTTGGGCCACCTGGTGCGGACCCTGCATCGGCGAGCTGCCCAACGTGAAGGAAAACTACAAGCTGTACCACGACAAGGGTTTCGACGTCGTGGGCATCAGCCTGGACAGCGATCGCAAGCGGCTCGAGGAATTCGTGGTGAAGGAAGAACTTCCCTGGGCCACGATTTACGAGGGCGGCGGTTGGAACACGCCGATGGCGGTCTACTACGGCGTCAACTCGATTCCCAGGCCGATCCTGGTCGACAAGGAAGGCAAGGTAGTCAGCATGCAGGCCCGCGGGCCCGAGCTCACCAAGTTGCTTGCCGAGTTGTTGGGCCCCGCGGAACCGGCGGAAACGAAGGAGAAGACGGCCGACGACGACAAGCCGGACGCGGCCAAGAAAGAGTAGTCGTCGACGTCATGCGACGAAACGAAGAGAAAAGCGGCCAGGTCAATCGCGACTTGACCGCTTTCTATTTTTGATAATAAATGTTCGCCCGTCGCGATGCGATTGCGCACGCGATTTGCTGGACGATACTGTGTTTGTCTGAGAGCCAGTGCCATGCAGTCATGCCGAACCCTGCTCGTCGCGGTTGTCGTCCTTGGATTTGCGGCGCTCGTTGCTGGCACGGGCAAGGGCGAAGAGCCATCGGCCAAGAAAGCCCAATCAGCGACTCCCGATACCCGAAAGCGCGTAGAAGTGCCCGAGGGCGGCGTGAAGGAAATGCTCGCTTTCATCGAGGAGATGAACAAAAACAAGCCCGGCACGGTGCCCGGGAGCTATGCCGCGATGCGCAAGGCGACCGAAAGAATCGTGCGACTCGCCACCGAAGAAGACAAGAAACTGCCCGGTTACAACGACGCCATCGGGATGCACTTCCGCTTTCGGACGACCGATGCCGTGAAATCGGCCGCAGCCCGCATCAAGCTTCGCGACGACCTCAAGACATATTTCGCCGAAACCGCGGAGCCATCCGACCACGCGTTCAGCGCCGCGCGCTCGCTGTGCGGGATCCTGGAATACGGCGAAAATCCGCGAGGCGCGATTCCCCTGTATCGCGAGCTCGGAGCCGCACTGGCCCGGCACGACGACGAGCGGGCGGCCAAGGTTGGCCGGCGATTGCTCGGCACCGCGCGCCGGCTGGGCCTCATCGGCGAATCGCTGGAAATCAGCGGCACCAGAATCGACGGCACGAAGTTCGATTGGGAAAAACTGCGCGGCAAGGTCGTGCTGGTTGACTTTTGGGCCACCTGGTGCACTCCGTGCACGAAGGAGTTCCCCCATATCAAGCGCCACTACGAGCAGTACCACGACAAGGGTTTCGAAGTCGTGGGAATTAGCGTCGATGAGGATCGCCAGGCATTGGATACCTACCTGGCCAAGGAGACCATTCCCTGGGTCACGCTACACGACGGTGGTTTCGAGGACAGCCCGCTGGCCATCGATTACGGTCTCTCGGGCATTCCCACAACGCTGCTGGTGGACCGGCAGGGAACGGTTGTCAGTTTGGACGCTCGCGGCGACGAGTTGGACCGGAAACTGGCCGAACTACTCGGCCCCGCCGAAAACTAGAATTTCGGCTGCCGGCAAAGGCGGACGCGGTGCATCGTGTGGCAAATCTTCCGGTGGCGGGGTAGCATACAGAATTGCGCCCCCAAACGCCCGGAATGTCCACGAGGCACCACCGCCATGGCGGAAGTCGCGGCAACGGCCAAGCGAATCATCGGCAATGTCGAGAACGTCATTGTCGGCAAGCGGTCGCAAATCGTGCTGTCGCTGGTCGCCTGGTTTTGCGAGGGGCACATCCTTTTGGAAGACGTGCCGGGCGTGGCCAAGACGATGCTCGCCCGGGCCCTTTCGGCCAGCGTCGGCTGCTCGTTCAAGCGCATTCAATGCACGCCCGATTTGCTGCCCACCGACGTCACGGGGGCCAGCGTCTTCAATCCGAAGACGACGGACTTCGAGTTCCGTCCGGGGCCGATTTTCGCCCAGATCGTGCTGGCCGACGAAATCAATCGGACCACCCCGCGCACGCAGTCCGCGCTTCTCGAAGCGATGGCCGAGGCCCGCGTCTCGGTCGACGGCATCACGCACCCGCTCGAGCAGCCGTTTCTGGTGATCGGCACGCAGAACCCGATCGATCATGAAGGGACGTTTCCGCTGCCCGAGGCGCAGCTCGACCGGTTTCTGGTGCGCTTCAGCCTCGGCTATCCGACGATGGAACAGGAGTTGAAAATGCTGGAAATGCTGGAGCACGGGCATCCGCTGGATCGACTGGAGCCGGTGGTTTTGGCGGCCGACCTGGTGGCCTGCCAGCGGGCGGTGCGCGAAGTGCACGTCGACGACAAGGTGCGCCGCTACCTGATGCAAATCGTGCACGAAACGCGGACCCACGACGACTTGAGCCTGGGCGCAAGCCCCCGCGCCTCGCTGGCCCTGTTCCGCACGGGACAGGCGATGGCCGCGATCCTGGGGCGCAACTTCGTGCTTCCCGACGACGTGAAGCGCGTCGCGCCGGCCGTCATGACGCACCGGCTGATCGTGCGGCCCGAAAGCCGGCTGCGCAAGGTGACCGGCGCACAAATCGTCGACGAAATCCTGGGCGAAGTTCCCGTGCCAACGCTGGCCGGCGAAGCGCGCGTGTCATGAAATGGTTTTTGGGAGCCCTGCTGCTGTTGGCCGTCGCCCTGGCGCTGGACCTGGGATTGCTGGCCTACGCGATGTATGCACTGTTGGGCGTGATGGTGGTGAGCCGCTTTTTGGCGCGCAGTTGGTCCGACAACCTGCGAGCTACCCGCGAGTGCAATCGGCTGGCCGCCTACATCGGCGAGACCGTGGCGGTGAACGTGACGATCGAAAACACCGGCGCCCTGCCGATCGCCTGGCTATTGGTCGAAGATCTTCTGCCGCGGCACGCGCTGGTCTACGATCCGCCCAGCCTGCGCACGAGCGGGAAGCGTTTGCAGTTGGCGATGTTCCCGCGCCGCGGGCGGAAAACGATCTACTACCAGTTGCAGTGCAACCGGCGCGGCTACTACCAGATCGGCCCGCTGGTGCTCGAAACGGGCGACGTGTTCGGCCTGCACCGCCGCTATCGCGTGGCCAGCGAGCCGCATTTCCTGCTCGTGTATCCGCGGGTGCATCCGCTGGAAGGTTTTGACATCGCCTCGCGCCGTCCGATCGGCGAGGTGAAAATGAGCTACCGGCTGTTCGAGGATCCAACGCGCGTGGCCGGCGTGCGCCGCTACCAGTGGGGCGATCCGTTGAACCGCATCAACTGGCGAGCCACCGCCCGCACCGGCATGCTGCACAGCAAAGTCTACGAGCCGTCGACCGTGGCCGGGATCACGGTGCTGTTGGACTTTCATCAGTCGTCGTTCGACGAGCGGCACGAGCCGTATCGCTCGGAGCTGGCGGTCACGGCGGCCGCGTCGCTGGCCAATGCGGTGTTTCAAATGGGGCAACAGGTGGGGCTGGTGACCAACGGGCGCGACGCGGCCGACCGGATTCGCCAGGAGGGCTGGGATTTCGACATCCGCACGCGCGACGCCGCCCAAAAAGCCGCCGGCATGGCCGACACGAGCGACCGCCTGCAACCGCTGGTGGTGGAAACGCGCCGCGGGCCGGAGCAACTGATGCGCATCCTGGAAACACTGGCCCGGTTGGAAATGACCGACGGCCTGGACGTGGCGCAACTGGTCGGCGAAATGGCCGGCCGGCTGCCGCGCGATGCCACGGTGGTGGCGATTCTCACCGCGGTGACCGACGAAACGGCCGTGGCGCTGGGCAATTTGCGGCGCCGCGGCTTCGCCGTGACGGCGCTCGTGAACGTTTACGACGACCGCCAGTACGCCGAAGCCGCCGGCAAGCTGCTCGCCGAACGAATCGACGCCCGCCATTTGCACGACGAAAGCTCCGTCAGCTCCGTGTGCCGCTCTCATGTACTACAAGCCGCCCCGGACGTGCCGCAGACAATATGAAGAGAAGGATGAAGGATGAAGGACGAAGGATGAAGGACGAAGGACGAAGGATCAAAGTTTGGCCCACAACGACCGGGCCGCGCACGAACTACGATCCACTAGAATGTGTTTCAAAACCCTGTACCCGGGGTCATTGACCCCATTCCGGCCTCACCAGCTACAATTCGGTTAACCACAATCTCTATGGCACGCCGTCTTCACCAGACGCTGGCCGACTACGTGGTGATCGCCATCAGCCCGGCGCTCATCATGGCGCTGGTCGGGAGCCTGGTGTATTTCCTGCTGGCCGTTTTCTACCAGGGGCAATATCAAGAACGGCTCCATTGGGTCATGGCGTGCTTCGTGTTCGCGGCGGTGTTGATCGGGCGGATTTCGATCGAGGAAGGATTTGAGCGGGCCGCGCCGTTCGGCGCCGCGCTGGCCATCCTCGTCGGCATCGCGGCCTATCAATTCATGGAGTATCAGGGCACCTGGGTCGACGATTTTGGCTGGATCATCAACTTCGCGCTGATCGGGATCATCTGGTGGTGCGCCCACAAGCTGACCTGGGACTGCACCGTCATCGACGACGCCCAGGATTCCTCCGGCGAAGGGCTGATGCAGGTCGCCGGGTTGGAGCGCCCGGCCGACGAGCGGAACGCGGCGGCCGACGAAGAGCGCCGGCTCGAGGGCACCACGTCGCGCGGCGTGCCCGCCGGCTACTGGCAGCGCTACGTCGAGCATCAGCGGCGGCCGCACGCGCCGGGCGTGTGGGTGGTCTATTTTTCGCTGGCCGCCTTGCCGATTTTCGGCGTCGGCGGGTGGTTTATTCCCGCGTCCGACACGGCGGCACGGCGTTATGTGTTTGGGCTTCTGTGCATCTACGTGGCCAGCGGGCTGGGCCTGCTCGTGACGACGAGCTTTCTCGGCTTGCGGCGTTATTTGCGGCAGCGGCGGATCGAAATGCCCACCGCGATGGCCAACGTGTGGCTGGGGATCGGGTTGGCGATCATCCTGACGCTCGTTGTCGCCGCCGCGCTTGTGCCCCGGCCGAGCGCCGAATACGCGATCTCCGAATTGCCGTTTACGCTCGGCTCGCCCGAGGCGGGCTCTTCCCAGATCGCTCCATCGAAACGCGAGGGCACCAAAGACGACGAGCCAGGCCCGGCCGCCGCCGAAAAGCCGCAAGACGACGAACCAACCGACGACGAAAAGCCCACCGGCGCCGGCAACCAACCCCAAGGCGAAGCCCAGGGTGAAGACGCCTCGAGCAAGCCGTCGAGCGATTCGCAGTCGAAGTCGGAAGGTAAGCGGGGCGAGTCGTCTTCCAGTGAAGGCCGGCAGCGAAACGCGGAATCGAAAGGCGGCCAAAACGCACGCGCCGAGGGCGATCGGGCGAATCAGCCCAAAGAATCTCCATCGGACGCCGAAGAACGATCGAAAATCGCGAATGCTTTGAAGCGACTTAAGCAGCAGGAAGAGCCCGCGAAGGCCGCCGACGACCAGCCGTCCGCCGACGAGGACCAGGGAAAATCGGAAGCCGCCCCGGAGCCGACGGAACCGAGCGAGCCGGGGTTTTCGATTCCTTCGGAAACCGCGATCAGCCCGCTGGTCACGCTATTGAAATGGGCCTTCTACGCCCTGTTTGTTCTGGCGGTGCTATATGCATTGTGGCGCTATCGCCATGACGTGCTGGCCGCGTTTCGCAATTTTCTCGTTGAATTGCGGGCCTTGTGGGATGCTCTGTTGGGGAGACGCCGCGATTACGGCGTGGCGGCCGACCTGGTGTTGGAGATCAAGATTCCCGCTTCGCCGTTTTCCAGCTTTGCCGATCCGTTCACGAGCGGGCTGGCTGGCCGCTCGTCGATCGAAGAGCTGGTGCGCTACAGTTTCGAGGCGTTCGAGGCCTGGTCGCGCGAACACGGCTGCGCGCGCCAGCCCGAGCAAACCCCGCACGAGCTGGCCCGCGACGTGGCCCGGTTGAATTCCTTCATCGCCGCGGAGGCCCGCCATATCGCCGAGCTTTACGCCCGGGCCGCGTACGCCAAAGGGGCCTTGCCGGAAGGTAGCACCGAGCAACTGCGGCAGCTTTGGCGGAAGATGCAATCCACCACCGGCGTCCGCACGATTACAGCCCAAGAGTTGCAATCGTGGACGTGAGAACGTAGCTATTTGACAGCGGCCGGCGTCGCAAACAAGAATGGCATGGATCAGGCGTCCTGGCGGAACATTTTGGGGCCGGCCCGCTCGAGCGGCCCGACGAGGCTAGCATGCGACACGCATGGCGATCGTTGGCAGTGGCCTCGTTGCTTCTGTTCATCGCCCCGATGGGTGGCCCTTGCGCTAGGGCCGACAGCCTGCTCGATCGGTTCGAAAATGCCCGGCCGGCGCTGCAGCGTCAATTGCGCAGCCGCTCGGTGGATGCGCGTCTCGAAGCGCTCGGGGCGCTTTGCGAGTACCCCTTAGCCGACGCGGCTCGAATCGTGCACGGATGCTTCGCGGACGAATCGGAAGAGGTGCGCGAGAGGGCCTACGCCACGCTGTTGGCGATCAACGGCGAGCAGGAGGTTTGCGACGCGCTCGTCGAGTTGGCCGACAAGGGGATGCACGACCGGAACTGGCCGCGCACGGTTCCGCCGGCGTTGGCCGCGTTGCTCTCGTCGAATCTGCCCATCGCGCGGCTCAAGACGCAGCAGTTTCTGGACACAACGATCGCCGCGTCGCCGCGAGGGCCGCAAATCGCGCTGGCCATCGCCGACGCCCTGGGCGACCGCCGCCAGAGGGCCGACGTCGTGACGCTCGCGCGACTGTCGAGAACCAAGGTGTTTGCCGAGAATTTCGGAGTGCGACGGGCCGTTGTGGGCGCGCTTGCGCAAATCCCGACCAAGGACGCCGTCGGCACCCTGATCGGCATGCTCGACCGCGTGGGAGGCGAGGCCAAAGCGGACGCCTCGCAGTACCTGACCACGGTAACCGGCCAAATCTACGGAGTCGACGCCGCCGCGTGGGGCCGCTGGTGGGATCAGGCCCGAGCGGCCTTCGAGTATCCGCATCACTCGCAAAACTCGCCCGGTCGCAGCACCCAAACCGAGAGTCCCGGCGGATACTACTACGGCCTGCCGCTGTTTGCCGAGCGGCTGGTGTTCGTGCTCGACATCTCGGGCAGCATGCAGGGAGGACGGATCGTGGCCGCCAAGCGCGAGCTGGCAAGGGCCATCCATGGTCTGCCCGATCACGCGTCTTTTGGCATCGTCGTGTTCAACGAGCGCGTGGGTAGCTGGAAGAAAATGCTCGTGCCGGCCGACAAGAAAATGAAGGAAGCGGCGATCGAGTACATTGAACAACTGAATCCGCATTCCAACACCGCGTCGTACGACGCGCTTGCAGCGGCGCTGACCTACGACACCGAAGCGATTTATTTCCTTTCCGACGGCGCGCCCACCAGCGGCAAGATCCTCGCCCCAGTGGACATCATCGCGGCCATCACCGCCGCCAACAAAGTGCGCCGCATCACGATCTATACGATCGGCATCGCACCGGGCTTTCCCGGCAGCCCGACCGACGCGTTTCTCAAGACCCTGGCCGACGAGAATTTCGGCCAATACCGCCGCGTCGACGGGTAGGCGCCGTTCGAGGCCTACAGCAGCGGTCGCAGCCAGCTCCAGAAGCGGTTTTTCAGCGTCACCGCCAGCGGGTTCGGAAGCACCTCGGGCGGCGCGCTTTGCCGCGAGTTGTCGGGCGAAATCACGCCCACGTCCATTTCGCCGTCGGTGAAATAGCGGTCCCCGCCGCCGTTGCGGCCGTCGAAGGTCGGCCCCACGCCGGTCACCTGATAGGTGCGCACCAACTGGCCGGCCGCGGCCAGATCGTCCATCAGTTGATCGCGCTCATGGTCGACGTCGGCGTCGATGTGATGCGTCACCTGGCCCGTATAGTGACTCAAGCCCACACGGTCGTCGAAGGTCGCCGCGCCCAGCCACAACGGGCGTCCGTCGGCGCCGCGATCGCTCGATTTCCACAAGCGCACGTGCTGGCGCTTGCGCGGGCTGCCGCCCTGCGGCCTTTCGTACGCCAGGTCCTGGCGCCGGCCGAACAAATAGAGGGTGCTGACCGGCGCGGTCTTGTAAGGGCGATCCGCCAGGACGCGTTCGGCAATCTCGAGAGACGTGCGCAAGGTGATCGGATCGGCCGGATACCAGCCGGCGTCCAGGAACGCCCGCACGACTTCGTTCCGGGTGCCCACCAGGGCGACGTTCAACGGGTCGCCGGGAATGCCGGTGCCCGTTTCGGTCGTCTTGGGAGCCGTGGCCAGCGCGGGATGATGCTCGTAGTGCCGCCACAACGACGGCAGCACGAGATAAGCGACCAGCGCGTAGGCGATGACGAAGAGCACCAGCACGTGCAGCACGCGCCTTAATCGGCGGCGCCGCGCAGGGCGTTTGGAGCTGACGGCGGATTGGGACATGTTTGTCCTGGCGCGCGGGCGGATTCGATATCGCGGGCGAGCGACGACTGGGGATTTCCTCGTTGCCGGTCATCATAGCAAGAAACGCCGCGGGCCGCGCCGGCATCCCGTGCTTGCCAGGGGCAAGGGGCGTCTACTATCATCGGAGTCTCGCGGCGGCTCGCCACGCGGAAAGTGGCCCCGCCTTGCGGCGGAAATTCGTTACTAATTTCAACCCCGGACGGCGATTGATGAATGCCATGCCCAGCGGCCCCAAGCGGCTCACCGTAACGCAATGGTTGATCGTCTCGCTGGCGGCCATCGGGTTTGCCTTCGACATCTATGAACTGCTGATGATGCAGTTCATCATCAAGGACCTGATTACCGATCTGACGGACTATAAACCGGGGAGCGACGGATTCCTGTACTGGGCGGCGGTTTTGTTTTACGTGCCGGCGTTGGCGGGCGGCATTTTCGGCCTTTTCGGCGGGTACCTGACCGACCGGTTGGGCCGCCGGCGCGTGCTGACCTGGAGCATCTTGATTTACGCGTTCTCGGCGTTCGGCGCCGGGTTTTCGACGTCGATCGAAATGTTGCTCGTCCTGCGCTGTGCCACGTTCGTCGGCGTGTGCGTGGAGTTCGTGGCGGCCGTGGCCTGGCTGGCGGAATTGTTTCCCAACCCCCGGCAGCGCGAGAACGTGCTCGGTTATACCCAGGCGTTTTCGTCGCTGGGCGGCTTTCTGGTGGCCGGGGCGTATTGGATCGCGGCCCACTATGCCGCCAGCCTGCCGACCATCCGCATGCCGGAGTTTCTCAGTTTCATGGGCCAGATCACCAGCGGCAACGCCCCCTGGCGCTATACGCTGATGTCGGGGTTGATCCCCGCTTTGCCGCTGGTCGTGATCCGGCCGTTTTTGCCCGAGTCACCCGTCTGGGCGCAGAGGCGGGCGGCGGGCCAGCTTCGGCGGCCGAGCGTCCTGGAATTGTTCAGCCCCGAGCTGCGCCGCACGACGATCGTGACCACGATCATCTTTGCCTGCGCCTATGGCTCGGCCTTTGGCGCGATCCAGCAGATTCGCCAAATCGTGCCGGGCGTTCCTGACGTCAAGGCGGCCATCGCCGACAAGCCGGTTCCCCAGCAAAAGCAATTTGAGTCCGAAACGGCCGCCTTCGTCGGCGAGATCCAGGAGCTGGGCGGACTAGCCGGCCGCGTCCTTTTGGCGATTCTGGTCGTTCGGATCGTCAGCCGCCGGGCGCTGCTGCGCGTGTTTCAACTGCCGGGCCTGATCGTCGTGCCGCTGGTATTCGCCCTGGCGCCGGGGCACAGCTTGAACGCGCTTTCGGTCGGGGCGTTTTTTGCCGGGCTGTTTACGGTCGCGCAGTTCAGTTTTCTGGGCAACTATCTGCCGCGCGTCTATCCCCTTCACCTGCGCGGCACGGGAGAAGGCTTCGCGGCCAATATCGGGGGCCGCATGATCGGCACCTCGTTCGCCGCCGTGACGACCTTCTTGAGCAAGGTTGCGCCCGGCGAGACGCCGTCCATGAAGCTCGCCAACGCGGCGGCCGCAGTTGCCTTGTTTGTCTTTCTCGTCGGCAGCATCGCTTGCTTCTTCCTGCCGGAGCCGACCAAGGAAGAGTTGCCGGATTGAAAGCGAGCGGCTGTTTCTTGCGAACGGGCGATCCCCCGGCAAAGCGATCCCCCGGCAAAGCGATCCCCCGGCAAAGCCGGGGGCTAATGGAAATCGAATCGTCGCG
>JBBDNV010000155.1:0-13983 GCA_040877415.1 Pirellulales bacterium
GCCAGCTCGGGCCCGCCGGATTCGACGATCCGCCCGCCGAGCATGACGTGCGTTACGTCGGGCCGGTTGTGCTCGAGCAAGTGTTCGTGGTGCGTGATGATCAAAATGCCCATGTCCTTGCCGCCAATGTCGGCGATGCTTTGGCTGGCCAGTCGCACCGCGTCGACGTCCAGCCCGCTGTCGGTTTCATCCAGGATGGCGAACTTGGGCCGCAGCATGGCCAGTTGCAGGATTTCGGCCCGCTTCATCTCGCCGCCCGAGAATCCGTCATTGACGTAGCGCCGGGCAAATTCCTTGTCCATCCGCAACTGTTCCATCTTCTGGTTCAGCTCCTTGCGGAACTCGCGCATCGGAATCAGCTCTTCGCCTTCCTTGCGATCCGGCCGTCGAACGTTGGTGGCGGCGTGCCGCAAGAAATCGGCCATCTTCACGCCCGGAATCGCCATCGGGCGCTGAAACGCCAGGAAAATGCCCGAGCGGGCCCGCTGGCTGGGATCCATTTCCAGCACGTCACGGGTTCTCTTTTCGTCTTCCAGCGTGATCGTGCCCTGGGTCACGACGTAGCCCGGGTGTCCCATGATGGCGTATCCCAGCGTGCTCTTGCCGGAGCCGTTTGGGCCCATCAGCGCGTGGACTTCTCCGCATTTGATCTCGAGATGGACGCCGCGCAAGATCTCCTTGCCATCGGCAGTCGAAACGTACAGATCGTTGATTTTCAGGGTGTCGGGCATTTTTGCGTTCTTGCGTCGTCCCCCCTGGTCCGTTGGGCCCGGGGCTAAACTTTCATTCTCTTAACCGGTAATTTTCTGATGATCGAACAGCGGCTCGCCCTCGGGGGCATCGACGTAGCCGGAGTGGTGCGGAATCGGCAGCTCGTCGTCGATTTTCACGCCCGCCTGGCCCGCAACGCGGCCGATCTTGTGACCCTTGATCTTGTCTTGAATCCGCATCAGGCCTTCCAAAAGGGCCTCGGGGCGCGGCGGGCAACCGGGCACGTAAACGTCGACCGGAACCACCAGATCGACCCCCTTGACCACGTGATATCCATACTTGAAATACGGGCCGCCCCCGACCGTGCACGCCCCCATGGCGATGACGAACTTGGGGTTGGGCATCTGGTTGTACAAGCGACGCACCCGGCTGCCCATTTTGTAGGTGACCGTGCCCGCCACGATCATCAAGTCGGCCTGCCGGGGGCTCGCGCGAAACGCGCCCGCGCCGAACCGGTCGATGTCGAAACGGCTGGCGCCGGTGGCCATCATTTCGATCGCGCAGCAGGCCAGCCCGAACGTCATCGGCCAGATGCTGGCCTGCCGGGCCCAGTTAATGCCCTGCTCGACGGTCGTGATGATGAAACCTTCTTCAAACCGCCCTTCGATCCAAGGTTGTGTCATGGTGTAGCTCAATGTCCTGTGTGCAGGGACAAGCCATGCGGTTCGCCCGACCAAATCCCACTTTGCCCTGCCAGCCCGTGTCGATGATCCAAACTTCACCACGACGCGGGTCAGGCTGAGCCATTGCGCTCTTCCTCACGGTCGTACATTTGGAACATCTGATCCGTCAGGAACGTCAACTCGTCCTCAGCCAGAGGCCCCCCCTCGTTCTCGTCTTGTCCGTGCTTCACTCGCTTTGCAATCTCCCTGACGACAATCGCCTGTTCCGCTCGCGAAAGCCGATCGAACGAAGCAAGAACGTCTTGAACGAACTCTGTCATTGTCATCGCAGTTGGCTCCTCGACGGCGGATTTCGTAACTCACGCCGCACCTCTAAGCGGCGAATCTATTAGTTTAACGTCCCGCTTCCTGTATTAAACCACTAATTCGTCTCGAACCGGCAGCACTCGTCGCCGTCCAGACGACAGTCGGACAGCCGCAAACCGTCACCGACCAACTCCGATAACATCATCCGTTCCAGCGCGCAAATCCCCCGATCCTGTTCGGCCAGCTCCGGATAGGGGCACGCCAGCGCCGTTAGCACCGGCAGCGAACCCGACTGCTCGACGTCGAACGGCACGTCGCGATCGGCGAAAATCCGCGACACCGACCGCATTCGCTCGACCGTCGTCTCGCCCGTTATCTGCGGGCCGTACATCCCGGCCATCGTCTTGGCGATGCGCTGCAACAAGCCGCGACGCACCTGTGGATCTTCGATGGCCCGGATTTCCTTCCACAGCGCCAGGGTCAGATCGACGAAATTGGCGCCGGTTTGCCGGCGGCCTTTGTCCGTGAGCGCGTAGCGGTGACTCGGGCGGCCGCGACCGGCCCGGGCCAGCTCGCGATTTACCAATCCTTCGGCCATTAAGCGGACCAACCGCTGCCGGACCGCGGTCGGCGTAACGCTGGTGGCCTTGCCCAATTGGGCCACTCCCAGCGGCCCCGTTTTGCGCAGCAAATCGAGGATGCCGACATCCGAACTTTCCGCCAGGTGATCCATGAGAGCTCCCGGATGGGGTTTCCTACCTTAATCTTAGCGATTTACACAATTTTGACAACCCAATATGATAAAAATCAAAAAGGGTGGCCCAAAGGGGTGGGAAAACTCGTGCTAAACCGCAAGCGGACGGACGCTGCGGGGGCTGCCGTGCTAGTGCCGGGGGAAGTGCCGGTCGACAATTTGGCGGAATTCAACCGGCGTCGAAACACGCGAAACGCGCGTGCGAAACTCCCGCGCTCCCTGGCGGCCCTGGGCATAACAGCAGGCGTATTTGCGCATCAGGGTCGTCCCCTTTTCCGAGCCGAATCGCTCGCACACCAGCCGGTAGTGGTGCAACAGCAACTGGCGCTCTTCGTCGAGCGTCGGGTCCGGCGGAATCGGCTCGCCGGCCAGCGCCGCCTGCACCTGGCGAAACAGCCACGGACGCGAAAGCGCGGCCCGGGCAATCATCACGCCGTCGACGTCGTAGCGCGAAAACGCTTCGAGCACGGCTTCGACGGAATTCAAATCGCCGTTGCCGACCAGGGCAATCCGCTTCAGGTGCGGCTTGATCTGGGAAATGCGCTGCCAATCGGCCGATCCGGAAAAGAAATCCTGCGCCGTACGGCCGTGCACCGTTAGCGCCGCTGCCCCGGCTTGCTCGACGACCCGTGCCACGTCGATCGCGTTGATCGAATCGCGCGTGCAGCCGAGTCGAATCTTGGCCGTGACCGGCGTCGGGGCGCAGGCTTTGACGACCCGCTCGACAATCGCCCCAACTCGCTCGGGATCGCGGAGCAGGTACGATCCGCTGTGCGCCTTCTCGGTGACTTGTTTCACCGGGCAACCGAAATTGATGTCAACCACGCTCACGCGGAACTGGTGCGCCAATTTCGCGCCGACTTCCGCCAGCGTGGCCGGATCGTTGTCCCAAATCTGCACGGCCAGGGGCCGGGCCTCGTCCATGACTCCCCACAGGCGATCGGGCAACTCGTCCTCTTCCTTTTCCAGCCACAAAAACCCCTTGGCGTGCACCATTTCGGTCGCCAGCAAGCCCGCGCCGCCGAACTCGCGCACGATCTGGCGAAACGCGTAGTTGGTGAAGCCGGCCATCGGGGCCTGCAACACCGGTGGGTCGACGACCAAGGGCCCGATGCGAAGCGGACGCACCGCGGGTTGGGTCGGCGCAGAAGTCTGGGGCTGGCGAACCGGACAAACCGTCGTCATGCGAATCCTTGGTGCATCTCGCTTACGAATCCCGCAACGTGCTGCGCGCAATTGCCAGCTTGCCGGCCAGGTCGTCGCCCGAGAGGGTCGCAGGCAAGGTGTTCAATGCATAGTCGGCGATCGCCATATTGTAGTCGGTCAAGTCGGCCAGGAAGGCGAGCGTCTGTTCGTTCTGGCGCCCGGTGGCCCAGATGACGCGATCGAGCGGCGTCATCTGATCGTCTGCCGCATGGGGGCCGGACTCGTTTCGCCGGGCTTGCAGGACCAGATCGGCGCGGTGCGCGTCGCACTGAATCACGGCGTCGGCGCGCTGCCTGAGTTTTTCGTACTGGAGCGTCGTCATGCCGGCCCAATGCGCCCCCCGCGGGGAACCGCGCCCGGCGCTTTTCGAAACCAGGTACCGACCCGATTGGGGCGGAGTGCTCGGCAGCAGCCACGATTCGGCCAGCGGCCGGCCGGTCGCCAGCGTCAGCTCAAATTGCGCCGCGATGAGGGCCAGTTGCGCGTCGAGGATCGCGGCCCGCGCCCCGCGGCGCGCGGCCTGCAGGCGAACTCCGGCTTCGGTCATGCCCGGCTGATCGCGCTGCCCAATGGCGACCGACTGCAGCGCATTAAGCTGTTCCTGCTGTTCGTTGAGCACCTGAAAACGGGCGGCGTACTGGCGCGCCCGCCAATAGGCACGAATCACGTTCAGCCGATTGGGCGCCGGTACGCCGCGCAAACATTCCGCCAGCGCCACCGGCTGGCCGGCGTCCGGCGGCAGGTTGCGATCCCAATGCAGCAAGTTGCCGAGCTTCTGCACGCGCAGCGGATGATGGGCCACGGCGAGCAACGCTTGATACACGCCCGGGTCGTCGGCGGCGCCGGAATCCAGCTCGTTCGGATAGTTGGACGTCCAGTCATCGGCGTCCGCGGCCGAAGCGCCTCGGTCCGGTGATGATTGGCGAAACGTCTTGCGGATCGACGGATCGGAGTTTCCCTCCTGCGCCCGCGTGGGCAAGTTGCCCGGCGGCGGCGACGTGCGAATCAGCATGGACACGAGCGTATCTCCCCCGGCACCTGCCGGCGCGACGGCGAATGCGTACTCGGCGATGTCCAGGTTATAGTCGCGCACTAGGGCGATGAAGGCCCGGCGCTCGTGCTTGAGCAAATCGATCGTTTCCAGCAGCGTGGACAACCCCTGGCCCGAGGAGCGAAATGGTTCGCCGGCCGCGTTCACCGCGTCGATGGCGGCGACGATGGCCTCGGCGTGGGCATCGATCGCTTTGCGGCGAAGGGGCAGTGTGCGGTGAATCAGGCGAATTCGCGGCGGCGGCGGCTGCGTGCCGAAAATGCTTTCGTAGTGCGTGCGATAATCGCCCACGTGCGGCCGATCGATCGTCAAGGGCAGATTGCCCGCGCCGCCGGTTCCCACGAGGTCGGCCAATTCCTGTTGCGTCTGCTCGACGGCCACTTGAGCGTCGCGAACGTCGGCCTCGGCGGCCGCCTGCGCGCCAAGCGCACCGGCCAGGTTGCCGTGCGGCCTCGTATGGTCGGCGAGCACGTCGCGCTGCTTGAGCGCCCAGTGATATTCGGCCTGAGCCGCCGCCAACCGCCAATACGATTGGGCGATCCTGAGCTGCTGCTGCCGGTCTCGCGCCTGCAGCAGTGCCTGAGACAGCGACAGCGGCGTGCCGGACAGGGCCTCTTGCCGGGGGTTCTCGAGCGCTTCGGCAATCAACTCCGGCGGGCGCAGCCTTTGCGGCGGGCGGTCTGGGAGAGTTTCCATCCCGCCGGGCGGCTCCTCAGGGGTTTTGCCGTGCTTATTGGGCGGCGCCGGCGAGCCGTCGGCCGTGGGTGAATCTTCCGGGGAATCGCCGGCGGGCCTTTCCGGCGCGGCAGTGGGTTGGTCGCTCGGCGCGGAGTCCCCTTGAGGAACGCCCTCCAAACCCGCCGGCGGCGCGCCTTGTCCGGCCTTGAGCGGGATCGGTTCGAAGTTGTCCGGCTCGCCGGCAGGCTGCGCAAGAAGACACCAGCCGATCGCGATGATGACGCAGCTCATGGCTCGCGCGCTCCTGTTTTCGGACGGGTCTGCCCCTGATTCGTCAATCTATAAACCTGACACGTCCGCAATATCGCGTCAATGTGAGTCGGCGGCGGGCGCCAAAGCGCGACGCTGCTCGCCCGGCGTCGCTGGGGGTTTTCATCGCGCGGTTGCTACTCGGGTGGTTGATGCCGAAACACGAAAAGCTGTTTGTAGAGGTAGGTTTCGCCGTCGGTCGGCCAGGGGAGCCCGCCGATGAGTCCCGTCAGCTCCTCGTTGAGCAATCCGTCCACCGCCGCCTGGATCTCGCTTGTGCCGGAGCCGCAGGTGGCCATCATGTAAATGGAATGCAGCGCAAAACGCGGCGGCTGTTCCCATTTGGAGGCGACTTGGCGCAGCCGTTCCAGCAGCGCGGGGTAAAACGGTCCGTCCTGCCGCAAAGCGCCGGGCACCGGACCGCGGATGCCGGCGCGGCCGGGAAACAGGTCCCAGCCGGCCAACTTTTGAGTCGCCGCGGACGCGCGGCGCAGCGTGACGCCCGCGCCCAATGCCGACAGAAGCGGCGCGGCAGCCAGCAAGTGCCACTCGGAAATGGCGTCTTCGACGGCGCAGCGGGCGTCGGCGCCGACGCCCAAAGTGCCGACGCGAAACCGATCGCCGCTGTCGCCGTCGACGTGGATTTGGATGTCCAGGGGAGCGAGCACGTGCAGGCCCTGTGGCACGCAGCCGTCGAACGTGACCGACAGTCCCAGCCGATGTGACTCGACGATCAGCTCGCCGTCGTCGAGCGTATAGGCGACGTGCGCCTCATCCAGATGATGCCGCAGCGCGGCCAGAGCGGCCTGGTACAGATCGTCGATCATCGTCGGCTGCGCTTCGCTTTGAGGACCGGCCCCGCTCCCCCGGGCGCGTGGGCTATTGGCGCGATTGGCCGCGGGCGGCTGGGGCCCCGTTCAGCCGGGCGTATCGAGATACGGATCCTGACCCATCTGGACTTGAACTTTCTTGCGTTCCTTTTCGTGATACATCAGGATTTTGCGATCGCGGAAGTGCTTCCGCTCGGTCGATCGCTGCGCTTTGCGAAACAGCCTGGCCAAATGGTCGTAGCGCCCCGGCCGTTCCTGGCCCAGCTCCTTGTAGTATCTGGCTTTTTCCGGACTGAGGCCGACCAGCAATTCGTCTTCCAGCGACAGGTAGATGCGGTACGTGCCGGGATCGCCCTGTCGGCCGCAGCGGCCGGCCAACTGTCGATCGATGCGTGCCGCGTCGTGCATTTCCGTGACGATCACGTGCAGCCCGCCCAACTCGGCGACCCCGTCTTCCAGCTTGATATCGGTGCCGCGTCCGGCCATGTTGGTCGACACGGTTACCTTGCCGCGCCGGCCGGCCCTGGCCACGATATCGGCTTCGTCGGCGATGTGGTTGGCGTTAAGCACGTCGACTTCGATGCCCTTTTCTTGTAAAAGCGCGGCCAGGTGCTCCGATTTGTCGATCGAGCGCGTGCCGATCAGAACGGGTCGTCGGACGGCGTACAGCTCGCTGACTTCGTCGACGATGGCGTGCCACTTTTCGTCCGCCGTGCCGAACACGCGTTCGGGCAAGCGCTCGCGAATCGTGGGCCGGTTGGTGGGGATCAGCAACACGCGCACCTTGTAGATCTTCGTCAATTCCGCGGCCGAACTGATGGCCGTTCCCGTCATGCCGGCCAGGCGCGGATAGAGATGGAAGTAGTCCTGCACGGTGACGCGCGCGGCCTGGCCGCTCTCGGCCGTCACTTCCACGTCGTCTTCGGCGGCCTCGACGGCCTGGTGGATGCCGGATCGCCACTTGCGGCCCTCGGCCATCCGGCCGGTGAATTCGTCGACGATGACCACCTCGCCGTCGCGCACCACGTACTGCCGGTCGCGAAAGTATTCGCGGTCGACCTTCACGGCGCGCTCGACGTATTCGTAGATGCTGAACATGCCGACGGCATGCATCGCGTCGGGCTTGGGCAGCATGCGCACCAGGCGGCGGCCCTCGGGCGTCAGCTCGATTTTCCTTTCCTCGTGGTCGTAGTCGTAGTGTTCATCTTCCTCGAACTCGCGCGCCACCGAGGCGGCCCATTTGTAGGCTTCGACCGCGATGCGCTGCGCTTCGTTCGGCAGCGCGCTGATGATCAGCGGCGTGCGGGCCTCGTCGATCAGAATGCTGTCGGCTTCGTCGACCAGCACGAAAAACGGCGTGCGTTGAACCGGACGTTCTCCGCCCGCGTCCGAATTCATCCCCAGCATGCCGCCGAGAAAATCGGACTGGCCTTCGCCGATCCGCCGCAGAAGCAGGCGATCGCGCAAAAAGTCAAACCCGAACTCCTTCGCCGTGCCGTAAGTAATGTCGCATGCGTACGCCTTGTGCCGCTGGGCCCGAGACATTTGCGTCTCGACCACGCCGACGGAAATGCCGAGGCATTCGTAAACCGGTCCCATCCACTGGGCGTCGCGGCGGGCCAGATAGTCGTTGACCGTCGACAGGTGCGCGCCTTTGCCCTCCAGGGCCGCCAGGTACAAGGGCAACGTGGCCGTCAGCGTCTTGCCTTCGCCCGTCTGCATTTCCACGATCGAACAGTGGTGCATCGCGACGCCGCCCAGAATCTGCACGTCGAAGTGCCGCATGTTGATCGTGCGCCGCGCAGCCTCGCGCACCAGGGCAAAGGCTTCGGGCAGCAGCCGGTCGACCGGCTCGTTGCTTTTGAGCCGGTAGCGCAGCGACAAGCTCCGCTTGCGCAGGCCGAACGTGTCCAGCGCCTGAAGCTCCTCCTCGTACGAGGCAACCTTGGGCAAGAGCGCCGCCCAGCGCGAAATTCGCCGTTGCGCGAGGCCCTGGGAAAGGAGACGAACAGGCGACCGCCAATTTTCGGCAATGCCGCGAATGCCACCGGAAACCATGACAAGAGCCTCGTTTCAACCTGCCGCATACCCGCCGGGCGGGCGCGAAGCGCGACCGCGACTCTCCTCGAACAAAGACGTGGCGTCATAACGATTGATTCTATCTTACATCACGCCGTTATTGCAGGAAACCGCGGAAGTTGCGGCCGCCGAGCGGGAGGGCGCGCCGGGCTGGCTATCGCGAGAGGGGCTCGATGGCTTCGAGCTCGTAGCGGGGCGAGGCGCCGGAGGATACCTCGCTTTTGACGGCCCCCGCGTCGCGATTCGGACCGGCGGCGTTCGCCGCCCGCGAAACCGTGACCGGCGCCACGATTGCAATTCGCGAAGCGGTGGGCTGGCCGGCATTGCCGCTACTCGATGCATTCGCCTGCTGGCTTGCGCCGGCCGTCATGCGAATCATTTCTTGACCGGTGGACGAGCTCACCCTGGGCGCGTGGGCTTCCGAAGATTCGCCGACAATGCGAACGCTGCTGCTTGGGGCCGTTTGGCCTACGGCAATCATCGCCAAACCCTCCGGCGGATCGCCGCGACTCTTGGGTGGGCTGAATTCGAGGGAAGACTTTTGAGGGGCGCCGCCCGTCGACACGCGGAATCGGTTGTCCAAGTGCGACGCCTGTTGGACGGCCGCCGGCGACGCCCGGACGCGTCCGCCGGCCCGGATCTCAGCCGCGGAGTCACGGCGTTCGATCGCGGCCAACGCGCGCTGGGCGTCATCGCCCGCGCCGCCGGCACCCCGATGATCGTGCGAGCTTTGGTGGTACAAATACGACCCGCCCGGCGGCTGAAACTTTTCTTGCGGCCCTAGCGGCGGCGGCGGCCCGATCAACGGCGCGGGCTGGGCCGGCACCGGGGTCACCGGCAGGGCCGGCGCAATGGCCGGCGGCGAAGTGGCCGCCACGCCGGGCGCGGTCACAACCGGCGGAATGGCTTCACCTGGCATGACCATCATCCCCTGCCCGGTTCCGGGCGGAGGCACGGTGGTGCGTAGAAACGGATTCGTCGCCGGCTGCGAACTGCGGCAACCGGCCAGCATGGCAACGGCGAGGATGACGGCCCTGGGCCCCTTCATTGGGCAAACTCCTTTCGCCCGGCCTCGCGCGCGAGCTGGCAAAATGGCTCGAACGGCCGCCACGGGAATGGGGGACTAGCGAGGCCGAATCCTTCGATCGATTCGCGAATTTCGAACGACGAGACGGGATCCCCCACGTTGGCGCGTTAGCGCCCATGGGGGGCGTTAGGATAGCGTCTCCGCCCACAGCGTAAAGATCGGTTTCACGCCGCACGAAACGGGTGGCATGTCCACCCGACTGTCCCGTTGGCCAAGTCAGCAGGCAAGACAGCAGTGGCGCCTGTAACGGCGCTTGTTGGCAGTGCTTGACAAGCAAGCAGCGGTACGTGTAATGATCGAGTCGGACGACCTAAACGACGACTACCGCTCGCCTTGTCGCGCCGACGCCAGCGTGCTGGCAGTCTGGGCCCGCTTGACGAACGGATTGTCGTACATCCGCGGCAGCGAGGCCGACTTGTCGCCGGTCGAACTGGCGCGTTGCGGAACGAACGGATTGCGATACTCGACCGGGGCCACCTTTTGCGTGGCTTCCGGAGTGACCGTTCCCGGAGGATACGCAAACGGGCTGTAACCGTACGGCCGCGCTACCGGATAGCTGTAGTACACCGGCGGAAACAGGGCGTAATACGGAATGCGGTAATTGCCGCCGTAGTTGGTGTCCCCATAATTGAAGAAGCCCAACCCATACGCTCCCGGCCCTAATACCTGCGCCGAAGCTTGCGACGCGTTAAAGCCGGCGGCCAACAAGATGCCGACGGCGACCCACAAACTGACTCGACGGAACATGGCACTGCCTCGCGTGACGGAGATCGAGATGTTACCCCTATTCCCTTGCAGGCTATTTGGGGTCCTTGGGCAGTGCAATCCTCAAAATAGCGAAAATAGGAGTTATTCGGTAACTTTCTTCCCCTTCTCCGGCGGGTCGTCGAGCTCAGGCAGCGGGAACGGCTTGTTCAGCTCCTCGGGGACCGTGGTGATGATTTCCCCGTATTTGTCGGGGTCGGGCGGCTTGTGGCAGCCGGCCAGGACGCCGCCGGCTGCCAGGGCGGCTACGGCGAGCGTGCGGCATGGATTTCGTGTCAACATGGGAATGGGCATTCGTTGATCGATGGCTTCAACCGCGGTCTGACCGATGGATGGCTCGCGACTGACTGAAGACCTCAAGTGTGAAGCCCGCCGATTGGGCTTTGGTCTCACCGGAGTCTGCCCGGCTGTGACGCCCGGGGGAGTCAGCCGATTTCACGAGTGGCTCGCCTCGGGATACGCCGGCACGATGGACTACCTGCCGTCTCGCGCGGAAGCCTACACGCATCCGCGGCACGTGCTCGACGGCGCGCGCAGCCTGCTCGTGCTGGCCTTCAACTATCGTACTGTCGAGCCTGAGGCGGCTCAACCGGGCCGGGGGCGCGTTTCGCGCTACGCCTGGGGCCGCGACTATCACGACGTCGTGCGCGATCGGCTCGGCAAGTTGGCCGAGTTCCTCGCGGTTCGTTCGCCGCAAGCGCGCGTCCGCGGCGTTGTCGACACGGCGCCGCTGTTGGAACGCGAGTTCGCCCAGTTGGCCGGGCTCGGCTGGATCGGCAAGAATACCTTGCTGTTGAATAAGGAAGTCGGGAGTTGGTTTTTTCTGGCCGCGCTGGTGACCGACCTGGAGCTCGAATACGACGAGCCGCACCAGTCGGACCACTGCGGCACCTGCCGCGCATGCCTCGACGCCTGTCCGACCGACGCGTTTGTCGATGCGTACGTGCTCGATGCCCGCCGCTGCATCAGCTACCTGACGATCGAGCTCGGCGGTCCGGTGCCGCGCGACCTGCGCCCGTCGGTGGGCGATTGGCTGTTCGGCTGCGACGTGTGCCAGGAGGTTTGCCCCTGGAACCAGAAAGCGCCGACCAGCGGTGAAAGCCAGTTTCAGCCCCTTGCCGGCATGACCAAGTTGGAGCTAGTGCAACTGTTCGAGCTCGACGAGGCCGCCTTTCGCGCCCGGTTTCGCCACACGCCATTGTGGCGCCCCAAACGCCGCGGCCTGTTGCGCAACGCCGCCATCGTGCTCGGCAATCAGCGGCCGCCGCAAGCGATTGGGGCGCTGATTCACGGGCTCGGCGACGTCGAGCCGCTCGTCCGCGGCGCATGCGCCTGGGCGCTGGGGCGATATGACGACGATCGAGCGCGCAAGGCCCTCCATGAACGGCTGGAAAGTGAAAACGACCAGGAAGTCCACTCCGAGATTGAAGCAGCAATCGAAAGCTGCGTGTGAAGGCGGCTCGCCCAATCGTCGAGCGGCTTACGCCGCCGAGGCCGCCTCCTGGCAATCTTTGAGCGCGTCCAATTCGGCCGTCGGGTGACGGCCGGGCAGGTCGTCGGCGTACCACGTTTCGAGCACCGTCTTCCACTGGCCCGGGCGAGCGACGGCCACGAACGCGCCGCGCACTAGGGTGGCCCGCGGATGAAGCTGCGAATACTTGATGCCGAACTTGCGCATCTGACGCCCGCAATGCTCGGGCCCATACAGCTCTTCGGCCAGTCGGTAATGCTCGGCAATCACGTCGCGCTGCGCGTGTACGCTCGGCGGATCGGGAAGCGGCAATCCGGCGGCCAAGGCCCGGGCCTGGCCAAAGATCCATGGATTGCCGATCGCGCCGCGGGCGGCGGTCACGCCGTCAACGCCCGTTTGGAGAATCATGTCGAGACACGATTGCGGCGTAAACAAGTCGCCGCTTCCCAGTACCACGCGATCGCCGGCGTGCCGCTTCACTTCGCGCAAAAACTCCCAGCAGCTCGGGCCGACGTAGCGCTGCTCGACCGTGCGGCCGTGCACGGTGATGGCCGCGGCGCCGCGCTGGTACGCTCCGTCGAAAATCTGGAAGAACCGATCGCGGCTTTCCACCGAATCGTCCAGGCCGCGGCGCATCTTGACGGTCACCGGAACGTGCGGCGGCACGGCGTCTCGCACGCGCGAGACAATTTCCAGCGCCGTATCGACCTGTCCCAGCAGATAGCCGCCCCGCTGCCGGCCCAAAACCTTCTTGACCGGGCAGCCGAAGTTGATGTCGACCACGTCGAATCCGGCCGCCGCGAGCTGCCGGGCGGCCGGCCCAAAATCTTCCGGATTCGCCCCCATCAACTGCGCTCCGACCGGGTGTTCTTCGTCGCTGGTTTCGAGATAGCGCCGCGCCTTGCGGCCCCCCGTCACCTGGTTGACGAACCGATCGAGCATCACCTCGCACACCGTATACGGCGCCCCCAGCCGCCTGGCAATCACGCGCATCGCCCAATCGCTGTAGCCCGACAGCGCAGCCTGCACCACGGGAAAGTCCAAATCGATCGAACCGATGCGCAGGGGAGGAAGCATGTATGGTAGAGGCTGGAGGCCGGAGGCTGGAGGCATGTATTCTAGAGGCCGGACGCCGGAGGCGGGAGGCAGCGTGGGCGTTTCCTCCAGCCTCCAGCCTCCGGCCTCCAGCCTGTCTGGGCGTTTCCTTACTTGCGTCCTCCAGCCTCCGGCCTCCAGCCTGTCGGGTGGCCTTTTTTGATTTTCAAAACCAGGCCACTTGGCCTGGGAACGGGGCGTTCGTTTTTCATAGCTATACTGCGTGCGCGCGAAAAAGGGCCCGCACCGAGCGGAAGTGACCGTTCGCGTTGGTTTTAGAATCATTCGCGGCGCGAGAATTCACCGCACCCCCCGACATGAAAAACTCTAGACGAGTCAACCATTCCCCACGATACCAGAAATCAGAATTTCCCGTTGCGTGCAAGAGACGTTTTCGGCCGGGGGATGGGGGGAACGTGGCCATGAAGCGGACTCTGGCCGCGCACGCGTCGCTGGTCCGGCTTTCTGTCAATAAGCGCTCCTATCCCGCTTTCCGCCGCGGGCCGCATGCTCTGCCAGTACAACAGCAACGGCACCCGCACCAGCTACACCTACGACGACGCCGACCGGATCACCGAGCTCAATAACGTCGGCATCCGACGTTACCTCAACGTCTACGACAAGGTCGGCAATCGCACCCGGACCATCAATACGACGATTGCCGCCGACATCACCACCTACACGTACGATCAGGCGTACCAGTTGAGGTCCGACAGAACTCACTACATCGGCCCGGCCAACACCTACACGTACGACGCGGTGGGCAACCGCCTCACGTTCCGCCGTACCGACGGCAGCCGCGCCACTTACACCTACGACGCCGCCAACCAGTTGACCCGCATCCTGGACGGCGGCGTCCCCAGCACCTTGACCTACGACCAGGCGGGCAACGCCCTACTGCACAAAAACACGGTCCAGCCGTTCAACATCACGCTCACCTGGGACGCCGAGAGCCGCC
>JBBDNV010000156.1:0-13973 GCA_040877415.1 Pirellulales bacterium
AACCAACTTAACCAACGCTCAATTGGGACGCCCCGGCTTCATACATCTTCACCCGCAAATCGCATGGCACCCACAGAAGCGACAGTTGTTACTTGCCGGCCAACTGTTTGTCGAACCAGTCGGCCATCACTTGCACTTCCTCGTGGATGGTGGGCCAGGGGTGGGCGCCCCCTTCCTTGACGATCAGCTCGGCAGGTACGCCGGCCGATTGCAAGGCCGCCAGCAACTTTTTCGACTGATCGAGCGGCACGACCGGATCGGCGTCGCCGTGGATGATCAAAAACGGCGGAGCCTTGTCGGTTACCAACAGCGCGGGGCTGACCTGTTTGAGCTTGTCGATCAATTCCGAAGTGCTCGCCGGGGCGGCGCCGTTCGGATAGACGAAGCGCTTCAGACGTTCGAGGGTTTCGGGCGGCGTGTCGGCGTCGATCTTCACTCCTCGATAGTCGAGAAAGTCGGTGGGCGGAAAGAACACGCCGGCCGCCTTGACCGCCGATTTGCCGTCCGCCGTAACCGCCACGAGCGAGGCCAAATGTCCGCCGGCCGATGCGCCCGCCAGACCAAGCCGGTTGGGGTCGATCTTGTACTCGGCGGCGTGCTCTTTCACCCAGCTAATGCCTTGTTTGAGATTCTTGGCCATTTCCGAGAGGTTGAACTTGGTAATCGAGCCCGGCCGCACGGCAAAGACGGTGTATCCCTTGCCGCAAAAAATGTCATACATCTGTGCCCGGCGATGGTCCTCGATCTTGCCGCGATCGGAATAGAACGCGCCGCTGGCGACGTCGACGATGGCCAGCCCGTTCGCGTTCCCGTTGGGCGCGAAGACGTCCAGAATCAACCCCACGCCGTCGACTTCGGCGTAGACAACGTTCATGGTTTGCGTGTAGGGGGATTCCGCGCGGGCCGATTGGCCGGCCACCAGCGCGGCGGCAACGAGCGGCAAGATCCATGCAATGCGGCGAGAGTACACGGCTGGCTCCTTTGTATTGGTCCAATATTGGATCGGTGCTTCAATCCGCGTCGCGATACACAACCGTTTTCGATTCCACGTGTCGGATCAGTTCTCCCTTGTCGAGGAAATAGGTGGGCTTGAGCGTCCCTTTGCTGAACAGCCGCCGGGCCTGATCGTCGTAGTGGGGGCTGTCCTGGCGATCGCTTTCGCCCAAGGGGAGCACGGTCCACGACTTGGGCGGGCTGGTGAGCAGCACGACTTGCGTGGAAGTTTGCCCGCCGCGGCCCAGGAATTGTTTCTTTCCGTCGATCGGCTCGAAACTGATGGCCCGGGGCGTGGCAATTTGCGTCACCGAGCCGCCGCTGGCCGGCCAGGTTCTGTCGGTTCCCTTGCGGCCGACGCGATACACGTCGCCGTAGGCCACGTCGAAGCGGCCAAAATCTTCCTTCAATTTGCCGGCGGCCTGCTTGAGCTTCGCGAGCAGCATTTCGTCGGTCACGCTCTCGGGCGGCGGCATGCCGGCGCGATCGGCCAGCCGCACGTCGTCGCCGAAGGCCTGCTTCCAATACAGATAGGCGATGGCGCCTGTGCTTTGGGCCTCGCAGCGGCGGCTCCAGTTGACGATCAGCTCGTAAAGGGCCACGAGCTCGGCGTCGGTGCGCACGTCGGCACTGGCGCCCGACCAGGCTTTGCGCAGTTTTTCCTGCCACGCGTCGGCGCCGTAGACCGCGGGACTCATCGCGATCTCGATGGCGTCTTCGACCGTCATCCGCCTGGCGTTGTGCAACAGCTCGACGCACATCGCGGCCCGCTGGTGCAGCGGGTTGTCGTGCGCTTCCTCGAGATTCTTGAAGCCGTTGAACAGGTAGGGCCGCTCGGGCGAGGGTTTGAGCGGGGAATCTTTCATCATGAACTGCGGGCTGACGTTGCAGTTCTGCATGTAGCCCTGCGGCGGGTTCTCGATCTGCACGAGGTCTTCGAAGGGGTGGATCCCCTGCCATTCGGCCCGCGAGGTGTTGCCCGGCATGGCCCGCTTGTAGTCGTAGCCGGCCGGGCGGATCGGCACACGGCCCACGCGCACGTAATAGATGTCCCCCTCGACGGTGCCGATCATCAGGTTTTGCATCATCAATTGCTGCATCGCCAGGGCCTGTTTCATTTCCTCTAGGTTGCGGGCAATGCACATCTTGTACGTCTGCTCGGGCAGTCCCACTTCGTCGGCGTACGGAATTGCGAACACGTACGCCTTGCCGTTTTTGCGCGCGACGACGGGGCCGTGCTTGGTATATTCGATTTCGGCCTTCTTCTCCTTCACGCCGTCGGCTTCCTTGACCTTGATCACCTCGCTTTTCACGTCCATGTCGAGCCACCGGCCGTCGTAGCGATACTGCCTGGGGTTTTCAGGATTGAGCTCTTCTTCATAGACGTCGGAAGTGTCGGGCCCGCCCGTGGTCATGGCGACCGAGCAGTAGCGGCTGTGTCCCAGCGCGGGCAATGGATTGCCGAGAATCGCCATGCCGGAGAACTCGATTTCACCGCCGTACAAGCGCGCTTCGTAAAAGCGGAACTGGCCGTACCAGCCCAGGTGCGGATCCACCAGCGCGATCGGGGCGTTGTACGCCGTGCGGTCGGGCGCGACGAGCCACTCGTTGGAACCGTGATACTCGACCGGATCGGGCTGGATGCCGATGCGTTTCAAATCGCCGCCGGCTTCGCCCTCGGGCCAGCCCCAGATGATGTAGCGCCCTAGCGCGACGCACATCCAGGGTTCGATCTGCTGCGCCCACTCGGGCACCTCGGAGGGATGTTCTTTCATGTAGTGCTTGACGCCCGACTGGTAGGCTTCGATCAAAGATCGCGTCTTGGCGCTCAGCTCGGGATAACGGGCCTTGGAGACGGCGGCGTGCCGGTACAGGCGCTGGCGATAGTCGTCGTGCAGGAACTCGGGCCCGAACGCTTCGCTCATGGTGCCGCTGGCGCGCATGTATTGCTTGAGCAATTCCTCGAGCCGGTCGGTGGCTTGCGCGTATCCGTGGCCGAAACAGGCGCCCTCGGCCGTGGCGGCGAAGATGTGCGGCGTGCCGAAATCGTCGCGATAGATCGTGACTTCCTCCCGCGTCTGTGCAAGCACGGAAGCACTGGCGGCCAACAACAGCGCGGCCGACAACAGCGGCCTGGTGAATTGTGAAGGACCAATCATGGCAATTTGTTCCTAGTTACCAAGAGAATCGCGCCGCAAGCGTCTAAAAAAAGCGCGGCCACAAGAAAACGAGAAAGCCACCGGCGCTCGGCTCGTTGGGTCGAGCGAAGCTGGCAGCGATTGTAATCGTGGCGGCCCTCCGTGTAAAAGAAAAACGCCCGCTCTCACTTAAAAGGGGCGTTGCCGCAAAGCGAGCGGACGATTCAACCGCGGCTGATGTTATCTGAGCAGCTCGGCCATCCCGTCCCTGAGGACTTTTTCGACTTGCGGCGCCGTGCGCGAGACGTAGCTGGTCTCGTAGCCGCCCTGGGAATAGGCGATTTCCGTGCCGATGTAGCCGGGGCCGTAGTCGCCGTAAGCGGCCATGCACACCGTGGCCTCAGGCCGCATTTTGGCGGCCGTCAATTGATATTCCACGAACAGCTCGCCCGGCATGTGGACGACGTACACGCCCGGCAAGCGCAGGCAACTCAGCTCGATCGCCTTGCCGGCTTTCGCGCGGCGGGCCCAGGCCAGATCGCGGGCCGCCCGCACGCGATCCTGCAGACGGGCCGAGGAGTTGTCCATCATTGCCACCATCGCTGCCTCATCCTGATAGATGTCACGCAAGGGCAGCCTGACCTCGCACGTGCGCCACTCGACATCTGAGCCGCTGATCGCAACGCGCGTGGTGGCGTTCCAGGCTTGTGCCATTCCGGCGGCCAGTCGCCCGGCCAGCACGGGCCGTCTCCCGGGCGATCCGTCGTTGTATTTGCCGGCAGCCACGTTGCCCGCGGCGCCGTTGAAATGAATGTGCGGCACGCCGGGCAATGCCTCTTCGCGCTGCGCCCGGGCCATGCCCACGAAATCCCAGCTCACGCCGCCTTGGCCGTAGTAGCTTTGCGGATGCGTGGCGTAGTAGCTCAACACGGCCAACGGCCGCTCGCCGTTCCAGAAGCTGATCACGCGCACCAAGGGATCGATCACGCCTTCGGGCGCCGCGACGGCTTCGGGGATTCGCGACGAGCTGAAGCGCACGTATTTCACCTGGCCGTCGTCGCCCAGGATGCGGCGGTTGGAAGCCACTTTTTCGACCTTGGCGACGCCGACGCCCAGGTGCGTCACCTCTGTTGGGTTGGAAAGCGACTCAGCCAGCGCGTTGGCGGCGCGGAGGATCGTTTCGCGGGCATGCGCCACGTGGAACATCGCGCCCGAGAGGCCGCGCGCGGCCAATAGCTCTTCGGCCTCGAAATCAAAGCCGGGCGCGTCGTGTTGATGCAGCGTGTGCAGCGCCACGCGGTCGGCCGTGGTGCCGGCCGCTTTGGCCAGCGCTTCGCGAAACACGTCGTAGCCGCTGTTGCCGATACCGACAAAATCGACGGTGCACAGCACGATCGGGCTGCCGACGCCGAGAAGCACAATTCCGCGCACCGTGAGCGGATCGACGATCTCATTGGCCGGCTCGACACTGGCATAACACAAGGGGCTGCCCAGCGGGGGCGTGGCGTCGCACTGGAACGCGCAAATCGCAAGCGGCGCGGCCCAAGACGCGTGAGTCAGGAAAAGCGGGGAGAACGCAGCGAGGCCGGCGGCGAGGGCGCGGAGCATGACGGACTCCCTGACGAATGTTCGGTCGGAAACAGGACCATCACATTGTCATCGCCGGCGCAGGGGAGCGTCAAATCGGGTGCCACGGGCACGGGGCCGCTTTATGCGACGCGGCCGGAGTCCTTGAGATTGGCGCGCGGCGTCTTGTCGAGCTTCGGAGCGGTCCACAAGTCGAGCGCCAAAAGCAGGGCCGAAAACAGAAAGACGGCCAACAGGATATTCATGATCTCGTGCTTGTCGTGCGTGGGGTTGCTGGTTAAAGGGGCTCAAGGATATCATTGCCCCGGATTTCCGCCAAGATTAGTTGCCGCGCCCGGCTTGCCCGGTCACCGCAAGTTGCAAAAAAGCCGGTCCCTGCCGTCGCTAGCTCAGCGAGGGGAAAAATTGTGGGTGGGAGGCTGGAAATCGGCTTAACCGATCGTGTATAAATGGGTTAAGTCGATTGGCACCAGATTTCGACAAAAAACGGTTTGCGAGAGATGTTTTCAATCTTCGGCGCACAGACCGACCCGACTTCGCCGGCCCGGGTGTCGCGGCGAGAGCTGCTCTGCGTCGGCGGCTTGAGCCTGCTGGGGCTCAGCAGCACGAATCTGGCCAGGCTGCGGGCCGCCGCGCCCCCGGATGCGCCGGCCGAGCGCCGCTTCAATTCGTGCATTTTCATCTTTCTGTTCGGCGGGCCCAGCCACATTGATCTGTGGGACATGAAGCCCCAAGCGCCGGCCGAAATACGCGGCGAGTTCAAGCCGATCGCCACTCGCGTGCCGGGCATTCAGATTTGCGAGCATCTGCCGCGGCTGGCCACCCAGATGGACAAACTTTGCCTGCTGCGCTCGATGGAGCATCGCATGCCGGTGCACGGTCCGGCTTGCAGCGAAATGATCACCGGCCGTCCGTATTTCGGTCCGCCGGTCACGGACCAGGCCAGGCCCGAGGACTGGCCTTCGATGTCATCACTGACGACGCGGTATGCCCAGCGCCGCGCCGCGCTTCCGCCGTCGGTGGTGCTGCCGTGGTATTTGCAGTTTGCCGGTCAGGACAAGCGCATTGCCGGACAGACCGGGGGCCGGATGGGCGAATTGCACAATCCGTTTCTGGTGCAAGGCGATCCGAGCGACGAAAAATTCCAGGTGCAAGGCATTCAGTTGGCCGAAGACGTGCCGGTGGATCGGGTCGTGGCGCGGCGCGAGCTGAGGCGCCGGCTCGAGGCGTCGCTGTCGGCGCCTTTCGTCGGCGAGCCCTCGGTCCAGCGTTTTTCCAAACACGTCGAAACGGCCTTTTCGATGCTCGGCGACCTAACCGCCAACGAGGCATTTCGGCTGGAGAAAGAAACGCCCGAAACGCGCGAGCGCTACGGCGATTCAAAATTCGGCCAGAGCCTGCTGTTGGCCCGGCGGCTTGTCGAGGCGGGCGTTTCGCTGGTGACCGTGAATTGGGACGACGAGACGCGCAACGATAAAGTCTCGCCCTTTTGGGACACGCACAACCACAACTTCAAGTCGCTCAAAGATCGCCTCGCGCCGCGGTTTGACCGGAGCTTCTCGGCGCTCGTGGAAGACCTGGCCGCCCGCGGGCTGTTGGAAACGACGCTGGTCGTGGCGACCGGCGAGTTCGGCCGCACTCCCAAGATCGGCCAGATCGTGCAAAACGGGATGACGGAAAAGACGGGCCGCGACCATTGGCCCCACGCGTTTACGGTGCTGTTGGCGGGCGGCGGCGTGCGCGGCGGCCAGGCGTACGGCGAAACCAACGGTATCGGCGCGTTTGTCAAGGATCGCCCCGTTTCGCCGGCCGATCTGTCGGCCACGATTCTCTATCACCTGGGCATCGATTACACGCGGCACTATCACGACGATTTCCAGCAGTTGCCGCGGGAATTGAGTCCTGGCCGGGTGATCAAGGATTTGGGCTAGCTTCGCAGCGACGCGCTGTCGGCGGCCCCTGTGCGGCCGGTCCCGGCGCTTGTGTACCCGGCGTCTGCAAGGTCCGTCCTTGTCATGCTGTAGCCGGCATTCCGCGCGATTTCCGGTGTCAATGACAGTCAAAGACCCCGGCTGCCGGCCAAGATCTCCCCCGGGCGGGCGAACAACTAACGGACTCTCCGCGCGCCCCGAGGCGCGCAAAAAACGGCACCCTGCACACCGCACGCCCAAACGCCGCACGCACCAGGTGCAATCCCGCCGCGCGGCCCATCCAACGACGCGCGCCCTAGCGTCTTCACGACTCGATGAGAACTCGATTGACACAGTCACAATCGAATGGGAAAGTGATTTCCAGGGGCCCGTTCTGGTCGCCGGTGTCAACCGGCCAAGCTCACCCCCGGCACCGTGCCAGCGAGCATCAAAGGGCATTTGCGATGCCAACCCTCGAAATCTGCATGGGCGACAACGGACGCGAGTTCTTCGAACTTTCGTCCGACGAGACACTGGTCGGACGCGATCACTTCTGCGATATCGTGCTGCGGAACCATACGGTCTCGCGGCAGCATGCCCGGATCGTGCGCACCACCGACGGTTTCTACATCGAGGATCTTTCGAGCCTCAACGGCACGTATCTCAACGGCCGCCGCCTGGAAGGCCGCGCGCCGATCAAGGACCAGGATCGCATTCACATCTACGAAGTCGTCACGATCTTTCACGAAGGCACACCGCCCGAGGGCGAAGGGGCAGGTGAATTGGCCGAGACCCTGGCGGACGTGCCGTTGCCGGAGGAAGTCGGCCGGGCTCCGGCGGCGGCCCGCCCCGTGCTGGCGCACGATCAGTCGGCCGCCGTCACGTCGCAGGCGCGGTTTCGCGCGGCCTTGAAGATCTCGCTCGATCTGGAAGGCGAACGCGACGTCGACCACATTCTGCCCAAGATTCTCGACAGCTTGTTCGAAATCTTTCCGCAGGCCGCGCGCGGATACATCCTGCTGGAAGAGGGGGCCGACGGCCACCTGGTGCCGCGGGCCATCAAACATCGCAAGAGCGAGACGGGCCACAGCATGACCTTTGGCCCGATCAGCCGCAAAATGGCCCTGCACGTGATGAGCACGGCCGAAGCCATCTTGATGGACGACGCCCCGGCCGATCAATCGGAAGCCAGCCAGTCGGTGCTGGAGATGCACAGCTTGTCGATGATCTGCGCGCCGTTGATGGGTCCGTCGCGGCGGCCGCTGGGAATCGTCTATCTCGACACGACCGACGCCAAGCGGCGTTTCACGCAGGCGCATCTCGACGTGCTGGTGAGCGTGGCCACGATCGCCGCGCAGGAAGTGGAATCGGCCGGCGCGCGAAAGACCGGCGCGCACGACACGGGCACGTACCAGCGCCAGTTGGGCACGGCCAAGCAGGTGCAATTGCAATTTCTGCCCCAAAGCCGACCGAATGTCGAGGGCTACCGCTTTTACGACTACTATCAGCCGGCCGACGAGGTCGGCGGCGACTACTTCGGCTACATCCCGCTGGCCGACGGGCGGTTGGCGCTGGCCATTGGCGACGTGGCCGGAAAGGGCGTTTCCGCGGCCCTGTTGATGGCGCACTTCTGCTCCGAGGTGCGCTATTGCCTGGCCACTTCGGCCACGCCGGCCGAAGCGGTCGGCCAACTCAACCAGGACCTTTCGTCCGAGCCGCTCAACTACCACTTTGTCACGTTCGTGTTGTGCGTCCTCGATCCAAAGTCGCACCGCTTGACCATGGTCAATGCGGGCCATTTGCCGCCGCTGCGCCGGCGCGGTCAGTCTGTCGAAACGCTCGGCGGCAACGAGAGTGGGCTGCCCCTGGGGTGCGATGAAAAGCGCAGCTACGAACAAATCGAGCTGACGATCGAGCCCGGCGACACCGTGGTGCTGTACACCGACGGCATCAGCGAAGCGATGAACGCCAAGGGTGACGTGTACGGCGGCAAGCGCATGCGCGAGGCGATCAGCATGGCGCCGCGCGGCGTCGACGAGGTCGGCCAGACGCTTTTGGACGACGTGCGCCGGTTCATCCGCGGCCGGCTGCAAAGCGACGATATCTGCCTCGTATGTTTCGCCCGGGAAGAGAAGGCAAAAGGCTGAAGGCAGAAGGCTGAAGGATAAAGTAAGAGAAGTCGCAGGGCGAGTCGCTTAAATCCTGCCTTCTGCCTTCTCTTCGTCCTTCTGCCTTCATCCTTCTGCCTTTCTTCATTCCAGCTCGTGCACGTCCGATAGCACGCCGCGCGGAATGCAGACCGTCAGCACCGTCAAATCGCCGATGGCTTTGTGCTTTACGCCGCGCGGCACGTACACGACGACTCCCTTTTTGAGCTCGATCGTCTCGTCGTCGAGTTGCATCGTTCCCTCTCCGTCGATGATGTAATAGAACTCGTCGGTGCGGGCGTGGTAGTGCAACTTGGCATCTTGAATTCTGACGTGGTGAACTTCCGCCGCGGCGCCGTCTTTTTCTTCGACAAGGCAGCGGATTTCGCCGCAGGTTTCGGGCCACGGCTCGACGTCGGCCGGGTCGCGGCGCAAGTAGGATGCTTGGGTACTCATCGAGTGTTTCTCCCCAGGGCGATTTCCAGCGGCAACCGGCGCGCCGGATAGCACGCTACGATCATCGGCCGGCCATCCTATCGCGCGAAGCCGGAGGATGCACGTAATCTCACTGCCCCCCACGGTGTTAGGGCGGCCCCACCCGGTTTGACATTTGACAAACAGGGGGGACAAATACTACATTTACGTGGAATCTTTTCTCTAAGTCGTCAGATCTTGTTTCGCAGCTTGTTGGTTGGAATGCGTTCGGCGGCGGCGTTGCCGCGCGCGATGGCGCGCGGCGCCGGAGGGAGCAATCGCGCCGGGTCTCTAACGGGCCCCTGGCACGGGTCGTCGTAGCGAGTCATTTCGCAAAAGTTTGCTGCACTTCGCGCCTTTTTTTCCACAGGAGGGCGATATGGCCATTGCACAACGCACGGTTTCCATCAACCCGGCGTTTCTGCAAGAGATCAAGGATGATCATCACGAGCTGCGGCAGTTGATGCACCACACGCGCGCCATGCTCGGCCGGTCGGGTCCGGCCGAAATCGACTACCCGCGGCTGGTCGAAATGCTGGGCAAGCTGCGCGATCAGTTGGCCATGCACTTGTCGCTCGAGGAAGCCTTTGGCTATTTCGATGACGCGGTGAGCGTAGCGCCGCACCTGAGCCGTCGGGCCGAACGTTTGCGGTCCCAACATTTTGGCCTGTTTGGCGACGTGTGCCGGCTGGCCGAGAGTGCCGAGCAGCTTTCGCGCCACGAGAAGCCGGCGACGGCGCTAGCTCGGCTGGCCGAGGACTATCGCCGCTTCTCGACGCGATTTCACGAGCACGAGTCGCAGGAATGCGACCTGATCCTCGAGGCCTTCAACGACGACATCGGCACCGGCGATTAGGGTCGCCCGTCTGCCGCTTGCGCGTCCAGCCAACCGTCCTCACCAGACAGAGGTTTCACGCCATGTCCAGTTTGCTTTCGATGCGAATGGTTCTGGCCGTCTCGTCGGTGGTTGCCGCCCATCCGCTGCCGGGCGCGGTCGCCGATGACTTCAAGCGCGAAACGCTCGACGACTCGGGCTTCGTCTCGATTTTCAACTCCACCTCGCTCGACGGCTGGCACGCGAGCTCGCAAACCGGACACAGCCGCGCGAGCAAGAACCAGAGCGGCGGACGCTGGTTCATCGAAAACGGCGCCATCGTCGGCAGCCAGGACATTCCCGGCAACGGCGGCATCATTATCACCGACAAGCTTTACGGCAACTTCGAAGTCGTGCTGGAGATGAACAACGACTTCGTGCCCGACAGCGGGCTGTTTCTGCGCAGCAGCGAGCGCGGGCAAGCCTACCAGTACATGATCGACTATCACCCGAACGGCAACCTGGCAGGCGTCTACGGCGAAGGCCTTTCAGGCGGCATCAACCGGGCCAACTTTCAGTTTCAGGACCTGGTCACAAAGATCAAGCCGCGCGATTGCCCTTTCCCCCTGCCGGTTTCGCCCCACGAGTGGCCCGCGTTCTGGAAGCACGGCCAGTGGAACGAGTTGCGGGCCCGCATCGTCGGCAATCCGCCCAAGATCATCACCTGGATCAACGGCGTGCGGTTTATGGAGTTCGAGGACACCGAGAAGCGCCATCCCGACACAGGCGGCATCGCCCTGCAAGTGCACGGCGGCGGCGGCGATTTGAGGAAATTCTTCGTCCGCTACCGCAACGTCCGCGTCAAAGTGCTCGATTGACGCACGGCAGCAGCAGGCTCTCCCCGCCTGGACATTCTCTGGTTTTTTCGTCGTGCTCGTCGTGTCGCGGTGCGCGGACGATTCAGGTTGACATCGAATCGATGGCGCTTTCCGGCCGGTCATCGGACGCCGATAGTCGGCGGCTCGCTAAATCACACATGATCCTCATGGAAGGCGATTTGGCACGCGCTGTGCATACGTGTCGTGCAAGGGGGAACGATACACGGGCCGCTCCAAGCAGGCGGCCGACACCAGCATATGTGAAGGAGTTTGCCATGCGACGCGGTCTAGTGGTTTTGGCTTGTTTGGGAGTCTTGGTTTTCGCGGGAGCCGGCACGGCGCTCGCGCGCGGACCGCATCATCGTCCGCCGGGTGTTCATCACGATCACGGTTACGGTTACGGTCACGGATATCGCGGCGCACCCTGGTACACGGGCTATCATAGCAGTTTCGGCGCGCATTGCGCGCCTCGCCCGCGGGTCGTTGTGTATCCGGCCTATCCCGTGTATGAGCCCGTTTATACGCCCTATTCGCAACTGGGCTTCGGCATCGCGGGCCGCAACTTCTCGTTCTGGCTTCAGCAGTAGCCGGCCCGATATCGCCAAGCGCACCAATCCACGCCGGGTCGACGCGGTCGACCCGGCGTTGTCGCTTTAGGGCGCGCTTGGTTGCCCGTACGACAACGAGTAGACTGGCAAAGAGGTGGTGAGTCACGGCGGATCTCAAAGGCAAAGTGCCTGCGACTTCGCATCCGACGGAGACCGGTTTTGTAAACCGGCGCCGTAGCCATGCCGGACCAACCGATGAAGCTGGGAATGCTTGGCATGTGGCACGCGCATGCCGACGGCATCGTGCGCCGCGTGGCTGAGCACGCTGACGAATTCACGCTCGTGGGTTTCCACGATCCCGATCCGGTCGTTGTGGCCCGACGGCGGCGTGACTGGGAACCGCGGATCGCCGACTTTCGCGTGTTCGCGCGGCCCGAGCAGCTATTGGCCGAGCCGCTCGACGGCGTGGTCGTCGAAGGGCGCGTCTTCGAGAATCTGGCGCTCATGAAAATGGCGCTCGAAAGCGGGCGGCCGGTGATGCTGGAAAAGCCCGCCGGCGAGCGGCTGGAAGAGTTCCGGCGGCTGGTCGATCTCGCGCAGAAGAAGCACCTGCACGTGCAGATGATCTACTTGTTTCGCTACATGTCGGCGGTGCAGGAAATGCTGCGCTTGGCGCGAACGGGCGCGCTGGGAGAGGTCTATGAGTTTCGCGCGCGGCTGCCGAAGGACCTGCCGTCGTACGACACGTACGAGGCCGAGGTGGGCCGCTACCCAGGGGGCATCTTCTTCGAGATGGCCGGTCACGCGATCGATCTGATGGTGGCGATTCTCGGCAAGCCCAACAGCGTGACGCCGTTTCTGGCGCATCATCACTCCAAGCCCGGCAAGTTTGTGGACAACGGCATCGCGATGTTCGGATTCGATCGCGCCTGGGGCATCGTCGAAGTGCCGGCTCTCGAGGTGGCGCCGCGGTCCCGGCGGTTCGAAGTGTATGGCACCCAGGGCGCCTGCGTGATTCCGCACCTGGGCAGCGGTCATCTTTCCAACGACGCGATCCAGCCCATCCAGGTTTACCAGGCCGGCGCCAAGGACTGGCTCTCGCGCGACCTGCCGGCGGCGACGCTGCAGATCGCCGACCTGCGGCAGTTTGCCGCCGTCGTGACGCGGCACGAGAAGCCCCATTTCAGCATCGAGCACGACCTGAACGTGCAGGAAGCGCTGCTGCGAGCGAGCGGGATGTGAGCCGGCTGCGGACCGAAGCGATCGACTCGGCGTGGTTGCTTTGGCGGCCCGTTTGGGGCGAGAGCTAATTCGCCGCCTGGGCCATCGAGTGCGGCAGGTATTTGTCGAACCAGTCAGCAATCGTGCCAAAGTCGGCGGTCAGCATGCTCGGCCAGACCCCGTGTCCGGCGCCCTTCTTGACGATCAACTCGACCGGCACGCCGGCTTCCTTGAGTTTCTCGACGATGATTTTCGATTGCTGCAGCGGCACCAGCGTGTCGGCGTCGCCGTGCAGGATCAAGGTCGGAGGATCGTCCTGGCTGACGTGGTAGATGGGCGACATTTCCTTGCAGATCTTTTCCCGCGTCTCGAGATCGACCGGCTTGAACAGCTTGGTGGCCGGATCCTGCACGTGGAAATCGAAGGGCGGCTTGAACTGATGGTTCGGCTCAATGCCCAACGATTTGACGCCCGGCTTGCCGTAGTTGAGGAAATCGGTCGGCGGAAAGAAGCAGGCCACGGCCTGTACGCGGCTGCTGGCACGATCGACCGGATCCTTGGCTTTCTCGTCTCCCTGGCACCCGGCGCAGCCCAGCATCAGCGACAGGTGGCCGCCGGCCGAAGCGCCGGTGATGCCGATCCGCTCGGGGTCGACGTCGAAATCGGCCGCGTGCGTGCGAATGTATCGCACGGCCCGATTCATATCGGCCACGCACTCGGGAATCGTAAACTTCGGTTGGCTGCCGTGTACCACGGCAAATACGGTGTAACCGCGCGCGAGCAACGAGCCGGCAAAGATCGGATTGATGTTGTCGTGATTAGAGACCCAGCCGCCGCTGATGCAGACGATCACGGCCGCGCCGTTGGGCTCGGCCGGCTGGAAGACGTCCATCGTCAGCGCCGTGCCGTACTTGCGGCCGTAGATCACGTCTTGCTGGCGGCTATACGATTCCGCGGCGAAAGCGGCGGCGCAGGCGGCCAGCCAGCCGGCCAGAATCCATGCGGTCGAAATGATACAACGCTTTTTCATGGCGCGACTTCCTTTTGGCGGATCGCAATCTGAGACAGTTGGTTTGGCGGCCGGGCCCCGGCCGCGGACAAAGCGCGGGGGCAAGCCCGTTTCTCTAGTGTACCCACCCGCACGGCAGCCGCAAAAGATCGCCTTGCCCCCGTCCGGGAAAATGGCGGCTGATGCGTGTCTTCGAATGCGGCTAGCAGCGTGTTGAAAAACTGGGACAGGCACCTCGCGACCGCCGTTTTTCG
>JBBDNV010000157.1:0-65650 GCA_040877415.1 Pirellulales bacterium
CCCCACTCGCTGCTATCACACCGCCGCCTAAAAAACAAACCGCAGGCTGCACCCCTGGCCGCCTGGCACGCGCAATTGGCCTGCGGCCGGGCCCACCCAGTTGGTAGAATACTGCCGTTTATAGATTTCCCTCGCCCACCTGACCGCAATCCAATGTCCGACACTCCACGCAAAGGCCCGCTAGCGGTCATCTTTCTGACGGTGTTCATCGATCTGTTGGGCTTCGGCATGGTCATCCCGCTGCTGCCGATCTACGCCAAGGATTTTGCCGCCCAGATGGGGCTGGAGGAGGAACACGCACGCGTGGGCCTCGTGATCGGGCTGTTGATGTCGAGCTTTTCGTTCATGCAATTCCTCTGCGCGCCGTTGTGGGGGCGACTGAGCGATCGCATCGGGCGGCGGCCCGTGCTGATGATTGGGCTGGCCAGTTCGGTCGTTTTCTACACGCTGTTTGGCGTCGCCACGGTGATGAAGAGTCTCGCGCTGTTGTTCGTGTCGCGCATCGGCGCGGGCGTAGCCGGCGCGACGATTTCGACGGCGCACGCCTATATCGCCGACATGACGACCAAGGAGAATCGGGCCCGGGGCATGGCCCTGATCGGCGCGGCCTTCGGCCTGGGCTTCACGTTCGGGCCGCTGTTCGGCTATTTGGCCGTGCCCAGCGGCGAGGGCGATCCGGGGCCGGGTCCCGGATATGCCGCCGCGGGCCTGTCGACGATCGCGCTGCTGCTGGCCTATTTCAAATTGCCCGAAAGTCTCAAGCCCGACAGCCAGGCTGCAAGGCGGCGTTGGTTCGATCGCAAAGCGCTCGGCGACGCCCTGGCCACGCCGGCGGTCGGCGTCTTGTTGCTGGCCATGTTCGTGTGCGTGTTTTCGTTCGCGAATCTCGAATCGACCCTCTCGCTGATCCTCAGCAATGAAAAGGGAGGGTTTGAATTTGACTTTCGAGAGGTGTGTCTGACCTACGCCTTCATCGGATTTACGCTGGCGTTGGTGCAGGGCGGTCTGGTACGCCCGATCTCCGGGCGGGTGAGCGAGGGCGTCCTGGCCGCCTTCGGCACGCTCGTGGAGATCGCCGGATTCATCGTGCTCGCCTGGGCCACGACGCATCCCTCGTTGCCGTTGATGCTCTCGGGCCTGGCGGTCGTCGTAACCGGGTTTGCCTTCATGACCCCATCGCTCAATTCGCTGCTCTCGCGCTGGAGCGACCCGACGAAGCAGGGGGGCATACTGGGCATCGGTCAGAGCATGTCGTCGCTGGCGCGGATTCTGGGGCCGCTGGCCGGCGTGCCGCTGGTGGAGAATCGTCCGCTGGCCGAAAGCCTCGGAGTGAAGGCCGCGGAACTGCCGCTGTTTCTGGCCGCCATGATGATGACCGTGGGACTGGCCCTGATCATCACCGCCACCCGCCGCGGCCGCGATTTCGAAGCCGCGACGTGAGCGAGTATTCCGCGTTTGTCGACGTCCATCGCCTGGCCGTCCTGCCGCTTGCGGCATAGCACCTTCACGGGCTCCCGTATCCGCCGCCGCCGGGGGTTTCGATGGTCAGCACGTCGCCCGGGCGGGCGCGAAATTGGGCCCGGCCGGGCAAGTGCTCGAGAGTGCCGTCGGTCCTTTGCAGCGTATTGCGGCCCAGGGCTCCGCTTTCGCCGCCGGCCAGGCCATACGGCGGATAGGGTCCGCGGCGCTCGGAAAGGATCGAGACTTCGAGCGGTTTCAAAAACTCGAGCCTGCGGATCACTCCGTCGCCGCCGCGCGTGCGGCCATTGCCCCCCGAGCCGCGGCGTATTGAAAACGATCGCACGCGGACCGGATAGCGGCGCTCGAGCACTTCGGGGTCGGTGAGCCGGGTGTTGGTCATGTGCGTGTGCACCGCGTCGGCCCCGTCGGCTTGAGGCGTTGCGCCCGCGCCGCCGCAAATCGTCTCGTAATAGCCGAACGTGGCGTCGCCAAAGAGCAAATTGTTCATCGTTCCCTGGCTGGCCGCCGCCAGCCCCAAAGCGCCCAACAGCACGTCGACCACGCGCTGCGACGTTTCGACGTTGCCGCCGACCACGGCCGGGCAATCTAGGGCGCGCTCCTGTTCCGTGGGGTTCAAGAGTCCCGGCGGAATGATGATCTCGACCGGCGCAAGCACGCCCTGATTCAGCGGGATGTCTTCGGCCAGCATCGAGCGCAGCACGTACATCACCGCGGCGGTCGTGATCGCCCGATTGGCGTTCAGGTTGCCCGCCACGACCCCTCCCGTGCCGGTGAAGTCGACGGTGGCCCGCTCGCCGTCGATGGTAATGGTGACGGAAATTGGCGTGCCGTCGTCGAGATGATCGGTAAACGGGTACTTGCCGCTGGCGACGCGGGCCAGGGCGCGGCGGACTTTTTGTTCGGCCGCGCGTTGAATGTGTCCCATGTAGGCTTCGACGACGTCGAGCGAATAGCGCTCCACCAGCCGCACCAGATCACAGGCGCCGCGATGGTTGGCGGCCACTTGGGCCGCGACGTCGGCCAAATTGGCTTCGACGCTGCGCGTGGGATAGGGCCCGGCGAGCAGAAGCGACCGCAGCTCGGCCCAGCGCTCGTTGCCGCCGTCGATCAGCTTGAAGTTGCGGATGAGCACCCCTTCTTCCGCCAGGTTCTTGGAAAACGGCGGCATCGAGCCGGGCGTGATGCCTCCCAATTCGGCGTGATGGGCTCGGCTGGCCGTAAAGAACAGCAGCCGGCCAAAGGCGTCGTGCACCGGGGTGATCACGGTGATGTCGGGCAGGTGCGATCCGCCGCGATAAGGATCGTTGGTCACAAACACGTCGCCCGGGCGCATCGCGGGATTGTCGGCGATCGTGCGGCGCACGGTCTCGGCCATCGCGCCCAGGTGCACGGGTATGTGCGGGGCATTCACGACCAGGTCGCCCGCGGGCGTAAACAGCGCGCAACTGAAGTCGAGCCGCTCCTTCACGTTCACGCTGCTGGACGTGTTGCGCAGCGTGATGCCCATCTGCTCGGCGATGGCGGCGAACTGGTTGTTGAAGATTTCCAGCATGACCGGGTCGGCTTCGGTCGAAACGCTAGCCGGCGGCGGCGGTTCGTCGGACTGCTCGACGAGCAATTCGCCCCCGCTGAGCACCTCGGCCTGCCAGTGGGGGTCGATGACGGTGGTGGACGCCGTCTCGCACACGATCGCCGGCCCGCGGATGCGATCGCCCGCTTGCAACTGCCCGCGATCGAAGATTCTCGCTTCGACCATTTGTCCGCCGAAGTAGGTGCGAGCGGTCGCGTCGCTTTTGGCTTCGCGCGGCGCCGCGCGCGTCGAAGGGCTCAATCCGAGAGACGACCGGCCGCGGGCTTCGACGCGGGCGGCGACAATCTCAAGCGGGCGCTCGTGGTGTACGTAGCCGTACAATTTGCGGTGTTCGGTCCGGAACGCGTCGGCCACGGCGGGGGCCGTGCATGCCGCGGGGCAGGGGAGCGTGAGCGAGGCTTCGACGCCGAGGTAGCGCAACTCGAGAAATCGGCTGACGGCGATCTGCTCGCGGGCAATCCCTTCGCCGGCGACGCCTTCGACCGCTTTGCCTTCGAGCCCGGCGAAGACGCCCTGGATGCCCTCCAGCGAATCGCGCGAAAGAAGCTCATAAACGCCGGCCACCTGATGCCGCTCGACGTCGGCCAGCCCAATGCCGTAGGCGCTCAAAAGTCCCGCGGCGGGATGGTGCAGAATCTGGCGGATCCCGAGCTCGCGGGCGACGGCGCAGGCATGCTGGCCGGCGGCGCCGCCGAACGGCACGAGCACGTAATCGCGCGGATCGCAGCCTTTGGCCACGGAGATCGAGCCGATGGCTTTGGCCATGCTGGCATTGGCCACGCGCACGAAGCCTTCGGCCAGTTCGAGCGGATCGTAGGGGTGGCCGCTTTCGATTTTGATCCGGTCGATCCATTCGGCGAGGCGCGATTCGGCGGCCGCGCGATCGAGTGGAAACGGAAAGCGGTCGGGCGGGATCTTGCCCAACAGGAAATTGACGTCGGTGATCGACAGCGGCCCGCCGCGGCCGTAGCAGGCCGGTCCCGGATCGGCCCCGGCGCTGTCGGGCCCGACGACAAGCTTGACGCCGTCGAAGCGGCAGATCGATCCGCCGCCGGCCGCCACCGTTTCGATGGCCATCATCGGCGCCACGACGCGGACGCCCGATTTTTCGGTTTCAAATTCCAATTCAAAGCGGCCGTCGAAGCGCGACACGTCGGTGCTGGTGCCGCCCATGTCGAAACCGATCGCGCGGCTGAATCCGGCCGCCTGCGCCACGCGCGAAAAACCGACGACCCCGCCGGCCGGGCCCGACAGGATGCTGTCCTTGCCGACAAACTGATCGGCATCCACCAGCCCTCCGGCGGAAGTCAGCAGCCGCAGAGAGCTGTCGGGCAAATGGTCGCGCAGGTCGTGCACGTAGCGGCGCAGGATGGGGTTGAGATAGGCGTCCATCACGGTGGTGTCGCCGCGCGAGACGATCTTTACCAAGGGAGCGATGCGGCTCGAGATGCTGATTTCCTCGAAACCGACGTCGCGCGCCACCTCGGCGACCAGCTCCTCGTGATCGGGCCGCACGAAGGCGTGCAACAAACAGACGGCCAGCGATTCGATGCCCGACTTCCTGAGCGATTCCAATTGCGTGCGGACTTGACCGGCGTCCGGGCTGGCCAGCACGCGGCCTTCGAAGTCGACCCGTTCGTCGATTTCCACGACGGCGGCAAACAGAGGCTTTCGTTTGCGAACGGCCAGCTCGAAAATCCGCGGGCGATTCTGATAGCCGACGTGCAGGATGTCGCCGAAGCCGCGGGTCGTCACCAGCGCCGTTTTGGCTCCGCGGCGCGTGATCAGGGCGTTGGTGCCGCGCGTCGTTCCCAATCGCACGGCGACGCCGGAGAGCGGCATCGCAAGCGGCATGCCCAGCAGGTAGCGGATGGCGACCAGCGGCGCTTCGTCGCCGCTTGACAGCTCGTAGCGCTGTCCGGGTTGCGGCTGCCGCGAGAGCGGCTCGACAAGCTCGATGGTCGCCGTCGAGCGCGAAAAGCGCGCGACGGTCGTCTCAGATTCTGCGTTTCCGTGCTCGTCGAGCAGGCGGAAGCGAAAACCGGTCCAGATCTCGTCCGGATCGTGTCGCCGGGCAGGGTCGGTGATTTGTTTTCGCGAGGACCCGTGGCCGACGGCCCCCTTGATGACTCCGGAGCTGAGCACCTTGTAGTGCGCGAGCGTGCCGTCGGGCGCGCGAGCGAAACTGTCGGTGAAAGTTCCGCCGACGTCGATCCAAAATTCCCAACTGGACATGCAAACCCCGGACGCTTTTCGCGCGCTATGCGGTTTTGCGGCGCCGGCTCAGGAGGCGACCTGCCGGTCCGGCCCAACGGCAATCGGCTCCAGTCCCGTCAATTCCTGCGTAACGCTCTGGTGGATGCACACTATGTTGAACGCGATGGTGTTGGGAAACACGTTGTGGAGGTTACCGAAGAAATTGTTGGGGCTGAAATAGAACGGCCTGTGCCAATACATCCTGTAAGAGAGCGAATCGATGAGGCGCACCAGCGCGTCTGATTTGTCCGGATTCTCGTTTTCCACGTACATCACCGGCCGGCATCGCGCGATCAGGCTCGTGCCCCCTTCAATCACTTCTTTTTCCATGCCCTCGACGTCGACTTTCAAAAAGTGGCAGGCGGGCAGATTGAGATCGTCGAGCCGGATCATCGGCACCGACTCGCCGGACTGATAGCTGCCCAAGGCCAGGCTGCCAAAATTGTTCTCGCGCGTGAAGTCCAGCGTAGGAACGACGATCGAACCGCGCTGGGCGCCGACGGCCTGCTGGAAGCAGAAGGCGTTCAGGATGTTGTTCAGCGCCAGGTTGGCGCACAGCGTCTGAAACAGAATCCGCTGCGGCTCAAAGGCCACGACCATGCCCGAGGGCATCACTTGCCGCGCGAGAAAAACCGTGTGCGCGCCGATGTTGGCGCCAACTTCCACCACGATTGAATCGGGCTCGATCACCTGGCGAAACAGCTCGATTTCACTTTCGCAGTACTCGCCATACAGATCGAGCGATCGGCCGACGACCGTGTCGTGGACGTTGTACAGCATCTGGCCGTGGCGGCAGGCCTTCTGACGGTTGACTGCCTCGACGCTTGCCAAGACGGTTCTCCTCAAAGCGGCGTCAGCCGGCGGACGATCGTTCGTGCACGCAGGCGGCCAACGGGTCCTTCATCTGAGCAAACACACTCGACCAATCGCCCGGACAAGACTGACGAAACAGCCGCATGGTCGGATACCAGGGACTGTCGGGCCGCTCGCGCATCCACCGCCAATCGGGCGCGGTCGGCAGGGCCACCCAAACCGGCACGCCCAAGCCCCCGGCCAGATGCGCGGCGGCCGTGTCGGAGGTGATCACGAGATCGAGATTACACATCACGGCGGCGGTGTCCATGAAGGCCCCCGCCTTTGTATCCAGCGTACTGCCCAAATCGTAGACGGTAAACCGGCCATCGAGCGCGGCGACCTGTTCGGCGCCGAGATTCTTCTGCAGATTCACCAGCCGCACTCCGTCGACCTGGGCCAACGGCGCGAACTCGACCAAAGGCATGGAGCGAAAGTGATCGAACGTATAGTTCGGGTTCCCCTGCCATACGATTCCGACCTTAAAACCCCTCAGGCTGCGCAAATGACTCCGCCAGACCTTGATCAGCCGCGGGTCGGCCGCCAGGTAGGGCACCTCGGCGGGAATCGAATCGAGCGTCGTCGCCAGCGCGTAGGGCAGGCTCAGAAGCGGAAGCTGGACGTCGAACCGCGGCAGCGGCGATCCGCCGGGAATCATGCCGGTATAGCCCGACGCCTTGAGCAACGGAGCAAGCCCCGGCTGGACCTCGAAAAATACCGGCCCGCCGAGCCGCTCGACGATTTTCTGGTAGCGGATGAATTGCAGCGTATCGCCCAAGCCTTGCTCGGCATGGACCAGCAGCGTCCGACCCTCAAGGGGCGAGCCGTCCCACCGCGGCGCGTCGAAGCGGCGTCCCTGATAGTCCTTGCACCTGAGGCGCCACTCGTAATCTTGCCAACCGGCTTTGAGATCGCCCCGAGAAAGCCGCGCGAACGAGCGGTTGTAGTAAACCTCGGCGTAATCGGGCTTGAGGCGGATGGCTTCGGCATACTCTTCCACCGCGTCGTCATCGTGACCTTGAAAATGCAAGGTCGTTCCCAGCAGGTAGTAGGCACGCGGCAGGCTGGCGTCGGCTGCGATCGCGCGGCGAAACCACTCGACCGCCTTGTCGAACTGGCCTTGCATGTGCATCGCGGAACCCACGTTGATCATAGTCTCGGCCGAGTGGGGTTCGATTTCCAGCGCCTTGTGATAGCACGCAAGCGCGTCGTCAAAGTGCTTTTGATCCTGGTGGACGGTGCCCAGGTTATTGTAGGCTTGCGCGAAGTCGGGCCGCGCCGCGATGGCGCGGCGGAAAGAATCGATCGCCTCGTCGTACTGCTTCCGATCGTGGAGGACCGAGCCCAGGTTGCTAAGCGCCTCGGCAAAGTCCGGCGACTCGGCCAGCGCCAGGCGGAAGCACTGCTCGGCCTGGTCGAGCCGGCCCAACGTGCGGAACACGCACCCCAGGTTGTTCTGCGCCGCGATGTGACGAGGGTTGTGGACGACGGCGGCTTGCAGCTCCAGCGCTGCTTCATCGAGGCGATTCTGTGATTGCAGCAGGAAACCGAGCCAGTAGTGGGCCTCCGCGTTGGTCGAATCGACGTCGAGCACGCGGCGATAGGTGGCTTCGGCCGCCTGGTGCTTTTTCAACTTCAGTTGCACGCCGGCCATCGACATGGCGGCCTTGACGTAGGTGGGTTGGGCGGCCAAAGCCGCGGCGTAGCATTTTTCGGCTTCCTCGAGATCGCCCCCGTCGCGCAGCAGGTTGCCGAGGTTGAAATGCGCCTGGACGAATTTCGGCGCCAGCTCGATCGCCCGCCGGTAGCCGATTGCCGCGTCGGCCTTGCGGCCGCGAAGACCCAACAGCGCCGCCAGGTTGTAGTGGACTTGTGGGTCGGTCGCGCCCAGCGAAAGCGCCTTGCGGAACGCGGCCTCGGCCTCGTCCAACCGCGAAAGCCCGGCATACGCCGCCCCCAAATGGTTGAGATAGATCGGTTTGTCGCCGCCGAGCTGTAAGGCGCGCGAAATCGACTCCACCGCCTCGTCGTTGCGTCCCGCCTGGTGGGCGGCCACGCCCAACAGGTGCCATGCGTCGGCATGAGTGGGCTCGGAGGCGACGATCTGGCGATAGATCCGTTCGGCCTCGGCGATTTCACCCCGTTGATGATGGGCAAACGCAATCGACAATGCTTCGGCAATCGTGGCCACGATCTGATCCTAAACGGCGTCTATTTTTTCTTGCAACTCGCGGGCCATGGAGAGAAACACTTCCCGCCAGTCGCCGAAGGCCGTTTGACGAAACAGCCGCGCCCCAGGATACCACGGGCTGTCGGCGCGGCGGGTGAGCCATCGCCAATCGGGCGAAAGCCGCAAGGCCACCCAGACGGGCACGTCCAGGGCTCCGGCCAAATGGGCGGCGGCCGTGTCGGAGCTGACGACCAGATCGAGGTTCTTCATGATGGCCGCCGTGTCCATGAATGGCCCCGATTCGTCGTCGATATGGCTACCTAAATCTACGATGGAAAAGGCATTCCGCAGCGCCGAAATCTGCTCGATTCCCGGACCTTTTTGCAGGCTGAACAGGCGCGCGCCCCGCACCGCGGCGAGCGGGGCGAAACAGGCCAGCGGGATCGACCGAAACCGGTCGCCGCGATACGTCGGACTGCCTTGCCAGACGATACCCACCTTAAACCCATCATAGCGCGCCAACTCCTTGCGCCACGCGTGGACGAGTCGCTCGCTTGGTTTCAGATACCCGACGTCGGCGGGAATCGTTTCCAGGGTCGTGCCGAAAACGTGCGGCAGACTGGCAAGCGACACCTGCGCGTCAAACCACGGTAGCGCCCAACCGTGCGGCACAAGGTTCTCGAAGCCCGATTCTGCCAGCAAGGGCAACACGGCCTTCGGCACTTCGACGATGACGCGGCCGCATCGCGCGGCCACCAGGGGCAAATAGCGCGCAAGCTGCAGCGTGTCGCCCAGTCCCTGCTCGGCGTACACAAGCAGCGTCTTGCCGGGAAGCGACGAGCCGTCCCAGGTTGGCTGTGGGAAGTTTCGCGGCTTGAAAGCCGTCAGGCGCAGCCGCCACTCGTTCTCGGCAAACCCTTCAGCCAACCGGCCCAGGCTGAGCAAAACGAGGGATCGATTGTAATGGGCCGTCGCATAGTTCGGATCGACGGCCAGGGCCTTCTCCAAGTGCAAAAGCGCTTCGCCGAGCGACCCCAGCTCTCGCTCCACGTCACCGAGGTTGTTCAGCGCCAGCGCGTGGTTGCCGTTGAGCTCGAGGCTGCGGCGATAGCCCGCGGCTGCTTCCTCCAGCCGGCCAAGATCCACCAGGGCGAGAGCCCGATTGTAGTAGAGATCCGCATTGCGCGGCTCCAGGCCGATGGCCCGATCGAATACCCCGATCGCGTCAGCCGGCCGACCGGCGGTCCGGTACGCGGCGCCGAGGTTGCTCACATACTCGGCGACCGGTGGCCCCGCGGCGATCGATTGTTCGAGCATCGCCAGCGCCTCGTCGGTGCGCGACGTTTGCAGGGCCAACAGCCCGAGCATGTGCAGGGCTTCGGCGTGTTGCGGCTCACGGGCGAGCACTTCGCGATAGATCGACTCGGCGCGCGGCAACTCGCCGCGCCTGTGAAGTTTCAAGCCCAACGCCAGGGCTTCGGCAATGGTTGCCATGGCAAAGCTGCGTTTTGGGGGGTCAATTCCTCGATCGAGTACCCGAGATTTCCGGGGCGCGGGTTATTCTTTGCCGACGGCCACCAGATGCGATTCGGTTCGCAGGAACATGCGTCCGTCGGCCACCGCGGGCGTGGCGCGGCTCGTTTCGCCCAGCGGGCAGCGCCCCAACAGCTTGAATCGGTCGCTGGCCGCCAGCGCCACGACCTCACCTTCGGCCGAAATGCAATACACGCGGTCTCCGACGCGCACGGGCGAACCGAAGTAATTGCCGCCGACGCGCTCGCGCCAGTGAACCGTGCCGCTGGCCGCGTCGATGCACGTGACGACTCCGCGGTCGCCCCACAGGAACACCAACTCGTCCTTCGCGACCAGCGACGGCACATAGGGGGCGCTTTTGTCGATTTGATAAACGACTTCGGGCTTGTCGCCGTTGGCATACGGCTTGATCGCCACCACGACGTTGTCGCCGGCTCCTGAGCCGCAGGAGGCCAGAATCAGCCCGCCGGCGACGATCGGCGAGCTCACTGCGCGGCTCGGCAAGACTTCCGCCTGCCAGTTCGTCTGTCCCGAGACCGGATCGACGCTGGTGACGCCGTACTGCCGGCTGCACACGATCAGCTCGGCCGCTCCGCCCGGCCGAGTGAAAACACAGGGCGTCGAATAGCAGGTGTTTTGTTCCTGGATATGCCGGCGCGGCACTTTCCAGCGCGTGGCGCCCGAAGTGCGATCGACGGCGATCAGGAAACTGTCGGCGTCCTGGTCGTTGGTGATGATCAGCAATTCGCCGATTAGAATCGGGGAGGTGCCAAAGCCGTGCTGGCTGACGAACGGCCCCAAGTCGGCCCTCCATGCCGATGAGCCGTCGTGCGCAATCGCCAACAGGGTAAACTCCTCCGGCGTGCTCCAGGCGCAATAGACCCGGTTCTCGTCGACGGTCGGCGTGCTCGAGGCCAGTGTGTTTTGCTCGTGAATCTGGTGCGTCTGCGACGGGTAGTCACGCTTCCAAAGCAGCTTTCCGTCGGCGGCCGACAGGCACAGCACGTAGCGCGTGCCGTCGTCGGGATTGGCGCTGGTGAGAAAAATCTTGTCGCCCCACAGCACGGGGGACGAGTTTCCCTTGCCCTCTAGCGCGGCTTTCCAAAGATAGTCGCCCTCGTTCCACTGGGCGGGAATCGTGGTGGCCTCGCTTTGTCCCGATCCATTGGGGCCGCGGAACCGCGTCCACTCCTGGGCGCCGGCAACGTTGCCGGGCCCTAGCGCGCTACAGAGAAGCAATACTACGATCGATGCCATGCTCACGCTCGCGTGAGCATGCCTCGTTGGTTTCAGAACTGTGGATTGCATAGGCTGCTATCGTGCTCAGGGTCAAGCTGTGGGGGAATTCAGTCGGCACTTCGCACGCTCACGCCTGGCGCGAGCATGGCACCCATTCACCGCCGACGTCAGGACGAACTCTGCGGCGAACTTTCCGACGGCGCGAGCCCGTACTGCTTGACCTTATAATACAATGTGGCTCGGCCGATCCCCAGTAGGCCGGCGGCCTCGGGCACGTTGCCGCCGCTGCGGCGCAGCGCTTCGCCGATGAGCCGCTTTTCCCAGTATTTGAGCTTGAGCGACTCCATTTCGTCATCGATCGGCTCGTGCAGGCCCAGATCGGGTGCCTTGATTTCGGGACCTTCGGCCAGCACGACCGCGCTGTCGATCACGTTGCGCAATTGACGCACGTTTCCGGGCCAACCGTAGGCAAGCAGCTTCTCGCGGGCCGCCTTCGAGAGCTGCAAACCGGGCCGGCCGTGCTGCCGGCGGAAATGATCGAGGAAGAAGTCGACCATAATCGCGATGTCTTCGCCCCGCTCGCGCAGCGGCGGCGCATTCAGCTCGAACACGCTCGTGCGGTAAAAGAGATCCTCGCGGAATTTTCGCTCGCGGACGTACGCTTTCAGATCCTGGTTCGTGGCCGTGATCACCCGCACGTCGACGCTCACTTCCTGCTGAGCGCCGACCGGCAGAAACGGATGGCCTTCGAGTATTCGCAGCAGCTTGGCCTGGCCTTCGAGGGTCATCTCGCCGACTTCATCCAAGAACAGCGTGCCCTGGTCGGCCTGCTGGAAATAGCCGCTATGATCGCGATCGGCGCCCGTAAAGGCGCCCGCCTTGTGGCCGAACAGTTGGCTGTCCATCAAGTCGGGGGGAATCGCCGCGCAGTTGACGCACAGCATCGGGCGATCGGCGCGCGAGCTGGCGTGGTGCACCGCGCGGGCGATAAGCTCCTTGCCGGTGCCGCTTTCGCCCGTGATCAACACGCAGCCGCCGGAGCGGCCGATGCGTTTGATCCGGCTCTTGAGCTCCTGCATCGCCTCGCAGTTGCCGATGATCTCGCCCGAGTCAGGCAGCTTGGCGACCAGGTTTTGGTAGTCGGTGCTCAGGCTCCGTTCCCGTCGCGCGCGCACGAGCGCCACGGTCGTGATGCTCGCGAGCGAAATCGTGAAATCGAAATCGCTTTGGCGAAAGCGGCCGTGCTCAAGGTACACGTGCAGCGCGCCCAGAATCGTGCTCTCGCGCACCAGCGGAACGCACAGCGCGTCGGCATAGTGTTCCAAGCTGTCGACCGCCTCGCCGGCCCGCTGGTTGGCCACCCAGATCGCCTGTTTCTGCCGGCAGACCATTTCGGTCAGCTCCTTGCTCAATACGACGCGCTTGGTGCCGTCGGGCGGAATGACGAGCCGCGGCTTCAAGTCCCCCTGGTCGGTCAGCGAGAGAAACCCGACCACCGTGGCGTGCGTCCACTCCAGCACCAGCTCCAGCGAATTGCGCACCACGTCGTCGGGCAGATCGCAGCCCAACAGCTTGATGCTGAACTGGTAGAGCAGCAGCAATTCCTGGGCGCGGCGCGAATCGGCCAAGGCCGCCAGTGGCTGGGGCTCAAGGTGCCCGCCGATCATGGGGAAGTTCTTGATGACCGTTTCCGTCAGCGCCCCGTCGGAGGGCGAGGTGATCGTCGGCGGCTGGTCGGTCTGGTGGAACTCAAACTCCACGCTGCCGATGCGCACCGAGTGGCCTTCCGCCAGCACGGCGTCGTCAATCTTCTGATCGTTGACGAACGTGCCGTTGCGGCTCTCGAGGTCGTGAATGTGCCAGGTTCTGTTTTCCTGAACCAGGATGGCGTGCACCCGCGAACAGAGCGGATCGCCCAGCGTGATGGTGCACTCCGGATCGCGTCCGATGCGATTCTCCTCCGTCGGGTCGAGGAGAAAGCTCGTGCCGGCCCGGCTGCCGACGGTCATCGTCAGGTAAACGTACACAGCGTGCGCCGTTTGAATCTTAGGGACTCGAGTTAACCGGAAATCCGCTCTGTCAAAGCGCAAGTGCCGCCAGTATAGCAGGCTCGAAATTGCTCCCACAGCAAACCCCATGCGCGAGCCGGTCGCCTGCTTCAAGCCCGCTTTCCACTTTCCTTACATTGTCTCCTCGACGAGCGTGGCTTTACAATAAGCTGCTTGAGCCGGCCACCATCTGTCTGGCGGTTCGGCAACATCAACGCGGCGGGAAAGGGGGGCCGGAGCCGGTCGCCATGGCGGGTTTTTCGATCCCAACGGCAATCATGTCCACGTCAAACGCCGGTTTCCATTGGCCTCCCGATACCGGGTTGCTCTTGGTCGGCCACGGCTCGCGCGAACCAACGGGCGTCCGTGAGTTTCTGGCCACCACCGGACTCGTGGCCGGGATGGCTGCGCAATTGACGGTCGAGCCGTGCTTTCTGGAGTTTGCCGAGCCGGCGATCGCCGACGGTTTCCGGACGCTCGTGCGCCGCGGCGCGCGGCGCATCGTCGTCGTGCCCGTGCTGCTCTTTTCGGCCGGACATGCCAAGCGCGATATTCCCGCGGCCGTCGCCGCGGCTGCCGCGGGGGAAACATCCGTTAACGTGCTCGAGAGCGATCATCTGGGTTGCCACGAGGCGATCTTGGAGCTCTCGCGGTTGCGCTATGACCAGGCGATCGCCGAGCACGCAGCCGCCGGCGATGACGAGACGGTGCTCGTCATGGTGGGCCGCGGAAGCCACGATCGCCAGGCCACCGCCGAAATGCGCCGTTTCGTCGAATTGCGCGGCCGAGCCGCGCGGGTGCCGCGCGCCCGTGCGTGCTTTGTCGCCATGGCCGAACCACGATTAGCCGACGTGCTCGACGAGGCCGCCTTGTGCGGCGTCAAACAGATTGTCGTCGAGCCGCATCTGCTCTTCGGCGGCGTGCTCGTGGACCGCGTCCGCCGGACGGTCGCAGAGTATGCGGGCCGATATCCCCGGATCCGGTGGGTGACCACGGGGCATTTGGGCCCGTCGGAGCTTGTCGCCAGGGCCATTCTATGCCGCGCCAGGGAAACGCTGTCACGCTCGGAAGCTTGACAACACGCGGCCCTCAGTCCCCGTCCCGCCGGCCAGAGCGGTGGCTAACGCAAGGCAGTTAATCGCTACAGTCGGTCAATTCGCGCGGATCATTCACTCAGGAAATGCTGAGCTTCGACCGATCAAAAACTCAGCGGCCCGCCGCAAGGTCGCATGGGCAACAGCAGTCCTGTCACGTCTTTCGATCCCGGCCGATTTTATGCCCGCGCGACCCAAGTTCACGTTGGCGTCGTAGGAATCCAGTGAAGCGCAATGGCTTAAGACGCGTGGCTTGGGAAGTTCGATCCGGCTGTTGTGGCCAACAAGTTGGGGACGATAGGTGATATTGCATTGCCGAGCCGCGGCGTATACGATCTGTTTAAACCTTTTCGATTGCGGAACTTAGGTTTTCTAAAAAGAATCTCCGAGGGATTGTGATGAGCCGACTCTCCGCCGTAACTATCGGTTTGCGAAGCCCGAGATGGACGTTTGGTGCCCTGGTGGTGGCGGCGCTTTCAGGTGCCGTGCTGGTGTCGGGCCGGCCGAGTTGGGCCGAGCCGACCGGTCCCGCCGCGGCGGACAAGCACATTACGCATGCCATCACGGTCTTGATGAACCACGAGCACCTGACGCGGCATCCGCTGGACAACGAGATCAGCGGCCGGTGGCTCGACAACTACCTGAAGATGCTTGATCCGCGCAAAGTATTCTTCACCGAGAGCGACGTCGACAATTGGATGGCCTATCGCAGCCAACTGGACGACATGGCGTTGCGCGGCGACACGTCGTTCGCCTATCGCGTGTTCGGCCAATTCCTCGAGCGCATCGACGAACGGGTCAAGCTGGCCAAGGAACTGGTTTATGAACCGCACGACTTTGTGATCGACGAGGCGATGGACACGGACGCCGACGCGGTTGCATACGCGAAAAACGACGCGGAAATGCGCGACCGCTGGCGCAAGCGGGTCAAATTCGAGCTGCTGGACCTGGAAGTCGAGAAAAAACTGACCGGCAAGGAGGCCCAGGAAAAGATCGCCAAGCGCTACCAGAACCTTTCCAAGCGGATGCGGCAGACCGACAACGACGAGCTGTTGGAGATGTACCTGACGGCGCTGACCACGGCCTACGATCCGCACACGGCCTACATGTCTCCCAGCACCCTGGAGAACTTCGAGATCCAGATGCGGCTCAACCTGGAAGGCATCGGCGCGGCGCTCGAGGCCCCCGATGGTGAAACGGTGGTCAAAAGGGTCATCCCCGGCGGCGCGGCGGCCAAGGACGGCCGGCTCAAAATGGACGATCGCATCATCGGCGTCGGGCAGGGAATCGATGGTCCGATCGTCGACGTCAGCGATATGAAGCTGAATGACGTCGTCAAGCTCATCCGCGGCCACCAGGGCACCACGGTGCGGCTGCAGGTGGTGCCCGAGGGCGAAAAAGACGCCAAGATTTACGCCATCGAGCGGGCGCAGGTCGCGCTGACCGACAGCGAGGCCCGCAGCGTCATTTTCGAAGCCGGCAAGAAGGCGAACGGGTCGCCGTACAAGGTCGGCGTTATCAATTTGCCCAGTTTCTACATGGACATGGAAGCCGCCCGCAGCGGCCGCGACGATTTCAAAAGCACCACGCGCGACGTGGCCGGGTTGCTCGAGAAGTTCAAGGCCGAAAACGTCGACGCCGTCGTGCTCGATCTGCACTTAAACGGCGGCGGCTCGCTCACCGAATCGATCAACCTGACGGGGCTGTTCATCGACACCGGCCCGGTCGTGCAGGTGAAGGACATCGACGGTCAAAAGACCCAATATGACGATACCGAGCGCGGCCTGGCCTGGAGCGGGCCGCTGGTCGTGCTCACGAGCAAGTTCAGCGCCAGCGCCAGCGAAATCTTCGCCGGAGCCATTCAAGATTACAAGCGCGGGATCGTCGTCGGCGACACGGCCACCCACGGCAAGGGCACCGTGCAGAGCCTGTTGGATTTGAGCCAGAAAATGTTCCGCGGCGTGAGAAACGCGCCGCAGTTGGGCGCATTGAAGATCACGATGCAGCAGTTCTACCGCCCCGACGGCGACAGCACGCAAAACCGCGGAGTGTTGGCCGATATCGTGCTCCCTTCGCTGATCAGCCAGTTGGACGTGGGCGAATCGAGCCTCGACTACGCGATGAAGTTCGATCACGTCGACCCGGCGGAGCACTCCAGGTACAGTATGGTCGACGATCGCATCGTCCAGGAGCTGCGCAAACTCTCCGGCCAGCGCCGCGACAGCTCGGGGGACTTTCAAAAGCTGACGCACGACATCGAGCGATTCAACACGCTCAAGGATCGCAAGAGCATCTCCCTCAACCGGGAAAAGTTCATCGCCGACAAGAGTGAGTTGACGCCCGAAAAACAGGAGGAAAAGGAGTTCGAGGAACTCAACGATCCGAACCGCCCGGTCGTTAAACGCGACTACTACTTCAACGAAGTGCTCGACATTACCGCCGACTACGCCCGGTTGCTCGCAGCCCCGCAAGCCGCCGCGGTTGAGCGGTGAGCAGGGGAGCCGACGTCACGCCGATCATCCCAAAGGCCCGGAGAAAACCTCCCCGGGCCCTTTCATTGCGCGGTTGAAATGCGCGCGTGGTTCACGTCAGCCGAATGCGCAGCCCGTCGTAGGCCAACTCCATGCCCGCGGGCAGCGACGCGTTCGCGGCGTCGTGCTCCAGGTCGTGCGACATGTGCGTGAAGTAAGTTCGCTTCGGCTCGAGGCTGCGGGCCGCTTCCACCGCTTCGTCGAGACTGAAGTGCGTCGGGTGCGGCTTATGGCGCAAGGCGTCGATCACCAACACGTCGAGTCCCAAAAGCAACGCCCGGCTTTCCGGCGGAATGCCGTTGGTGTCGGTGCAGTAAGCAACGTTGCCAAAGCGAAAGCCCAAGACTTCGAACTTGCCGTGCGCAAGGCGGATCGGAATCACGCGGGCCCCCAGCACGTCGAACGGCTCGGTCGAGATCCGTCGAAACTCGATCTGCGGCACGCCGCCGCCGTAGTACGGCGCGGCTTGCACAAACGCGTAGTCGAACGACTTGCGGATCCGCGCCTCGACTTGTTCCTCGCAATACACCGGCATCGGATGGCCCAGGTAGTACGGAAACAGGCGCAGATCGTCCAGTCCAAAGACGTGGTCGGCATGGTCGTGCGTGAAGAGCGTCGCGTGCACCAGCCCGATCTTCTCCCGCAGCAATTGCGTGCGCAGGTCCGGGGGCGTGTCGACCAGCAGCGTCCCGTCCGGCAGCCCCACGACGAGTGCGCATCGCAGTCGTTGATTGCGGGGGTTCGGGCTGGTGCACGTCGGGCATCCGCAGCCGAGCACCGGCACCCCGACGGATGTACCGGTGCCCAAGAACACCATTTCGCCGCGCACGTCAGTCGTCACGACAGCTTTAGCCAAGGCGATTCGAAGGGGGTAGTTGCAATGGGGTGGATACGACAGCGAAAAGACTTGCGGCTGCTGGCGCTTGGCGCAATGCGCCAGCAGGGGCGAACAACCGTTATTGACCCTTCGTAATAATCGTTATAAATTATGGTGCTTACGAATCTTACGCTTCTTGAACCGGCACTGGCGAAGGTCGCCAGCCGGCGCGTCGCAGCCACTGGTGCGCGTCGCCGTTGCTAGGTCGACCGCCCGGCACTTTTTCCAGGCCCTGTTATGGAACTGTTGGAACAGATTTGGGAAGCCATTGGCGGCTTTTTCGCCTCGCTGGCCAGCGGGATCGAACGGGGGATCACCTCGCTGTTCGGCTCGTCCAATGCCAGATATATCAAGAAGTTACAGCCCGATGTCGATGCGATCAACGCCCTGGAACCAAAATTCCAGGCGATGACGGACGAGGAGCTCAAGGGCCAGACCCCATTATTTCGCCAGCGGCTGGCCGAGGGCGAAACGCCCGATCAGCTCTTGGTCGAAGCCTTTGCCGCTGCCCGCGAGAGCGGAATCCGCTACCTGGGCATGCGGCATTACGACGTGCAACTGATGGGCGGCATGATCCTGCACGCCGGCAACATCGCCGAAATGGTGACCGGCGAAGGCAAGACCCTGGTGGCCACGCTGCCGGCCTATCTCAATGCACTGACCGGAAAAGGCGTGCACGTCGTCACGGTGAACGACTACCTGGCCCGCCGCGACATGGAGTGGATGGGTCCCTTGTACATCGGTCTGGGGATGACCGTGGGCAACATCCAAAGCGGCATGGACTCGGGCGAGCGGCAAAAGTCGTATGCCTGCGACATTACGTACGGCACGAACAACGAGTTCGGTTTCGACTACCTGCGCGACAATATGCGGCCGGCCGCCCGCGACGACGATCGCTATCCCAAGCAGTTTCAGCAGTCGCAGGGCAGGCTGAACTACGCGATTATCGACGAAGTCGACAACATTCTGATCGACGAGGCCCGCACTCCGTTGATCATCGCCGGGCCGGCGCACGACGATGTGAGCCGCTACAGTCGCGCGGACAAGATCGCGCGGCAATTGACGAAGGACGAACACTTCGAGGTCAAGGAAAAGGAACACTCCGTCCACCTGACCGACGAGGGAGTGCGGGCGGCCGAGAAAATCGCGGGCGTGGAGAGCTTCTACACGTCCGGCAACATGGAATGGCCCCATTTGATCGACAATGCGCTCAAGGCCCACCATCTGTACAAGCGCGACGTGAACTACGTCGAAATGGACGGCGAGATCGTCATCGTCGACGAGTTCACCGGCCGCTTGATGCCCGGCCGCAATTGGAGCGACGGGCTGCACCAGGCCGTGGAGGCCAAAGAGGGCGTCAAGGTCAAGGAAGAGAACCAGACGCTGGCCACGATCACGCTGCAGAATTTCTTCAAGCTGTACGAAAAAATCTGCGGCATGACCGGCACGGCCATGACCGAAGCCAGCGAATTCTGGAAAATCTACAAGCTCGACGTGATCACGGTTCCCACCAACCGGCCGCTCAAGCGGACCAACAATCCCGACGTCATCTTGCGCTCCGAACGCGAAAAGTTCAACGCCATCGCCGAGGAGATCGAGCTCTTGCACCGTTGGGACGTGGTGGAACTGACGGACCGCACCGAGCAAATTGGCACGATCACGGCCGAAACTTCCGACTCGATCGAATTGCGGCTTCGCGAAGGAAGCAAACAGCGCGAAATCATTCCCCGCTCGAACATCAAAAACGTCCAAACACGCGGCCGCCCGGTGCTGGTCGGAACCGTCTCGATCGAAAAGAGCGAACGCCTGTCGGCGATGCTCGAAAAACGCGGCATCAAGCACGAGGTCTTGAACGCCAAGCACCACAAGCGCGAGGCCGAAATCGTCGCCCAGGCCGGACGCAAAAACTCCGTCACCATCGCCACCAACATGGCCGGCCGCGGCACCGACATCGTCCTCGGCGGCAACCCGGAAACCATGGCCTGGGCCCTGCTCCAGGACAAGTACGCCACGCGCCTCGACGTTCCGCACGAGGAGTGGAGCACGCTGGTGAAGCAGATCGAAGAACGCGAAAAGATGAAGGCCGAGGGCCAGGACGTCGTCGCCCTCGGCGGTTTGCACATCATCGGCACCGAGCGCCACGAAGCACGGCGAATCGACCTGCAATTGCGGGGCCGCTGCGGCCGGCAGGGCGATCCGGGTTCGAGCCGCTTCTACCTTTCGCTGGAAGACGACCTGATGCGCATCTTCGCCGGCGAATGGGTCAAGAACATCTGGACCCGGCTGGGAATCCAGGAAGGCGAAGCCATCACCAGCCGCATGGTCAGCCGCCGCGTCGAGGGCGCGCAGAAAAAAGTCGAGGAACGAAACTTCGAGATCCGCAAAAACCTGCTCGAATACGACGAGGTGATGGACGAGCAGCGCAAGCGCATCTATGGATATCGCCAGCGAATCCTCGACGGCGCCAACTGCAAGCAGTTGATCCTCGAAATGATCGACGACCAGGTGAACCATCACCTCGACGAATTCCTGGCCGCCAACTACAGCATCGACACGTTTGCCGAGTGGGTCAGCGGCCGGCTCGCGATGGAGTTCGATCCGGGCGACTGTCGCGGGCTCGATTTCGAGGGCGCCTCGCGGTTTGCCAAGGACGAAGCCGAGCGGATGGCCGAAAATCAGATCTACGAGGCCATCGAGGAGAACTTGCCTGAGGACGAAGATCCGCGCGAATGGAACTGGGAAGCTCTGGCCAAGACGTTCAACACGCGCTGGAAGTTGAACCTGCGCGATCGCGATCTGAAGAAGATCGAAGATCGCGGCCACCTGGCCGAAATGGTCCTCGAGAAGGCACGCGAGGCCATCGCCGCGGTCGACTTGAGCGAAGGTGCCCCCTTCCTCGAGGAAAACTTTTCGGTGCGCTCGGCCTGCGCCTGGGTGCAGTACAAGTTCGGCATCGTGCTCGACCCCGAGGAAATGAGGTCGCTCGAGGCCGAACCGTTCAAAGTGCGCATTCGCGAGCGGGCCGCCGCGGTCTACGAGGAGCGCGAGGTCGAATACCCAGTGCTGCTGGGCCTGTCGCGCTTCACCGCCCCGGATGCCAACGGCCACAAGCGCATCGATCGCGAAGCTCTGGCCGCTTGGGCCCGTCAGCGGTTCGGCGTCGAATTGGACATCGAAGACCTCAAGAGCCGGCAGCGCGAAGAAATCCGCGGCCTGCTGGTCGAACACAGCCGCGCGCAGCAAAAGCAAGCCGTCGCCGCCTTGGCCGAAGCGCAGCACCACGTTGAAAACCTGTTCAACGGCGCCGGTGCCGGCGAAACGGCCGCGATTGCCAGTGGCGGAAACGGAGCTTTGACGTCGCTCGCCGCGTGGCTGCGCAGCAGCCTGCACCTCGAATTGTCGCCTGAGAAACTGGCGCGGCTCAATCGCGAGCAACTCGAGCGGCGGTTGGAAATGGCCGTCGAGGACCGCTACCGGCCCGAGATGCGGCAAATGGAGCGGTTGGTGCTATTGGACATCCTCGATACGGCCTGGAAGGACCATCTGCTGACGATGGACCACCTGCGCTCCAGCGTCGGCTTGCGCGGCTATGCCCAGGTCGATCCCAAGGTGGAGTACAAGCGGGAAGGCATGCGGACGTTCGAGCGAATGTGGAATTCCGCGGCCGAGCAGGTGACCGACCTGGTGTTTCGCGTGGAACAAGTCGACGCCGCGGTCAAGTCCCGCTTTGTCGAAAGCGAAGCCATTCACGAGGAATCGCCCGGCGCCGCGGCCATCGCCGACCAGCAGCAAGCCGCGATCGACGCCACGCAAACCGACAAGAAAACCGAACCGATCCGCAATCGCGGCCAGCGCGTGGGCCGCAACGAACCTTGCCCCTGCGGCAGCGGAAAAAAATTCAAGAACTGCTGCATGCGAAAGGGTGGCGTTGCCTGACGCGTTTGCCAATCGGGTGCCACGGGTGGCTCGTCCACCCGTGCTGCCGACACTGCTTGACAAGCAAGCAGTGGCACCGGCAACGGGAAAGGAGTCCCTCGAATGCCGTACTTGCTCAACTTCTTTTATCTCGTGCTGCTAACGGCCGCGTCGCCGTGGCTGGTCGTGCAGGCTGTACGCACCGGGAAATACCGCGAGGGGTGGGGCCAGAAACTCCTCGGGCTCGTGCCAAGGCGGCCGTCGACCGCTAGCTGCGTCTGGCTGCACGCCGTCAGCCTGGGCGAAATGAGCCTGATCGGTTCGCTCGTGGCGGAGCTCGAGCGGCGCCATCCCGATTTCGAGATCGTGATTTCCACCACCACGCTGACCGGCCGCGCGCTGGCCAAATCGCGCTACCCCGAGCACACGGTGTTTTATTGCCCGCTGGATTTCACCTGGGCCGTGCGACGGGCCCTGGCTCGCATTCGGCCCGACGTGCTGATCCTCGTGGAACTGGAATTGTGGCCCAACTTGATTGCCGCCGCCCGGCAAAGCGGGGCGAGAGTCGTGATCGTCAACGGGCGGTTGAGCGACCGCAGCTTTCGGGGCTATCGGCGCATCGGCCCGCTCGTGCGCCGGTTGCTCGAAAAAATCGACCTGGTCACTGCGCAGAATGAGCAGTACGCCGACCGTTTCCAAAAACTCGGCGCGCGGTCCAATGCCGTGCACGTCACCGGATCGCTCAAATTCGACGGCGCCCAGACGGATCGCGGCAACCCGGCGACGGTGCGCTTGCGCGAGTTGGCCCGTTTTGCGGCCGACGACGTCGTGTTTCTGGCCGGCAGCACGCAGGACCCCGAGGAACAGTTGGCAATCGAAGCGTACAAGGAGCTGGCGCCCGAGCATCCGCGCTTGCGGCTGGTGATCGTGCCGCGCCATCCCGAGCGCTTCGACGAAGTGGCCGGGCTGCTGGCCACCAGCGGGCTCGTCTGGGAAAAGCGCAGCCAATGGCCTGCTTCCGGCGGCAATCGCCTGGCCCGCGTGCTGTTGGTCGACAAAGTCGGCGAATTGGGAGCGTGGTGGGGCGCGGCGACCGTGGCTTACGTCGGCGGCAGCATGGGCAGTCGCCAGGGCCAGAACATGATCGAGCCGGCCGCCTACGGCGCCGCCGTTTCGTTCGGCCCCAAGACCAAAAACTTCCGCGACGTCGTCTCGGCCCTCTTGGAGGCCGAAGCCGCGGTCGTCGTGCACGACGGGGCCCAACTGACCGCCTTCGTACGGCGCTGTCTCGACGAGCCTCAATTCGCCGGCGAGTTGGGGAGCCGCGCCGCGCGGGTCGTAGCTTCTCAATTGGGCGCCACTCGCCGCACGGTCGATTTGCTCGACCTGTTGCTCGAAGGCCGGGAAGCGACGCGCGATCGCCGCACGGCGGCATGAAGCGCCGGCACGCCTGGTGCCGGGCCGCTGCCGGCTCGTACGCCGGCCGGACCCGTTCATCGCCGAAGCCGCAGCACGGAAGACTCCTAACAGGCAGCACGCAGCACGGCAGAGTTGCGAGGGCCGCTGAGCCGTGTTTATAATGCCGAATTGCCCTCCGGGCGTCGTCCGTCCAGCACGGATTACCTTCCTCCCCGTCATAGGAGATGGCCACGTGGCATCAGGCAAATATCTGTTTACGAGCGAATCGGTCAGCATGGGCCACCCGGACAAATTGGCCGATCAAATCTCCGACGGCGTGCTGGATGCCCTGCTCGCACAAGATCCGTACAGCCGCGTGGCCTGCGAAACGCTCGTCACCACCGGTTTGGCCTTCGTGGCCGGCGAAATCACCACCAAGGCGGTCATCGACTATCCCACCGTCGTGCGCAGCGTCATTCGCGACGTCGGCTACACCGACGACGAGATGGGCATCAACGCCGACACGTGCGCCGTAATGACCTCGATCGACAAGCAAAGTCCCGACATCGCCCGGGGCGTCAATGAAAACGACAGCACCGGCAAGGAGATCGGCGCCGGCGACCAGGGCCTGATGTTCGGCTATGCCTGCAACGACACGCCCGAGCTGATGCCGCTGCCGATCGCTTTGGCCCACCGCATTCTGAACCGGCTCACCGAGGCTCGCCAGGCGCGAGAGGTCGACTGGCTGCGCCCCGACAGCAAAAGCCAGGTGACGATCGAATACCTCGGTCAACGGCCGGTGCGCATCGACACGGTGGTCGTTTCGACGCAACATAGCCCCAAGGTTTCCCACAAAGAGATTCGCGATTTCGTCACCAGCCAGATCGTCAGGCCGTCGCTGCCCGAAGATCTGTCGAGCGGCGAAATCAAATACCACATCAATCCGACGGGCCGCTTCGTCGTGGGCGGGCCGCACGGCGACTGCGGATTGACGGGCCGCAAGATCATCGTCGACTCCTACGGCGGCTGGGGACGCCACGGCGGCGGCGCGTTCAGCGGCAAGGACCCCACCAAGGTGGACCGCAGCGCCGCCTACATCGCCCGGCACGTGGCCAAGAACATCGTGGCCGCGCGTCTGGCAAGCCACTGCGAGGTGCAGTTGGCCTATGCCATCGGCGTTAGCGAGCCGGTCAGCGTGCACGTCGACACCGGGGGCACCGGAAAGGTCGACGACGAGCGGATCTGTGAAGTCGTCCGCGAACTGTTCCCGCTGACGCCCGGCGGCATCATCAAGTATCTCGACTTGCGCCGCCCCATCTTCCGCAAGACGGCGGCCGGCGGACACTTTGGCCGCGACGACGCCGATTTCACCTGGGAATCGACGCACCGCGCCAAAGAGTTGGCCCAGGCAACCGGCGGCGCCGTGGCCGCGCGAACTTAATACGACAGAGACCCTGTGGTGCTACGCGATTCCCTCACCCCTGGCGGGCTTTGCACAAGAACCCCTAGATCATAGCTAGTTCTTGTGCAACTGGCGATTCTGCCCAAAAAGTCGTTTCGATTCCAAGCTCGTAGGATTCCTGGATCAGGCAGCAGATATTGTGGCAGACGATCTTGCAGAGCACTTCGTTGACCATCGCCACGTCTGACTTGCGGCGCACGTGGTCACGGAACTTCGCCTTAATCATGGAGAAGGTCGACATGTCAATGCCTTGGCGGTAATTTACTTGTAAATAATGTATTTTCTGGTAATATACCAGCTATGGCCAAGATCATGCTCAAAGTACCCGGTTTTCGTTGCGAGAGATGCGGGCACGAGTGGCAGCCGCGCGCGTCAAAGCGCCCGACCGTGTGCCCTAAGTGCAAAAATCCGTACTGGGATAAGCCGAAGAAGGTCTAGCTAGCCATGAGCGAAGAACTTCTCCAGACCATTCCATTCCAGATCGGCAAGTACACGTATTACCGACTTGGCAATACAACCCTCGCGCAGCTTAGGAACGCAGGCATCATCCCGAAGAAGAATTACGAGAAGCTAGAGGCTAAGAAACCAGATGGCTTGATTGTGTACCACGGCAGGATAAAGGCTGTTGTCGAATACAAGCAGCCCAAGGATTTGTCTTCCGAAAGAAAAATCAACAAGGCGATTGCCCAGGAATTAGAGGTAGCCAAAGCGCTTTCCAAGATTTTGATCGTCACTGACTCAACTAAGACATTTTGGATCAATGCACTGAATGGCGAGCGAATTCAGGACATGGAGGGCAACGACCTAGAAACCGTCTTTCACGCATTCGCCGTTAGGAACCCGACCTTGTTGGAATACCTACTGGATGAAGTCGACGCCTCGGTCAGCGCAACGAATTCCACCATCCGGCGACCACGGCTCATCGACCCGACACCATTGGCAACTCGCCTATGGCAAACGATTTGGGTTGCGACGGGGAAGTCACCCGTCAAATGCCTCTACAACGTCGTCGAGTTATTCATCTTCAAGTTCCTGAGCGACTTGCGGGTTTTGCCGGATGACATTGCATTCAATCGGATTCGAGAGAAGGCAATGGAGGACCCAGAAGAAGCCCTAGACTTTTACGCGAAAAACACCCGGAAGAAAATATACAAGCTCTTTCCGGCGGGTGGAGACGGTACGACCATCATCAACGGAACGATCTTTGTTGCAGAGAACGGGGAAGCCAACCTTTCGCAGTCGGTCCTATTCCGTCGGTCACTGGACCATTTGCATAAGTACGCCGAAGAATTTGGCGGCCTCACTAAGATTGACAAGCAGTTCAAGACGAAGGTCTACGAGAGCTTTTTGAAGCAGGAAGTCGCGGCATTGGGCCAGTATTTCACGCCGCGCCGGATCATCCAATCGATTATCCGCATGGCCTCGCTTGACTCGCCTTCCTTTCGGTCTGCGGGCACGCGCATCTGTGACCCGTTTTGTGGCGTAGGAGGATTCCCACTTGAAATTCTGAACATGAATGAGGGAATGCAATGCTGCTATACCCCAGCGGCGGACAAGACCATATCGGTGCCGTTTGTGATTCACGGTTTCGACAAAGGCTTTGAGCGCGATGACGAGCGGACCATCATTCTCGCCAAGGCGAACATGCTCATTTATCTCTCGGAGTTGGTCTTTGCGTATCCCACTTGTTCTGGGGAGTTCTCCCGCGCATTCAACGACACGTTTATTCTTTTTAAGGACAATCTCGGGACCTTCGGGCACATCATCGACCAAGAGCAGGAGAAGTACGATTTCATCCTGAGCAACCCGCCTTATGTCACAAGCGGCTCTGGCATCATCAAAGAAGAGATCAAGCGGACCCCGCGTACTTCAACCAAATACCCCGTGAATGCGCTAGGTTTGGAAGGTCTCTCGATGGAGTGGATCGTCCGATCACTCAAGAAGGGCGGCCGGGCATTTGTCATTGTTCCAGACGGCATACTCGGACGGGTGGGTGGTAAAAAACTACGAAGCCATATCCTGCGCGAATGCTACCTCGATGCAATCGTATCTCTGCCTTTGCGTACCTTCTACGCGAATTCCGAACACACCTACATCATCGCGCTTACAAAGAAGCACAACCCAGATGACGCACAGACGAAACCCGTCTTTACGTATCTGGTTTCCAATATCGGTGAACGGCTAAAGAGCGTCCACCGGGAGGAAATCGAAGAAGATGACCTCCCTCAAATGGAAAGCCTCTATAAGATCTTCTCGGCAACTGGTGACGCGACGAGGAAGATGCTGGAAAGGGAAACCGGCCGCTGTAAGATTCTAGATATTGTGCGATTCCGCGAAGAGCCTCACTGGGTTATAGATCGATGGTGGACGAAGCAAGAACTGATTGATGCCGGCGTAGAGGAAGGCACCAATGCCGCCGAAAAGCCAGAGGTCGATGCGGCAACTAAAGCGTTCAACGGGGCTGTCGCCGATTACGACCGGTTCATTTCTGCGAATCCATTGGCCGAGATGCAGCACAGGGCCGTACTCTTGGGAGACGAGTCATGCTTCAAAACATTTATCGGCAAGCGTGTGCTTCTCAAGGACATTACTGACGACGACAGCAACATTCCGCTATTCAGCGCCAATGCGATTCAGCCGATGGGGTTCGTCGAGAAAGGAAACATTTCTGATTTCAACTACCCTGCCATACTATGGGGGATCGACAACAGCCTGTTCAACTACAAATTGATTGCCTCTGGAGAGGAGTTTGCCACGACAGATCATTGCGGGGCGATTCAGATACTCGACAAATCGATTATGCCAGAGTATCTGCTCTATGCGTTGTGCCTTCTTCGATCCGAGAAAACTTTTGATCGATCGTTCCGCTCGTCTCTTTCAAATATGCGTCTTCTGTCGCTAGAGATTCCCGTAAAGCAGGGCGGTGGGTTTGACGTTCGGGCGCAAAAGTCGATCGCCAAGCGATTCACTGCAATGCAAGAGAAGCAACAGCAGCTAGGCATCGCCAAAAAGCGGCTTGACGACGTGTTCTCCCGGTACTTAGTGATGGGAAACTGGCATTAAGAGTTTTTGTGCAGACTCATCCCTTTTTGTGCAGAGGGGCCTTATTGTGCAAAGCCCCCCTGGCGGGAGAGGGTCCCCGTGAGGGGGCAAGGCGCACAGTAAGGTTGAACAGGCATGGACGCATCAACCACGTTTGGCCCTCCGGTCGGCATGGGCCTCGCCGCGCCGGTGTTGTCTCGGCTGGGGCGCGTACTGGCGATTTCGGCAATCGGCTTGCTTGCTTTGACCGGGCTGGTGATTTGCGCGCGCCGCGCGACCGGCGCGCTTGCCGAGCCGCTTTCGCCGGGGCTGCTCGCCGGTCTGGGCGTCGTTCTGGCCGCGCTGGCCGTATTGTTTCGCAAAACGTTTGTCGCCGTGCCGCTTCCCCGCGCCGCCGCCTTTGCACTGTGGGCCGCGCCTTCGAGCGTGCTAGTGATTTGGGCGGCGGCCGTCTCGCTTGAAGGGAGCGGCACGCTGGGACTGGTGGCACTATTTGGAGTTTTGCTTCTGGAAGAGGGTTACAGTTGGGGCCGGCTGCGGGTGAAGTCCGACGCCGCGACCAGGCACGCTAAAGCGCCGCTCGATTCGCTCGCCCCACGCGGGGCTGCCGGACGGCCGGGAGTCTGCAATGCTCCGGCCATTGAATCCGACCGCGACGAAGCGGTAACTCAAAGCATGATCCGCCGGCAGCGCGAGACGGGCGAAGTGATCGAGGGCTGGCTGCGCGTCGACTTTGCCGCGGCGCAGCGTCACGCCGCGGCCCACGTGGCCATTTGCCCACCGATGGATCGCGTGCCCGAGTGTTTCGCCGAACAAATGGATGGGCCGCCGGCGGCGATCAAGGTCGCGCAGGTGCTGGCCTGCGGCGTGCGGTTCGAAGTCAAGCTCGACCAGCCGGCCGAGGAACCGGCGAGCGTCTTGATCGAATTCTCGATTCAAGAGCGGCCGGCCAATTCCTTGGAAGAAGAAGGATAACCACCAAGACACCAAGAGCACCAAGGAAAGTAGAGACAACCTCCTTCGCTCTTTAGTCTTGGTGTCTTGGTGGTTGTCATTCGTGGTTTTCTCCGGACGCGGCCTGCAGGACTTCGCCCATTTTTTCCAGCACCCGGGGCGTGGGCACCTCGATGCGGCCGTCGAGCAGGAAGACGAAATTGTCGGCCAGGATTTCCTCGGGATGAATGATGTAGCGGGTGTTGCGGCCCACTTGCTCGTGATAGCCGGGCACGTCGTCGGGATCCCATAACACGGGATTGCCGGCGTCGAGCACAGGCCGCCACTCGCCGCCGGCATTTTCCACCGCCATCAGCTTGAAGGTCAGATAGGTGAAAAGGCTGCCGCCCCGGGCCGGGTCGTAGCCGGGAGTCTTGGAAAACAGCACGGGCACGAGCTGAATTTGCCGGCCGCCCCGCGTCACGGTGATGTAGTGCTTGATCACCGGCGCGTCGGGGTTCGTGATCTTTCTCGCCCGCAGCGGTTCGGGCAGTTGCACTTCATTCGACGGCTGAAAGCCGATTGTGGCGTACAGCGCGTCGCGGAGCTTGGGATTGTGGCTGCTGAGAACGTGAAACAGCTCGTGCGGCAGGATTCTGGCCAGCTTGCCGCCGTCCACCATGTTTTGCGGCAGCACGATCGCCGAGCCGCGGCAATAGGCCGCCCCGCCTTCCTCGCGACCGGTGGTCTTGACCAGCAGCACCACCGGCGGCAGCTTGAGTTTCCAGGGGGCGATTTTTCGGGCCAGCTCCTCGACGAGCGGCGTCAGCTTTTCGATATCCGCGCCGGTCCACGGCACAACGTGCCCCGCCACAAAGGCCACGAGTTCGTCCTCGCTCACGTCGCGGTCGGTCCGGAGCCGAACCTGCCGGTCGAATGGACTCATCCGCTTGATGTAGTCGTCGCGCCGAGTCAATGCCTCGATGCCGTCGCGTACGTCGGCAAACCGGACGACCGTTCCCTCGGCAAGCGGAATGTCGCTCGCGGCCAGCGCCGAAGCCGGCCAAACCGCCGCGACCATCACGCATCGCAGAGACCAGGTTCGCAGGGCTCGCGCGTTCGCAAACAGGCGGCGGTTGACCATAAGGCCTCGGTGGCTACTTGACGCCTTCCAGCACGGCCCACATCTCTTTTCGCCAGGGCGTGCCAACGCTGCGGAATCCGCAGTCGCACAGGTAGCCCAGTTGGGCCTCGACCGTTTCGTGGCAATCGTCGCCGCTGGCGCGCGGCTGGTCGAATCGGGTCACGTTGCGTTCCTTCCATTTCTCGAACATCGGCCGCATGGTTTCGCTGACCCGGCCGTCGTCGACGATCTGGAGCAAGTGGGCCGCCCACTGTTCGAGCCGGGCCCGATATTTGGCGTCGTCCGCGTCGCGACACTCGTCGCCGTTCAAGAGAATGCCCAGCGGCACGAGCGCCTCGTACGCGCGCTGGTAAAGCTGCCGTTTCTCGTCGGGAGTGAGATGGTGAATGGCCGACATGCTCGTGATCACGGTGGGCGCTTCGGGCAAAGCCGACGCCCAATCGTCTTGGAGCCGCGCGGTCAAGCATGTTCCGCGGCCCGCGAAGGGCGCCATCCGGCTGGCGGCGATTTCCAGAAACGGCGCCGACTGGTCGACGACGATGGCCGTAGCGCGCGGAAATCGGGCCAGAAACTTTTCGGACAATCGCCCCGATCCGCCCCCTAAATCCACGAGCAAGAATTCCGCGTCGCGCGGCCGGGCAACCTGGTCGAGGATCGTGTCCTGGATTTCCACGTAATAGGGGTGAATCACGTGGGCCGCGGCGTCGTAGCCGGCCGCGTGATCGGCGATATTCCAGCGATAGGGATGCGTCATGTTGATCCTGCTCCTCCAAGAGTTTGCCGCTCGGCTGGTCAATATAATTCTCCCGGGTGCCCCAGGACCAGCGTGGGGCCGTTTGCCGGCCGGCCGGCGGCGGGATAGTAATAATAGAGGGCCCGCCGCGGCCGCTTGTTCGCTTTCGCGTTGAAGAATCGTCCATTCCATAGCAGAATCTTCGTATGGCCCGCTGGCCGCGACACGTTCGGACGACGATGATCACCTATTTGATGATCTTCGGGCTGTTCCCGCTGCTCTGCGCATTGGCGTGGGCCTGGGTGCGCGGGTGGTTTTAACGGCTGGCTCGCGGCGGCCGAATCCGGAGACCTTTCGACTGTGAACCGCGCAATAAACGATGACGAGCTCGTCAGGCACCTGGCCGCTTTCTCCCAAGAGCACGTGTTGGCGTTTTGGCACGAGCTTGATCCGCAAAAGCGCGACAGGCTCGCCGCTCAAGTGGAACAGCTCGATTTAAGGCTTCTCGACGAGCTGTTTCGCAATCAGGTCGCCGGCGAAGACTGGGCTCGCGTGGCTCGCCGCGCTGCCGCGCCCCCCGCGTTTCGTCTCAACGAGCGCCGTCCGTCGGTCTCGCCGGAGCAGGCGCACCAGCGCGGCCGACAAGCGCTCGAAGCCGGCCACGTCGGCGTGATTCTGGTGGCCGGAGGGCAGGGCACCCGGCTGGGTTTCCAGCGTCCCAAGGGGATGTTTTCGATCGGACCGGTTTCGGGCGCGTCGCTGTTTCAAATCCTGTTCGAAAAAATTGCGGCCCGGTCGCGCGCCGCGCAAATGCGGATTCCGCTGTACCTGATGACCAGCCCTGCCACGCACGAAGACACCGTGAAATATTTGGCGGCCAACGAATACTTCGGCCTGGCGAGCGAAGACGTCAGAATCTTTTGCCAGGCAGCGATGCCCGCGGTTGACGCGGTCACCGGCCGGTTGCTGCTGGCCGCGAAGGGGGAGCTGGCACTGAGTCCCGACGGCCACGGCGGCACGCTGCCGGCATTGGCTGCCGGCGGCTGTCTGGCGGACATCCGGGCCCGCGGCCTGCGGCAGTTGTTCTATTGCCAGGTCGACAATCCGCTGGTGGAAATGTGCGATCCGCTGTTTCTCGGTTATCATTTGCTCTCCGACTCCGACCTTTCGACGCTGGTGGTGGCCAAGCGTCATTCGCGCGAGCGCGTGGGAAACGTCGTGTCGATCGACGGCCAGATGCGGATGATCGAATACAGCGATCTCAACCCGCTTGAAGACGAAATCGTCGAGCGCCGCGGGCCGGAGGGCGGGCCGGTGTTCTGGGCCGGCAACACGGCCATTCACGTTTTCGACGCCGCGTTTCTCGAATCGATGGCCGCCACGACCGCGGCGCTGCCGTTTCACGCGGCGAAGAAAGCGGTCGGCTACGTCGACGCCGCGGGCCGGACCATTGCGCCGCGCCAGCCGAACGCGATCAAGTTCGAGCGGTTTATCTTCGACCTGCTGCCGGCGGCGCGCCGGGCAATTGTCGTCGAAGTCGACCCGGCACGAGCCTTCGCGCCGGTCAAGAACGCGCCCGGCGCGGATGCCGATACGCCCGAAAGCGCGCAGGCTCAAATGATAGCGTTGCACGCCGGGTGGCTTCGGGCGGCCGGCTGCGAAGTGGCCGACGGCGTGGCCGTTGAGGTCAGCCCGATGTTTGCACAAAATGCGCAGGAGCTGGCGGCCCAAATCCGTCCCGGAATGGCCGTGACGGGACCGCGCTATTTTTGCTAGCCTAACAGGCCGTTGAAAAATGGGACTGGCTCCGAGCACGTCGCGGCCAGACCCGCGAAAAACGGCGGTCGCGAGGTGCCTGTCCCAGTTTTTCAACACGCGGCTAAGGCCCCCGCGGCGGGAACAATTCTCATGTGCCGTGAAAAATACCGGGTGCCGGGTGCCGGGTGCCATGCTCACGCGTGCGTGAGCATGGATGAGTTGAACGAGCGTGCCGGGCATGCTCACGCGTGCGTGAGCATGGCACCCTTGGCGCGACGAATGTGGCTCTGGACAAGTTAGCACAACGATGCTTCATGCAGTCATCATGGCCGGCGGATCGGGAACGCGGTTCTGGCCCGAAAGCCGCGCCGCGCGCCCCAAGCAACTGCTGCGCCTGGTGGGCCAGCGCACCATGATCCAGTCGACCGTCGATCGACTGGGCGCGCTGGTTCCGCCCCAGCGGATTCTGATCGTCACCGGCGCGCACCTGGTCGACGAGATCAAAAACCAGCTTCCACAGCTTCCTGCGCGCGCCATGATCGGCGAGCCGTGCCGCCGTGACACGGCGCCGTGCATCGGCCTGGCCGCGCTGCGGATCGTCCGCGAAGACCCCGGCGGCATCATGGCCGTGATGCCTTCGGACCACGTGATTTCGCCTGACGAGGCCTTTCAGGAAGCAATTACGCTCGCGCAAAAACTTGTTGAGCATTCCACGAATCGAATTGTCACGTTCGGAATTCGGCCTAGCTACCCCGCGGAATCATTTGGATACATTGAGCGCGGCGCGCCCTTTGATGCCTCAGGCGATGGTTTCAACGGCGAGGAACGCGATGGAACGGTTGTCAGTGACGATGAGGTAGGTGATCAACGACAGATCGTTTTCCATGTTCGACAATTCCGCGAGAAGCCTCAGGCCGACGTAGCACGGAAGTATGTAGAGGCCGGCACGTTCTATTGGAATTCGGGAATCTTCGTGTGGAAGGCCGCCACGATTCTGCAAGCGCTCGAAGAGCGCCAGCCGGAAATGATGAACCGGTTGAAAACGATCGTCGCGGCCGCCGACACCGCCGGCTACGACGAAGTTTTCGCCCGCGAGTTCGCGGCCATCGCCGGCATATCGATCGACTATGCCGTGATGGAACATGCCGCCGACGTCGTGGTGGTCGAGGCCCCGTTTTCCTGGGACGACGTGGGCAGTTGGCAGGCGATCGCCCGGCTCCAAGGGTCCGATGCCGAAGGCAACACGATTTCGGCCCGGCATCTCGGACTGCGCACGAGCGGCACGATCGTTCGCGGCGGCGATGATCATTTGATCGTCACGCTGGGCGTTTCCGACTTGATCGTGGTGCACACGCCCGACGCGACGTTGGTGGCCAACAAGCACGACGAAGAGGCGATCCGCCAACTGGTCAAAGTGATTGCGGACCGCGGTTGGCACGAGTACCTTTGAAAGCAGGGTCCATGGATCGACGCAGCTTTACCGCAAGTTTCTTATTCGCCGCCAGCCAGGTGTTCAGACCCTGGTGGGCCAGGGCAGAAGACGTGGAAGCGCAACAGCCTTCGACCGGCAACATGAACGCCGTCACCCCGACGCTCGGCGGAAAACAGTTCTGGGCCGACGAGCTGTTTTTTCACGATTGGCACATCCAGCGCAACGTTTTTACCGGCCACTACCGGTTGCTGGACGGCTACAACCTGCGGCATGCCTGGGGCACTTTTGACGAATGCCGCAGCAAGCTCGAGGAGATCAAGGAGCGCCGCGGCCTGACGCCGATGCAGGGCCCGGCCGTGATCGTGTTGCACGGGCTGTTTCGCAGCGCGTCGGCCATGAGCCGCATTTGCCGTTATCTGCGCGAGGAAGGCGGCTACACGGTGTTCAACGTCAACTACCCGACGACGCGCGGCAGCATGGCCGACCATGCCCGCTCGCTCGCCAGGATTATCGAGACTCTCGACGGGATCGGCGAATTGAACTTCGTCGGTCATAGCCTGGGCAACCTGGTGGTGCGCCACTACCTGGCCGATCACACGCGGCCCGAATGGGGCCTGCGCCCCGACGAGCGGATCAAGCGGATCGTGATGCTCGGCCCGCCCAATCAGGGCGCTCAGATGGCCGAGGCGCTCGGCGGCGTCGGATTATTCCACGTCGTGGCCGGAGCGTCCGCGAGCCAGTTGGCCCGCCAGTGGAGCGAACTGGTGGAAAACCTGGCCACGCCGGCCTGCGAATTCGGCATCCTGGCCGGCGGTCGCGGCGGGCGCGGTTATAACCCATTGCTCGAAGGCGACAACGACCTGGTGATCAGCGTCGAGACCACGCGCTTGGCCGGCGCCGCCGACTTTGCCGTGCTGCCGGTCATCCACACCCTGATGATGGACGATCGCACGGTCCAGGAGTATACGCTGCGCTTCCTCAAGCACGGGTATTTCGTTTCCGCCCAGGCGCGTCAGCCGATCGGGCCGGCCGGCAAGGACGCGCTCGCGCGACAAGCCGGCAACCCGGGGCGTGCCAAGCAATAGTGGTGCAATCGCGGTGAATCGTCCACCCGGAAGAATCGCGGGAATCGACTACGGGACGGTGCGCATCGGCATTGCCGTCTCCGACGCCGCAGCGTCGATCGCCAGTCCGTACGAAACCTACGTGCGGCGCGGCGAGGAGCCCGACCGCCGGCGCTTCCGGCGGCTCGTGGACGAGGAGCAGATCGTGCGGTTCGTCGTCGGGCTGCCGCTGCACCTGGACGGCCGCGAAAGCGAGAAGTCGGCCGAAGCGAGGCGCTTTGGCCGCTGGCTGGCCGAAGCGACCGGCGTCGGCGTCGAATTCTTCGACGAGCGCTTCACGACGCACGAGGCCGAAATACACCTGGCCGCCGCGCAATTGAGCAAGAAAAAGCGCAAAGCCCGGCTCGACAAGCTGGCCGCCCAGATCATGCTCTCCGCCTACCTGGAACGCCTGCGCGCGAATCCTCAAGGCGCCGACGAGCCGCCCCGCGGCCTGGATGAGTAAGCCATGTCCAAATTGATCGTTGGCTGCGGATACCTGGGGTCGCGCGTGGCGCGGCGGTGGCGCAATGCGGGGCACGAAGTGTTTGTCGTCACCCGCGACGCGGAGCATGCCCGGCGGTTTGCCGAGGAACGCTACCAGCCAATCGTGGCCGACGTGCTGCGGCCGGCGAGCCTGGCACATCTGCCGGCTGCCGACACCGTGCTGTACGCAGTGGGCTACGATCGCGGGTCCGGCGTTTCGATTCATGAAGTGTACGCGTCCGGATTGCGATCGGTCCTGGACGCGCTGCCGGGCGAGCCGGCGAGGATCATTTACACGAGCTCAACCGGCGTCTATGGCCAGTCGCAGGGCGAAACGGTGGATGAGGAATCGACCACGGCGCCCACGCGCGAGGGCGGCCGCGCGTGCTTGGCCGCCGAAAGGGCACTGGCCGCGCATCGGCTGGGCCATCGCGGCGTCGTGTTGCGGATGGCCGGCTTGTACGGACCGGGCCGCATCCCGCTGGCCGGCGAAATTCGCCGCGTTCGGCCGATCGCCGCGCCGCAGAATGGATCTTTGAATTTGATTCACGTGGACGACGCGGCCAGCGCCGTGCTGGCGGCCGACGAGCGCGCCGTGCCGCCGCGCACGTACGTGGTTTCCGACGGCCACCCGGTCGAGCGGCGCCGGTACTACGAAGAACTGGCGCGGTTGTTGGGCGCGCCTTCGCCCTGCTTCGCGACTTCGCCGGTCGATTCACCCGCCAGCGCACGAGCCGCGTCCGACAAACGCGTCGACAACGCGCGCATGCTCGGCGAGCTTCGCGTGCGGCTTGCGCATCCGAGCTATCGGGAAGGTCTGGCGGCCATCGTGGCGGCCCAATCCACGGCCCCCGGCGATGGTTAGGCAAGCGCGGCCGGCGCGGGGCGCTTGCCGTGCCGCAAGCCCGGCTTTAGAATTCGGTGCTTTGCCGGTTCCTCACTTTCGCCAAGGGCACACAGTCGCGATTACGGTCGACCCCTGCGGCAGCATCGCCGATGGTGCGCAAGTGGCCTCTTCGGCGGCCCATGCAGGAAGGACAAACGCCATGCTTCAGCGGAAGCCCGTCTTCCCACACGTCATCGAAATCAATCACCAGGCCGGCGAGCGGCTGGGCTGCAACGTGTATCTGATTTTCGACGGCCCCGAGTGGCTGCTGATCGACGTGGGCTACGACGAGACGGTCGACGAGATCGTGGAATTGATCCGCCAGCTCGATTTTCCCCTGTCGCACTGCAAGATGCTGATCGCCACGCACGCCGACGTCGACCACAGCCAGGGGATGGCCAGGATCAACCAGTTGCTGAAAACAAAACTCGTCGGCCATCGGCTGGCCGCCGACACCCTGGCCACCGGCGATCGGATCAAGACGTTTGCCGAAATCGCCGCGCAGGACATCCACCTCGAAATGCCGCCGGTGAAGCTGGACGCCTTGATCGACGAGGGCGACAAGATTCGCGTCGGCCAACTGGAGCTCGAAGTCTGGCACACGCCGGGGCACACCGACAGCCAGCTTTCGTTCCGACTGGGCAAGCTGCTATTGAGCGGCGACAACATCTATCGCGACGGCTGCGTGGGCGCGATCGACGCTCATCACGGCAGCGACATTCAGGCCTTTATCGCATCGCTCAAACGGATTCGCGCAAGCGACGTCGAGTGGCTTCTGCCCAGCCACGGGCCGATCTTCCGCAAGGACGACGCGCTGTTGGATGCGGCCATTAAGCGGCTCGAGGGCTATCTGCACATGGCCGATTTCGGCACCTGTGCCGTCGACTGGCCCCTGATGGACGAGTGGGACAGGGAATTGGCGGCCGGCAAGATGCCCCAGTAGCTAGCATCATTGCCCTGACGACGGATTCGTAACACCGCTCCAAGCGTCAGGACAAGCCCGGACCTGCATCCTGACCGACGGCGAGCGGCCTGACCGTGACGGTTCTGACGAATATTCCCTCAATACGGTCTGTGACGGCTGCCGATGCTGTAGTTAGACCCAGGCACCCCGGACGCGCCAGCGGCCCAAGTGCCGCGCGTCCGCACGAATTGGATTCACACAGGGGGGAATCTTCGATGGTCCGCCGGATGTTGCTCATCGCTTGCTCGGCGGCGGCTTTGACCGTGCTGGCTGCCCGCGATGCCCGAGCCCAACAGCCCTTCGCTCAGAATTACGGCCAGCAGGCTTTCGGCCGGCAATGGGGCGGCAGCTACAGCACCCAGGATTGGAACCGCCTTTACCACTACCCCTACGTCTACTATCCGCAAAACTTCTGGGCGAGCGAGTATTTTCAGAGCTCCAACGATTTGTACTTCCGTTATCCACCCGAGATGCGCGTGCCGGTGTACAACAAGCAGTGGATGAACATGTTTCCGGAGGGCCGTTTGTATCACGCCGGCCACCACTTCATTCTCGACCAGTTCTGATTGTTCCTGACGCGCCGGTGTTTGGATTTGGCTGCCACCGGTGGCCGTCGGGTCTCCTGTGCTTAACCACGTGCGTGGAATTCACTGACTTTGGTGAGAACCAGCACCCCAGACCCGCGGACGGCCACCCGTGGCAACCATTGCCGAAACGGGGTCGGTCCATTGAAACGGGGCCGCGATTCGAAGGGGTCGGGAGTCGCACGGACTCTCGATCCCTTTATTTTTCGAGACGCGCGGCTAAACGTTCAGCCCGCGGCAGCCAAATCGGTAGAGAGCTTCGCTGGCCCGGGCCAATTGATCGAGCGCGAGCCATTCGTCGGCGGTGTGGGCCTGGTCGATCGAGCCGGGCCCGAACACGATCGACGGCACGCCGGCGGCGCTGATCGCGGCCGCGTTCGTGCCGTAAGGAACCCCCGTCGAACGACTGGCGACTTGTGCCTCCCGGGCCGCTGCCACCATGCGCTCGGCAAGCGGACCGTTGCTCTGGTCCGACAGGCCAAAGCCGATCAAGTACGGCTTCTTGTGCTCGATCGCTTCGTCGCCGCCGGTTTCGCTGGTCACATAATCGACGATCTGCCGATAGGCCTCGTTTGGATCTTCGCCGGGAATCAGCCGCCGGTCGATGTCGATCGTGCAAGAATCGGGCACCGTGTTGACGCTCATTCCGCCGGCGATGACGCCGACGCTCAACGTGGGCGTTCCGCACAACGGGTGCGGTCTCATTTTCGTGGCCACTTCGTCATGATAGCGCTCGAGCACCCCCAGCACGCGCGCCATCTTAAAGATGGCATTGACGCCCAGGTGCGGTTGCGAGCTGTGCGTGGCCCGGCCGTGAGCGCGGCATTGCCAGCGCGCCACGCCCTTGTGGGCCACGACGACCTGCAATTCGGTCGGTTCGGCCACGATCGCCGCGTCGGGACGGCGCGGAATGATTGAGCCCGGCTGCGACCAAAGCTCCACGAGCGCCATCGCGCCCGAGTAGCCGTATTCCTCGTTGACTGTGCAGGCCATGATGATCGTGGGCATGCCGCGCGGCCGCTCTTCGGCCAACCGCGCAAAGGCGCCAAGCATCGCCGTCAGCCCGCCCTTGATGTCGCACGATCCGCGGCCGTACAGCCGGCCGTCGCGCACCACCGGCGTCCACGGTTCGATCGTCATGCCGTCAACCGGCACGGTATCCTGATGGGCTTCGAACAGCACCAGCGGCCCGCCTTCGGCCGGCGGATTCTGGCCGTCGATGCGCGCCACGATGTTGTCGCGCAACGGCTCGACCGTTTGACGCTGGAAAGGAACGTCGAGCGACCGAAAAAGCGATTCCAGATAGTCGGTGACTCGGTGCTCGCAATGCACCGCGTCGCTGACTTTCTTGCCCATCGGGTTGACGCTGGGCAGCGCCACCAGATCGCTTAATGTTTGCGTGAGGTCCAAGGCCATGGCCGGCGTCGCTCGGGCGGCAAGGGGGCAGAAGCGTTCTCATGATAACGCTTTGCGTGCCGTTTAGCCCGGAGCCAACGGCGACGGGCTAAACGGGGGCGATGGCCGTTCGTCGTGTACGGACGGTGCTGCGCTTGACCGGCCCGACGAGGGTCGATACCATTTTCGATGCGTTCCCACCCCAAACAGGGGCCCGGATTTACGACGATTTTCGCACCCAGACCCGAACCGGGTCTTTTATTAGGGCCCACTTTGTGACAAGATTCACAAAGTGGGCCGTTTCCCGGGATTTCTCGCGCCATGGAACAAGCCGTCCTGCCGATCTTTCTGTTCGCCGCCTGTGCCATCGCCGTGGCATTGGCCCTCTTGGGCGTTAGTGCCGTGGTCGGTCCGAGCAAAACCGGACGCGTCAAGGAGATGCCCTATGAAAGCGGCATGGACCCGATCCACGACACGCGACGCCGCTTCGACGTGCGGTTCTACCTGGTGGCGATTGCCTTTCTGGTCTTCGACGTCGAGTTGTTGTTCCTCTATCCGTGGGCCGTGGCCAGCCGCAACCCGCAAGGCATCGACCACGCGATCGAAGCCGGCTGGGTGACCGGCCGCGGACTGGTATTTGCCGAGGTTCTGGCATTCGTCGTGCTGTTGGTCGCCGGCTTTGTGTACGCCTGGCGGAAGGGGGTTTTCCGATGGCGATAGAGGTGCCGGAAAACGTCGTCGTCAGCCGGCTCGACGCGCTGGCCAGTTGGTGCCGCAAAAACAGCCTGTGGCCGATGCCGTTCGCCACGGCTTGTTGCGGGATCGAATTGATGGCCACCGGCGCCAGCCGTCACGATCTGGCCCGCTTTGGCGCCGAGGTGCTGCGCTTCAGCCCGCGCCAATGCGACCTGATGATCGTGGCCGGCCGCGTGGTGATGAAGATGCTGCCCGTGTTACAGCGCATCTGGCAGCAGATGCACGAGCCGAAGTGGTGCATTTCGATGGGGGCTTGCGCATCGACCGGCGGAGTGTTCGACACCTACTCGGTGGTGCAGGGAATCGATCGGTTCCTGCCGGTCGACATGTACACACCGGGCTGTCCGCCGCGGCCCGAGCAGTTGATTCAATCGATCATCGATTTGCAGGAGTTGATTCAGCGCGAGGGCACGATTTCCGGTCGGGAGTTCGCGGCGCGAAGTCGCCAGCAGCCGAAACGGGCGCTAGTTGAGCTGAGCGTCGTTACGCTGCCGCGCGGAGTGAGTCGCTTGCCGCAGAGAGTTCGCGTCGAGTAAGGCGCAAGCGGCGTAATCCGCCTGAGTGCTTTCGTGCAAGGACCGCGAATGATTGATCGCCAGACCACCGCCGCCGTCAGCAGCGAGTTTCCCTCGCTCGCGTGGAGCGAATTCCGCGGCCAGTCGCGGGCCGTCGTGCCGCGCGACGAGCTGCTGCGCGTGCTGAAATTCCTGCGCGATTCTCGCGGCTTCGACCTGTTGGTCGACATCACGTGCGTCGATTATCTGAACTACCGCGGCGCCCAGGACCGTTTCGCTCTGGTGTACCTGTTGTCGGGTACCCGCACCAACGAGCGGATCACGCTGCGGGTGTTCGTCAATGAGCCCGAGGCGAGCGTGCCGTCGGCCGTGCCGTTGTGGGAAGGCGCGAACTGGATGGAGCGCGAAGTGTGGGACATGTTCGGCATCCGCTTCGAGGGGCATCCCGACCTGAGGCGGATCCTGCTGCCCGAGGAGTTCACCGCCCATCCGCTGCGCAAGGATTACCCGCTGCAGGGCCGCGGCGAGCGCCACAACTTCCCCGTGCTGCGCCGCGCGGAAGGATGAACGAGAACCGTTTAGCCCCAGGACCATCGGTCCCTTGCGGAATTTGCTTTTGGCAAGCAGTATTGGCTTCCGGGAAGATGACAGTCGTTCAAGCCAAAACCGTCGAAGACCTGGCCCAGGCCGAGGCCCGCGATTACGTGTGGACCTTGAATTTCGGCCCGCAGCATCCGGCCACGCACACCACGCTGCGCCTGGTGCTGTTGCTTGACGGCGAGCGGGTCGTCGACGCGATCCCCGACATCGGTTATCTGCACTCGGGCTTCGAGAAGCTCGGCGAACACCTGAACTACAACCAGTACGTGACGGTCACCGATCGCATGAACTACATCTCGCCGTTGGCGAACAACATCGCCTGGCACGGCGCGGTGGAAAAGCTGCTGGGGCTGGAGATCACGCCCCGCTGCAAGTATTTGCGGACCATTCTGGCCGAGCTGTCGCGGATCAGCGACCACTTGTTGTGCAACGGGGCCGTCGGGATCGACGTCGGGGCGTTCACGTTCTTCCTGTACGCCTTCTATCAGCGCGAGGTCCTCTACGACATTTTTGAGACTCTCTGCGGCGCCCGATTCACAAACAGCTATACCCGCGTGGGCGGCCTGATGTACGACGCCGGCCCCTTGGTGGTGGAAAAGATCCGCGCATTCGTGCGCAACTTTCCCAGGACGCTCGACGACATGGACAAGCTGCTCAATCGCAATCGCATCTTCGTCGATCGCACCAAGGGCGTCGGCGTGCTCTCGAAGCACGAGGCCATTGCCCGCAGCGCCACCGGCCCGATCGCGCGGGCCAGCGGCGTGACCCGCGATCTGCGCAAAGACGAGCCGTACCTGGCGTACGAGGATTTTGATTTTCAGGTGTGCTGCGCCACGGCGGGCGATTGTTTCGCCCGCTACCTGGTGCGCATGGCCGAAATGCGCGAGAGCTTGAAAATCGTGGCCCAGGCGATCGAGAACCTGCCTGCCGGAGGGGTCAACGTCGGCATCGACGAGCGCACCGCGCTCCCCTCGAAGCAGCAGGTTTACCAGACCATCGAAGGCACGATTTCACACTTCGAGCTGGTGATGACCAATCGCGGCTTCGTCGTGCCCCAGGAGGAGGTTTACGACGCCATCGAGGCGCCCAACGGCGAGTTGGGCTTTTACCTCGTGGGCGACGGCAGCGACGTGGCGTATCGGGCCCGCTGCCGCCCGCCGTCGTTCATCCACTTTGCGTTGTTCCCGCATTTGATCCGCGGCCACACGCTTTCCGACGTCGTGGCCGTTTTGGGAAGTTTGAACATCATCGCCGCCGAACTGGATCGGTAGTTGTTAGTTCTTGGTTATTAGTGGTTACTGGAAGCCCGACCCCCAACCCCTATGAAATTCTTGACCGACGAAATGATCGAGGCGATCAAGGCCTACTTTCCGCGGTACCCGACGCGGCAGGCCGTGACGCTGCCGGCGCTGCACGTCGTGAATGAGCGATTGCGCCACGTGCCGCTTGCGGCCGTAGTCGAGATCGCCGAACTGTTGCAGCTCGCTCCGGCCGAGGTGCAGGACACGCTGTCGTTTTACGGCTTTTTCAAGCAGGCGGGGCCGCACGGCCAGACCCGGGCCTGGGTCTGCCGCTCGATCAGTTGCGCGCTGCGCGGCGGCGAGGAAGTTTTGGATCACATGTGCCGCACGGCCGGCATCCGGCCGGGCGAAACGACGGCCGACGGCAAGCTGACGCTCGAGTTCGCCGAATGTTTGGGAGCCTGCGAGTTTGCCCCCTGCATGTTGGCCGCCGAGGTGTTGCACAAGAACCTGACCAGTCAGTCGGCCGAGGCGTTTTTGAGCGAAGTCCGCAAAGGTACAGTCACGGGCGGCCACCGGTAGCCGTCTTACTTCCACTCGACGACCAATGATGCCGCCCTTTGAACCCGTTCTGCTGGCGAACATCGATAAGCCCAACAGCCATACGCTGGCGGCGTATGAAGCTGCCGGCGGATATCGCGCGCTGCGGAAGGTCGTGGCCGAAATGTCGCCCACCGAGCTCGTCGAGCTGATCAAGAGCAGCAACCTGCGCGGACGCGGCGGGGCCGGCTTTCCCACGGGGCTCAAGTGGTCGTTTTTGCCCAAGGACCATCCCGGACCGATCTACATGTGCATCAACGCCGACGAGAGCGAGCCGGGCACGTTCAACAACCGCATCCTGATGGAGCAAGACCCGCACCAGGTGATCGAGGGCTCGATTCTCAGTTGCTACGCCACGCGGGCCGCCACCGCCTACATCTACCTGCGATACGAATATCCGCTGTCGTACAAGCGGCTGCAAGCCGCGATCGACGAGTGCTATGCGGCCGGATACCTGGGCAAGAACGTCCTGGGAAGCCCGTTTTCGCTCGACATGTATCTGCATCGCGGCGCGGCGGCGTACATCTGCGGCGAAGAGACGGGGCTGATCGAAAGCCTGGAGGGCAAACGGGCCTGGCCGCGCATCAAGCCGCCGTTTCCGGCCGCCGAGGGCGTCTTTCGCAAACCCACCGTCGTCAACAACATCGAAACCCTCTGCTGCGTGACCCAGATCGCGGCCCGGGGCGTCGAGTGGTTCAAGAGCATCGGCGTGCCGGCCGATCCCAACAACCCGCGCGACGCCGGCAGCTACGGACCGAAGTTGTATTGCCTTAGCGGTCACGTCGAAAAGCCGGGCTGTTACGAGGCGCCGTTGGGCATTACCTGCCGGCAGTTGATCGACGAATTCGGCGGCGGCGTGTGGAAGGGCAGAAAGGCCAAAGCGGCCATTCCCGGCGGCATCAGCATGGGGCTGCTCGCCGAAGCCGAGTTCGACACCCCGCTCGACTTTGCCGCCTTGGGGCGTGTCGGCTGTCTGGGCTTGGGCACGGCGGCGGTGGTCGTGCTCGACGAGACCGTTTCGATGGTCGACTTTCTGCACAATAGCTGCCGGTTTTTTGCCCACGAAAGCTGCGGCCAGTGCACGCCCTGCCGCGAAGGCACCCTCTGGGCGCTGGCGATGCTCGAGCGCATCAAGGCGGGCCGCGGACGCCTGCGCGATTTGGACCTGCTGTTGGAAATCGGCGATACGATCGGCATCATTCCCGGCACCACGATCTGCGGCCTGGCCGACGGCGCCGCCTGGCCCATCAAGAACGCGATCCGCAAGTTTCGCGGTGAATTCGAAGAGTACATCAAACGCACCAACCCCGCGGGCTACATGACCACCGAAGCCGTCGAGGCCCTGCCGGTCCTAACGGCCCACTAAACGAAACCGCCTAACGTCCGCTTGCGGCTTAGCACCGTATTGCCAACCGCGCGGGTAAGCTTTCATGCCCATCGTCATCATCGACGGAATCGAAGTAGAGCTGGTTGCCGGCGAGCGCCCGAACGGCATCGAAGCCGCGCGCCGCGCGGGGATCGAGATTCCGCACTATTGCTGGCATCCCGGGCTGACGGTGGTGGCCAGTTGCCGCATGTGCCTGGTCGAAACCGGCACGCGCAATCCCCAGACGGGCGAAGTCGCCATGCTGCCCAAGCTCGTGCCCGCCTGCCAGACGCCGGCCGGGCCGAACACGGTCTTCGTGACCAACAGCGAGAAGGTGAAACAGAGCCGGGCCATGGTCGAAGAGGATTTGCTCATCCGGCATCCTATCGACTGCCCCATCTGCGACAAGGCCGGCGAGTGCTACTTGCAGGACTATCACTTCCGGTACGGCCAGGACGAGCGCCGGGCCGACGTTCGCCCGTTTACCAGCCGGCGGCGCGAAATGGGCGACACCGTGACCTTGTTCGTCGACCGCTGCGTGATGTGCACGCGCTGCGTCCGCTTCACGCGCGAAATCTCGGGCCGCGGCGAGCTGATGGTGATCAACCGCGGCGACCGCGAGGAGATCGACGTCTTTCCCGGCTATCCGCTGGCGAACAAGCTCTCGGGCAACGTCGTCGACCTGTGCCCCGTCGGCGCCTTGGGCGACAAGGACTTTTTATATCAGCAGCGCGTCTGGTTCATGAAGAAACATCCGGGCGTGTGCACCGGCTGCTCCACCGGCTGCTCGATCGACGTGGAGGAGAACCAGGACACGGTCTATCGCCTCAAGCCGCGGGAGAATCCGCACGTCAACCAGTGGTGGATGTGCGACGAAGGGCGCTATGGCTTTCACCACGTCCACAGCGACCGGCGGCTCTCCAGCGTCGAGCGCCGAGACGGCGCGAACCGCACGCTGGTGGAATGGTCCGACGTGCTTCGCGAGATCGACGAGCGGTTTCGCGCAATCGGCCGCGTGGCCGCCGTGCTGTCGCCTCATTTGACCGTCGAGGAAGCCTATCTTTTGGCCAAGTATGCCCGGGCGGTCGACCCGCAGGCGCTCGTGGTGCTCGGGCCGGTGCCGGTTGTCGGCGAAGACGAAACGTTCAAAAGCGGCTTCACGATCCGGGCCGAAAAATGCCCCAACCGCCGCGGCGTCGAGGAAATCGTCCGGCACTTCATGGGCCGCACCGCGACGCTCGACGAATTGCTCACCAGCGGTGAGCCCGCCGAACGCGCGGTGTGGACGAGCGGCGGATACAAGCGCGATTGGATCGACGCGCGGGCGGCCGCATCGTTGGCCGCCGCCCAGTGCCTCGTCGTGCAGGATTTGTTCGACTCGCCGCTGGCCCAACGCGCCGCGTACGTGCTGCCCGGCGCGGCGTTTGCCGAGCGGGAAGGTTCGTACGTCAATCATGCCGATCGGCTGCAAAGCGTGCCGTGGGCGATTCGCCCGCCCTCTGGCGTGCGCGTCGAGGCGGGCGTGTTTTGGGAGTTGCTGGGCATGCCGGGGCTGGTGAAGGCCCGACGCGTGTTGGATGAAGTCGCCAGCCAGATCGCCTTCTTCGCCGCCGCCGCCGAAACGATCGGGCCATTGGGAATTCTCTTGAAGGCGTCGGCGCCCGCCGCCGCCGCGACCACGGGTTGAACGCGTATGGACTGGCAATCGCTCATGCAGCCGCTTGTCGTGCCGTTGGTCAAAATTGCGATTTTGATCTTTATCCTGCTGACCGCGGCGGCCTACCTGGTGCTCTTGGAGCGCCGCATGGCCGCCTGGATCCAGGACCGCCGAGGTCCCAACCGCGTCGGCATTCCACTCACGAACATCAAGCTGTTCGGGCTCGGCCAGCCTTTGGCCGACGCGCTGAAGTTCATTTTCAAGGAAGAGTACACGCCGACCCACGTCGAAAAGGCGCTCTACATTCTGGCCCCCATCGCCATCCTGGCCGCGGCGATCGCCATCTTTGCCGTCGTGCCCTTTGGCGACGTCCTGCCGATCGAAGTGCCGGGCGTCGACGGGCCGATCGACCTGGTCGTGGCGCCCGGGCTCGACGTGGGCATGGTTTACGTATTTGCGCTCAGTAGCATTGCCGTCTACGGCGTCATCCTGGGCGGCTGGGCGAGCAACAACAAGTACGGCTTTCTGGGCGCGCTGCGGTCGAGCGCTCAACTCATCGCCTACGAGATTCCGCTGGGCCTGGGCATATTGGGCGTCGTGCTGGCGGCCGGCTCGTTGCGGCTCGAGACGATCGTTTTCGCCCAGGCCACGAGCGGCGTGTGGAACGTTTTTGTCCAACCGCTGGGATTCTCGGTCTTTCTGATCGCGGCCTTTGCCGAGGCGGCCCGATTGCCGTTCGATCTGCCCGAGTGCGAGCAGGAGCTGATCGGCGGATACCACACCGAATACGCCGGCATGAAGCTGCTGTTGTTCCTGATTGCCGAGTTCCTGCACATGGTCATCGGCGCCTTCCTGATCGTGATCCTGTTTCTCGGCGGCTGGCATTTCTGGGGCCTCTCCGGGCCGGTCCAGGGCGCGATCGGTTGGCCGTTGGCGCTTGCGCGCGTGGCGGTGCTGCTGGCCAAGGTGCTGTTGGTGATCCTGTTTTTCATGCTGGTCCGCTGGACGTGGCCCCGGTTCCGCTTCGACCAATTGATGAACCTGGCCTGGAAGGTGATGCTGCCCTTGGGACTCGTGAACCTGGTGGCCGTGGCGATTGTGCTCGAGTACGAGCACGTCGCCGGGACGGAGCATGCGCCTTCCGGCGCATGGCTGGCGATCGGCGTCGGCTGGGGCGTGGCGATCGTGTCGTGGGTCGCTGCGGCACTGCTGGCGCCGTTGCACACCGACAATCGCCCCCGGATGGACGCGCTTGCCCCGCCCGATTTCGAGCCCGAGGAGCTGCTGGCCCGCCGGCGGCAGATTTCGACCCCTTAAAACCGCGAACCGATCGACGAGCCATGAAACCCGACGACCCGGACATCAAGTGGATTGAAGAGCCGAAGCTGGGGCTTGCCGGCATGATGTATTTGCCCCTGTTCGTCGACGGATTGACCACGACGGCCCGGCACCTGTTCGGCCCGAAGGTGACGGTCAGCTATCCCGAGGCGCGGCCCAGGATTGACAACCCGCTCATCTATCGCGGCGTCCACCGGCTGAACAAGGACGAGCAGGGCCGCGTCAAGTGCGTGGCCTGCTTCTTGTGCGCCACGGCGTGTCCGGCTCACTGCATCGACATCGTGGGTGTGGAAAGCCCCTGGCCGGACCGCGAGAAGTATCCCGAGAGCTTTACGATCGACGAGCTGCGCTGCATCTTCTGCGGGATGTGCGAAGAGGCGTGTCCGGTCGACGCGATCGAGCTCACCAGCTTGTTCGACCTGACGGGCCGCAGCCGCGAGGAGATGATTTTTGACAAGGAAAAATTGTTGAGCGTTTACGACCAGACGAAAGACGCTGAGCCGATGAAATCGACCGCGATGGGGGGCACGCTATGATCGCGACGCTGGCGATTCTCGCCGCGGCCACGCTGCTGTTGGCCGCCGGCATGTGGCTTTTGCTGCCGCGCGCCAGCGCTGGGGGCCGCTGGCTGGGCACGGTGCTCGTCGGGGGCAGCTTGCTCGCGTTTGCCTGGGAATCGCCGGGCCTGGGCACGTGGACCGCCGACGGCGTGTTTTACGCTCTGGCAGCCGTGACGGTGGCCGCCGCCGTGTGTACGGTCACGTTTCGCAACCCGGTTTACTCGGCGATCTGGTTTGCGCTGTCGCTGCTGGGCACCGCCGGCTTGTTTCTGTTCGACGGGGCCCAGTTTCTGGGCGTGGCCACGATCGTGGTCTACGCCGGCGCAATCCTGGTCACCTTTTTGTTCGTGCTCATGCTGGCCCAGCCCGAAGGTCACGCTCCGTACGACCGCGTGAGTTGGGCTCCGTTGCTTTCGGCCCTGACCGGGGCGCTTTTGGTCGGATTGCTGACGCTGGTGCTGGTGGGCGTGTTTCAAAACCAATCGGTAGAAAAGCGGCCGCGGGCGCCCTTTACCACCGCCCAGCTCGAAAGCGAAATCCTGGCCGACGAGCACATGGCCCATTTGGGAGCACGGTTGTTCAGCACGCAACTGGTGGCCGTGGAAGTGGCCGGCACGCTCCTGCTGGTGGCGCTGGTGGGCACGGTGGCCATCGTGGCCCAGATTCGCAAGCCCGGAGGGCCGTCGCATGGATGAGCTGGCCCTGTTGGAAAAATATCTGTTCACGGGCGCGCTGCTCTTCGGCATCGGATTAGTGGGCTTCACGAGCCGCCGCAACATGATCGTGATGTTTCTTTCGGTCGAGATGATGCTGCAGGGCGTTTCCGTGAGCCTGGTGGCTTGGAGCCGCTATCACGACGACTGGGGCGGCCAGATGCTGGTGATCTTCATCCTCACCGTGGCGGCTTGCGAAGCGGCAATCGCGCTGGCGGTCGTGCTGACGCTGTTTCACAAGACGGGCTCGCTCGACGTCACCGTCTGGCACAAGTTGCGCGAAGACAATCAACCTCCGTACGTCGAGCGCCGCATGCCGGAGCCCGCCGAAAAAGAACCCACGTGGCCAAAGCTCGTGCCCGCGGGCGTGGAGCCCGAGCACGATCTGGAAGAATTGACGCACCGGGCGCACGTTTAGCCGAAATCAAGGGGACTGGCTCCGAGCACACCGAGCACTCACAACGAACTGGCGATCGCTCGGTGCCTGTCCCCTTTATCGATCTGGAAGAATTGACGCACCGGGCGCACGTTTAGCCGAATTCAAGGGGACTGGCTCCGAGCACACCGAGCACTCACAACGAACTGGCGATCGCTCGGTGCCTGTCCCCTTTATTTCAACCGAAACCTCATGGCCGACGCGATTCCCACGCTGCTCGTCTTGATTCCGGCGTTGCCCCTGGCGGCAACGATCGTTACGGCCGTGTTCGGCCGCAGCGTGCTGCGTGAAAAGAGCCACGTGCCGGTTGTGGTGGCACTCGTTGCCTCGTGCGTCGCCAGTCTCGTGTTATTGGCCGAAGTGCACGAAAAAGCGGCCGGCGAAACGGCGATGATCGGCTGGGAAGCGACCTACGAATTCTGGAATTGGGCAACGATTGAGCAGGCGATCAGCACCGCATCGGCCAGTAGCGCCGAACCGGCCGCGGGAACTGCCGCGCTGCCCGCGTCGCTGCCGTTTTCGATCGACGTGACGCTGCGGGCCGACGCGCTCTCGGCCATCATGCTGGCGATGGTCACGTTCGTCTCCATGCTGGTGGCCATCTACGCCGCCGGCTACATGCGCGGCGACCGCGGATACTGGCGGTTCTTCAGCTACATCGGGCTGTTCGTCTTCTCGATGACGATGCTCGTTTCGGTGAGCAACTTCGTCCTGTTGTACGTGTTTTGGGAGGCGGTCGGCCTGTGCAGCTACCTGTTGATCGGTTTCTGGTATGAAAAGCCGCCAGCGGCGGCGGCCGGCAAAAAGGCGTTCCTGGTCAATCGGGTCGGCGATTTTGGCTTTGCGCTGGGGTTGTTTTTGATCTGGACCACCTACGGCACGCTCAACTTCCACGATGCCGGCGGCGTGGCCGGCGTGTTGGGGCAAACGCGGCTCGCGCATCCCGAGTTGTTCGCCGGCGGCGCCGTGGCAACGGCCATTTGTTTGTTGTTAATGTTGGGAGCCTGCGGCAAAAGCGCCCAGTTTCCGCTGCACGTGTGGCTGCCCGACGCCATGGAAGGGCCCACGCCCGTGAGCGCCCTGATCCATGCCGCCACGATGGTCACGGCCGGGGCCTACATGGTTGCCCGCACGACGCCGCTATTTGTCGCTTCGCCCGACGCCCAGCGCGTGGTGGCCATTATCGGCGGCACGACGGCCGCGATCGGCGGCGTGATTGCCCTGACGCAAACCGACCTGAAACGGATCCTGGCCTACTCGACGATCAGCCAGTTGGGGTACATGTTCCTGGGACTCGGCGTGGGAACGCTGGCGGGCATTACCTCCGGCATGTTCCACCTGTTCACGCACGCGTTTTTCAAGGCCTTGCTGTTTCTGGGGGCCGGCAGCGTGATGCACGCCATGGGAGGCGTGATCGACATTCGCCTCTTCGGCGGTTTGCGGCGGCGGCTGCCCATCACGCATTGGACGTTTCTGTTCGGCTGCCTGGCGCTGGCCGGCCTGGTGCCGTTCGCCGGCTTCTGGAGCAAGGACGCGATCATCGCGGCGGCCTACGACAAGGGACAGCACGAAAGCTTGTTTTTCGCGCTGTATTGGCTGGCGACGATCATTGCTTTCGTAACCGCCTTCTACACGTTTCGCGCGTTCTTCCTGACGTTTTATGGGCCCGAGCGACTGCCGCACGAAGCGGGCGATCACGTCCACGAGTCGCCGCCGGTGATGACCGTTCCGCTTGTAATCCTGGCCTTCTGCTCGTTGGTCGTGGGAGCTTATTTCACCTGGACCGGGAGTTTTGCCAGCTTCCTGGCAGAAACGCCGGCGCTGGCTTATTCACTGGTCGCGCCCGACGCCGCCCACGCGGGCGATTCGCACGGCCTGGTCAGCACAGTCGGCACCGTGGTGGCCGTCGTCGGCATTGGGCTGGCCGCCTTTTTGTATCTGGGCGACGATCGGCTGGTGCTCGGCTTGAAGCGGGTGCTGGCGCCGTTGTACCTGTTGTCCTACGGAAAACTGTTTTTCGACCAGATTTACTTGGCCCTGGTGGTTTGGCCGCTCGAGATGCTCGCGCGGCTCAGCTTTTGGGTCGATCGCCGAATCGTCGACGGCCTGGTGAATTTCGTAGGGCGCATTCCGCCGGCGGTGGCCGGCGGATTGCGGCCGCTGGGGAACGGTCTGGTGCAGTTCTACGCGCTGGCCATGTTGTGGGGCGTCGTGGTGTTGGTCCTGACGCTTTTGATCTGGCCGGCCCTGGCCGCCGTGCTTAGGTGATCGGAGTTGTTTCAACGTGGACTCGATGTCGACCATCCTGCTGTTAACGATCTTTCTGCCGGCCACGGGCGCGCTGGTCGTCTGCGTGCTGGCGGGCCGAGGGCAAATCGCGGTGCGGCAAAGCGCGCTCGTGACCGCGATCTTGACGCTCATTTTTGCGGGCGTGCTGGTGTGGAACTACGAGCCACTGGCGGAGCCGTTCGCGGCTTCGAGCCTGCCGTGGCTTGGCCCGTCGTCGGCCATCGACATTCAATTCAGCGTGGGGCTCGACGGATTGAGCCTGTGGCTGTTTGCGCTCAGCGCGCTTTTGCTGCTCACCTGCGTGCTGGTTAGCTGGGAGTCGATCGTCGACCGCCCGGCCGTGTTTTACAGCCTGCTACTGCTGTTGGCCAGCGGCATGCTCGGCGTGTTCGCGGCCCGGGACATTATCCTGTTTTACATCTTCTTCGAGTTCACGCTGATTCCGCTGTTTTTCCTGGTGGGCGTGTGGGGCTACGAAGAGCGCCGCTATGCCGCCGCGAAATTCTTTCTGTACACGCTGGCCGGCAGCCTGCTGACGTTCCTGGGCCTGCTGGCGATCGTGCTTTGGGACTACTATCACTCCGGCACCGGCGTGATGTCGTTTTCGATTCCCGATTTGACCGAAGGCCTGGCCGAGCACCCGATTCGTGCGCCGTACCAGTTGTGGATCTTTCTGGCCCTGTTTGCCGGATTCGCCATCAAGGTGCCGCTGTTTCCGCTGCACACCTGGCTGCCGCTCGCGCACACGCAAGCCCCGACGGCCGGCAGCGTCATCCTGGCCGGCATCCTGCTGAAGATCGGCACCTACGGCTTTGCGCGGTTCAGCATTCCGATGCTGCCCGACGCCACCGCCGCGTGCGTCCCCTGGATCCTGGGATTGTCGGCCGTGGGCATCATCTACGGAGCGCTCGTGGCGCTCGCGCAAAGCGACATGAAGCGGCTCGTCGCCTATTCGAGCGTCAGCCACCTGGGCTTTTGCATGTTGGGGCTGTTTGCCCTGACCAGTCTGGGCGTCCAAGGGGGCGTGCTGCAAATGATCAACCACGGGCTGTCCACCGGCGGGCTGTTCGCCGTCGTGGGCATGATCTACGAGCGCTATCACACCCGCCACATTTGCGAGCTGGGCGGGCTGTCGCGGCGCACGCCGATTCTGGCGTTTTTTTTCGTGCTGCTCGCGCTCTCGAGCATCGGCCTGCCCGGGCTGAACGGATTCGCCGGCGAGTTTCTGCTGCTGGCCGGCATGTTCCAGCGGGCCTGGACCGCGGCGCCGGCTTCGTTGGAGTTGTTCTATAAGGTAATCTCCGTGTTGGCCGTGTTCGGCGTCGTGCTGGGCGCCTGGTACATGCTGTATCTTGTGCAGCGGGTGTTTTTCGGCCCCTTGAAGGAGCCTGCCCACGACCACTCGCGGCCGCCGGTGCGCGATCTGTCGCTGCGTGAAATTGCGGCCTTGGCGCCGCTTGTCGTCTTTGTGTTCTGGATCGGCTTGCAGCCGGAGTTCTTTCTGAGCCGGATGCAGCCGACGCTCGAGCCGATGACCGGTCGTGCTTTGCAGGCGCTCGAGCACAACGGCGGGCGGCGCCGCCCGGCGCTGGCCCGGCAATCGGACGAACCCCAGGGGGAGTCGTCGCGTGTCGAATGAGACCATTTACCTGCTCGCGCCGGAAATCATTCTGGTCCTGTTCGGTACGCTTTTGTACCTGGGGGGCGCGTTTTTGCCTTCCCGGCCCGGTTGGAGCTGGCTGGCCGCCGCGGCGATTGTATTGGCCGGCGTGGCCCTGTATCAGCAGGCAGTAACGCCCGCCGCCCGCGAGGCGCTTGGGCACGGAAACGCCAGCGGCCCGATTGTGATCGATCTGTTTTCCGCGACATTGCGGTACGCCATTTTGGGCGCGGGGCTGATCTTCGTCATGATGGCTTCCCGCCGCTCGCACGAGGTCGAAGCCTCGGAGTTCATGGGCTCGCTCTTGATGATCCTGGCCGGGCTCATGCTCGTGGCGATGGCCACCGATCTGGTGCTCATTTTTGTCGGCCTCGAGCTGATCTCGATTCCCACCTACGTGATCCTGTATCTGGGGCGCGGCGGCAACCTGTTGGAGTCGGGCACGAAGTATTTCTTCTTAAGCGTGCTGGCCAGCGCCCTGTTGCTCTACGGGTTCAGCTTTCTGTACGGCGCGGCCGGATCGACCGGCCTGTGGGAGATCCAGCAAGCGCTGGCCGCGCCCCCGCCCGAGACGAACGGGATGGGCGCGTTCGCGGAGTTGGCATTGATCCTCATATTCGCGGGCTTGGCGTTCCGGCTCACGGCGGTGCCGTTTCACTTTTACGCTCCCGACGTCTACCAGGGCACAACCAACCCCAACGCCGGCCTGTTGGCCGTGGTGCCCAAGATCGCCGCGGTGGCCGTGCTGGTGCGGATTGCGTACGTGGCCATGCCCGGCTTGGAGCGGCTGGGCTGGCAGCTTTCATTGGCGTTGGCCATGGTCACGATGACCCTGGGGAACTTGCTGGCGTTGTGGCAGGCCAACGTGCGCCGGCTGATGGCTTACTCTTCGATTGCGCATGCCGGATACATGCTCATCGGGCTAGCCGTGGGGTTTGCCGTGGCCGGCGGGGCGACCGAAGCCGACAACTTCGACGGCGTCGGCGCGATGCTGTTCTACTTGTTGGTGTATGCAGCGGCGACCGCCGGCACGTTTGCCGCGATCTCGTACCTGTCGAGCGAGCGGCGGCCCATCGATACGGTCGAACAGTTGGCCGGCTTGAGCGGCAGCTATCCGAAAACGGCGGCCGCGTTGGCGGTGTTCATGTTTTCGCTCACGGGATTGCCGCCGCTGGCCGGCTTCTGGGGTAAGTTGACGTTGTTTACCGGCGCGTTGGCCGTCGATGCCAAGGATCCCGACGCGAGCGGACTGTGGCCCTGGTTTCTGGCTTTGGCCGTCACGGGCGCGCTCAACGCGGCGATCTCAGCGGGATACTATTTGCGGATCGTCGGTGTCATGTACTTCCAAGCGCCCTCGGAGGTGCCCGATGCGCGCGGCGGCAGCGGACCCGCCTGGGCCACCGCCGTGTGTGCCGCATTGGTTGTGGGGATCGGCTGCTATCCGGGCCCGGTGGTGGAACAGGCGCAACGGGCCAGCCGGGCCACTCGCGAGCCGCCGGCCGAGCCGCCGGCGCGACCCATCGACGCTGCCGCCAAAGGTCCCCATCGCTCCATTGTGAGCGCCCCTCCGATCGCCGTCTCGAGTCCGGAAGCGGCGACGGACTTCGGGGGCCGATAGCAAAGTCCGGCTCGGCGGCGCTTGCCCCTCGGATGGCTGCGCCGGTAGTTGCCGTATTTTTGCCTCTCTTTGTGGAGGTTTGCGCCGCGGCAGACTATGCTGAAGGTTGGGCAGGGTCGCCACAGAGAAGCTGCATGTCTCGATCTCACACGACCGCGACCGATCTGGCCAGATTATTGGACGACGGCGCGGCACCCCTCTACGTTCTCGACGAAGATCGGCGCATTATCTATTGCAACGCCGCCTGCGCTCTCTGGGTGGGGTTGGCGGCCGACGAGCTCGTCGGTCATCAGTGCAACTACCACGCGCCCGGCGCGGAGCCGGGACCCTCCGGGGTGGCCGTCGGATTGTGCCCGCCGCCGGCGGTTTTCTCGGGCCACGCGCAAATGGCGGTTGTGAGTTGCGCGCGGCCGGATGGCCGGCTGGTGGATCGGCGAGGTTTTTTTCTGCCGCTGGCCGACGGGCAGGATGAAAGCGCGCCGGTGATTGCAATTCTGGAGACGAGCGACTGCCCCCCAGACGCGCACCCCGATGAGCGGCCCGACGATGCGCGGCTGCACGAGCAAGTGCGGCGCTTCCGCCACCAGACGGCGGGGCGATTCGCGGCCGAAAGCCTGATCGGAAACAACCCGCTTGTGGCGCGGGCCCGCTTGCAGATCGAGCTGGCCGCCGGCAGCGGCGCTTCCGTGCTGATCGTCGGTCCGCGCGGAAGTGGCAAGGATCATGCGGCCAAGGCGATCCACTATTGTCAGAGTGAGCCGGGACTGCTGGTGCCCCTGGATTGCGCCGTGTTGGAAACGAACGTGCTGCGTTCCGCTCTGCGGACCCTTTGCGCCCGCAGCGCGACTCGACCGCCGGGCGGCACGGTCGTTTTGGAAGACGTCGATAGCATGCCCGGCGACGCCCAGCAGGACATGGCTGAAATCCTGCGCGCAGGCACGCTCAACATGCGCGTCATCGCCACCAGTGCCGCGCCGCTGTCCGTGCTGGCGGCGGAAGGCCGTTTTTTGCACGAGCTTGTGTGTGCCCTGAGCACGCTAGTGATCGAGCTGCCGCCCTTGGCCCAGCGGCTGGACGACCTGCCGCTATTGGCGCAGGCCATCCTGGAAGAGATCAATGCCACCAGTTACCGGCAGCTAAGCGGCTTTACGCCCCAGGCCCTGGACCAGTTGGCGGCGTACTCCTGGCCGGGAAATATTGACGAGCTGGCCGCCGCCGTCCGCGAAACGCACGAAAAAGCCCAGGGGTGCGAAGTCACGGCGCACGACTTGCCCAAGCGGATTCATTGGGCCGCCGCCGACGCCGGACATCCCTCGCGCGCCGACGATTCGATCGTGCTCGTCGACTTTCTTGGCCGCGTCGAAAAAGAACTGATCGCACGTGCCATGCGGCGCGCGAAAGGCAACAAAAGCAAGGCGGCAAAACTGCTCGGGCTGACGCGGCCGCGATTGTATCGCCGGCTGGTGCAGCTCGGGTTGGAACAGCCCGACCAACGCGGCGCCGAGCCGAAAAACTGAAACCCATCAAATGCCGCGCCGCGGCGCGGGTGATTGTCAACAAGCGGCGCCGCACCTACCATGAAACGGGAAACGAGTTGAATCGTCAGGCGCCATGGCCAACAAACCGTCGGTAATCGTTTGCGAGCGGAGGGGCATTTGGGCCGCCGGATTGCGGCGCCATTTGCCGCGCGAGATCCGCGTGTGCGAGACGCGCTTGCTGGCCGACTGCCGGCGTGAATTGGCCGGCGCGCCGCCAAGCCTGGTGGTCGTCGAGCTCTCGGAGTCCAACCTGGCCGCCGCGCTCGATCTGGTGGCCGACGCGGTCCGCCGCTTTCCCTTGGCCCGCGTCGTGGCCGTGGCCGAGCGGGGGTGGGAACCGTATGAATGGCTGCTGCGCGAAGCAGGGGCCATCCATTTCACCACACAGCCGCGCAAGGCCGACACGTTGGCCCGGCTGGCCGTTCGCCACGTCGCCCGCGTTCCGCTGCCGCGCACCACGCTCGTGGCCGAAATCTGGGACTCGTTGCCCTGGCACGATACGGCCGTCAGCTAGAAAAAGGCCCGCTCGGCTGCCGGCCGACCGGGCCGACGCTCGATCTCGTTCGTTGGACAAGGGATACTGGCCAAGGCGGGCGCTGGCCCGCGATTGTCCGGTCGAGAAGACACCCTTGAGATAAGGACCCGACTCCATGGCCGAGGGACTAATTGACGCCGCCGCCGTGACGGCCGCTTTGAGCGGTTTTTCTGATCCCGAAACAGGTCAAAACGTCGTCGAAGCCGGGCAACTGCGCGACGTCAAGGTCGACGCAGGCCATGTTTCGCTGACCTTGGGCCTGTCGACCCATTCGGCCATCCTCCGTGACGAGACCGCCGAAGGACTGCGCCAATTCCTGCGCGAGCGGTTGCCGGCCGCCAAGGACGTGACCGTCAACCTGACCCAGCACAAGCGTCCGCCCGAAAAGATCGGGCAGATCGGACTGGCGGCCAAGAGCGTCGTGGCGGTCGGATCCGGTAAGGGCGGCGTCGGCAAAAGCACCATCGCGGCCAGCCTGGCACTGGGGCTCAGGCGCGCCGGCAGTCAAGTCGGACTCATGGACGCCGACGTCTATGGTCCCAGCATTCCGCATCTGTTGGGTGTAAATCAAAGGCCCGAAGTGGTCGATAATCGCATCCAGCCGATCGAGGTTGCCGGCATAAAGCTGATCTCGATGGGCCTGTTGGTGCCGCCGGGCGAGGCGGTCGTGTGGCGCGGGCCGATGCTGCACGGGGCGATCACCCAGTTCTTGCGCGACACGGCCTGGGGCGACTTGGATTTCTTGATTATCGATTTGCCCCCGGGCACGGGCGACATCGCCTTGACCCTTTCGCAGCTTTTGCCCCTATCGGGCGCGGTCGTGGTTTGCACGCCGCAGGAAGTGGCGCTGTTGGACGCGGTCAAGGCCGCGGCCATGTTCCGCAAGGTGAATATCCCGATCCTGGGCATGGTCGAGAACATGAGCGGCTTTGTGTGTCCCGATTGCGGTAAGCGCTACGACATCTTCGGCTCGGGAGGCGCCAAGGCGCGTGCCGGCGAGCTGGGCATTCCGTTCTTGGGTGAAGTGCCGATCAACATGGGCATTCGCACCAGCGGCGACGAAGGGCGCACGGCGGCCATTTTGGACGATCCGGCGGCCGGCGCCTATTTGCTCACGATTTGCAAGAATGTAGTGCGCAATTTATCGCAGGCCAAGGCCCAAGTGGCCCCCTTGCCCACGCTGTCCCTCTGAGCGCAAAAGCCCTTCACTGAAGGGTTTAGGGACGGCCGGCGAGCGATCGCGTGAGCGCAACGACAGAGCCGCCCGCACCCCACCGGATCCGGACGGCTCTTTCTCGTTGGGTTCCCTACCGCTTACTGATCGAGCGGTCTGCGGCGACAAGCGCGCCGCGCGAAGAAGCCTACTTCTTCTTTTTGGCCTTCTTCTTGGGAGCCTTCTTGGCGGCTTTCTTTCGTCTCTTGGCCACAGTCCGTCCTCCAAAAAAAGTGTCGGCAAGATCCGTCTCGGTGACGTCCAAGTCACATGTGTGCTCCGAGCGAGTCCTACCCGAAACAAAACTAAAGTTTCTTCGCGCGAACGTTATTCTGTCGCGCGAAGAAAACTTTTACACGCCTAATTCAGGAAAGAACTAACTACCATTTGTACACGATTTGCAAAATAGTGCAACCTGAAACTTGCCTTCCGAGGAAAATATTTTACCCGCTTCCCCCAGCCGTCCTTTGGCTTCCTCGGCGCGCCCGCGACGCCGCGCGCCGAGTTAGTGCGCATCATGACGCCGTCGATGACGATTCGATCCGCGCGATTTGAACCTGAGGCGGCGCCGCGCTCTGGGGGCGCGGGGGCGCTGATAGATCGCCACCGTCGTACCGTCGATCAGGACGTTCAGCGAGCAACGTTTTCACCGGAATCTTCCCAGCCCGCCCCCGGGTCCGAAGTAGGACTGCAACGTCATGTAGCTCGTGTAGGCCATGTAACCGAAGAACAAAAGCAGAAATAACTCGTGCAACCGAACGTAAGCCAACACGCCCACGCCGGCTGCCACGACGACCGATAGCCAGAGCGATTGTCGCAGCCCGTCGCGCGGATTCGCGAGTTGAAATATTTCCAGTGAAATTTGTCCGCCGTCGAGCGGATAGACGGGCAGCAGGTTCACCAGGCCCCAGAAGATGTTGACGTACAGCAGATCGTCGACGAGCATCTCCAGCTTGGTCGATGCAAAGTCGTAGTTGATGGGCAGCACCCAGCCCTGCCAGCCGAATTGCACGCGATGCCCAAAGGCGGCAATCGAGCCCACGATGAGCGCGGCGAACAGAAACCCCGCGCCCGGTCCGGCCAGCGTGATGACAATTTGCTTGATCGGGCTGCGGTAGGTCGGCTGATAAGAGGCCAGTCCGCCGAAGACGTGCAACGTAATCGAGGGATCCCAACCGTAAAAGCGGGCCGCCAGCGCGTGGCCCAACTCGTGAACCAGAATCGAAACGAACACCGCCGCGACCCACAGGACTAGCTGCTGGGGTTCCTCGTTGCCGCGCACGCCCAACACCACGGCCGCGAGCCAGAACAGCGGATGGACGCGGACCGGAATGCCCAGCGCGCGGAAGTTCAAGTCATAGGGGGTGCGTGGCGGCTCGTTGAGAATCACGATGGTTTTGTCCTCGTCAGTTGCAGGACCGCAGGGTGGATCGCCGCCGTACGAACCGGCCATCCGAAGCGCTAGAATTCTACACGGCAAGGCCGGCGATTTCAGGCGGCCGTTTTCCGCGGCTGCGTGGCCGGCTGGCTGGGCAGCACCCGATGGGGAATGAAATGGGGCGTCAAAACCCGCGCCGGCCGCCGCTCGAATTCGTCGAGCAGATATTGGGCCGCCGCGGCCGCGGCCCCGCCGTGCCCGACCACGTCTTTCAATCGCGCCAGTCGTGCCACCAGCCGCTGGCGCGCCGGCACGTCCGTGAGCCACTCGATCACGTGCCGCGCCAGTTGCCCCGTGCGGTCCTCGCAGGTCAGGTACTCGGGAAACAGCGCCTCGTCGGCCTCGGGCGAATCGGGGTCGTAGGGAGTCGTGTCTTTGCCAAATACGTCGCCGGCGGCCAGCAGGTTCACGAGCGTGATGTACTTCACGCGGCGGAAACGCTTTTGCACCGCATAGGCCAACGGCGAAATCCAATACAGGATCGCCGTCGGCTTCGTGTGGTAGAGCAATTCCAGCGACACCGAACCGGACACCGCCAGACAGCAATCCGCCAGATGGATCAACTCCGGCGTCCGGCGCACGAACACCTCGACCGGCAATCCGCTGCGGGCGGCGGCCGCGCGGGCCAGTTGGGCGTGATGCGGCCGAAAGGCTGCCACGGCGAAGCGCGCCTCGGGCACCCGGGCGTGCACCAGCCGCGCCGCTTGCAGCAAATGCCGGATGTTGTGCGTGACCTCCTGCGTGCGCGAGCCCGGCAGAATCGTGACCAGCGGCCGCCCGGGATCGCGTTGCCTGGCCAGGAACGCTTCATCCAGCTTTTGGCAGCGGACTTCGTCGAAGTAGGGATGGCCCACGAAGGTGGCGTTGCAGCCGCGCTCGGCAAGCCAGCCAACCTCGAAGGGCAGCCCGCACAGCACGTGATCGACGTAGCGCCGCATCTTCGCCACGCGCCACGACGCCCAGGCCCAGATCTGCGGGGGCGCGTAATAAAACACCGGGATGCCGTGCGCCTTGGCCCGCCGCGCGATCCACCAATTGAAGCCCGGATAGTCCACCAGCACGACGGCGTCGGGCCGCTGGTGGCGAAAGTAGCGATCGGCCCGCCCCGCCAGCGCCAGAAACTTGTGAAGGTTCACCAGCACGCGCAGAAACCACATCACGGCCAGCGCCGTCAGGTCGGCGTGCAAGTGGCAGCCCGCCGCGGCCATCTCGGGCCCGCCGTAGCCGACGGCTTCGATCGCCCCGCAGCGCGAGCGCAGCTCGCGGATCAGATTGGCGCCGTGCAAATCGCCGCTCGGTTCGCCGGCGGAGAAAAAAATCTTCATTTTCCCTTTTGGAGTTCTGAGGATTCAGCGGCCGGGTGCCATGCTCACGCTTCGTGAGCATGCCGATCGTTCGACGCACCAAAGCATGGCACCACATGGCACCCCAAAGCGTCAACCCGAGTCGCCGGATTGTTTCTCCACCGGCATGAACGCCGGCTGTGGGACGTAGCGCGGCCGAGCGGCGTCGTAGCGGGCCGGCACCATCCGCGGCTCGTCTGCGCCGGCGCGCATCATTTCGCTGGCCAGGTGCGGCTCAAATCGCCGGTCGAGCCAATAGCTGGCCAGCCGATCCACCAGTCCGGCTCGATAGATCGTGCCTTGCGGCGGCAGCCCGTCGGCGAGCATTAAGCGGCACACGCGAAACCCCCGCCGCGCGACGATTTTTCCCAGGATCCGAAACGCGCCGCGCGCCAGCGCCAATCCGGCGACCGCTTCGCGGCGAGCCGCCCAGAACAGATCCTCCGAAGGCTGCAATTGGGGCTCTCCCGCGATCAATCGCGGCACCCGCGCGACGCGCTGCCAAAGTTCCGTCCGCAGCGGGCGCTCGTGGCTGGCGATCACCAGGTCGTTTTGCGAGAGCCGCGCAACCAGGTGCGGAATATAGCGCGTCGACGCGCCATCGCGGGGGTCGACGGCGATCACCAGGTCGCCCCCGGCGGCGGCCAGCCCGGCCGTCAGGGCCGCGCCGGTTCCGCGCGGCTTGTCGAAACGCAGCACGCGCAGTTGTTCGTGCTCGGCCAGCAATTCTTTCAGGCTGCCGGAGGCCGGCTGTGCCGAGGCGTCGTCAATGCAGATGATCTCATAGGGCAGAAGCAGGCCACCCAGCACCTGGCAGAGTTGCGGCAGCAAGCGGCCGATCGCGTCGGCTGCATCCCGCTGGGGGATCAAAACCGAATAGTGAATCATGGGCGGCCCTGCCACCAAACGCACGCCAAGTCCTTTGGCACTCCGCGGCGGTGGCAAGTATCTCAAAATCGGGCCGGTGCTGTAAAGTGCAGTTTCCGCGCACGCCCGACGGCGGCGAGCGCCCTTGCGGCAAGAAAAAACCGCCGGGAAAACCGCGCAAAAAATCCGGTCCGTCGCGGCGCGCAAAAAAAGGGCGCCCCGTCGGGAGCGCCCCTTTGATGTGTTCGCGATTGCTTTGAAACGACCCTACTCCTTCGCCGGCTTGAAGCCTTTCGACGTGTCGGCCAGCAAGCAATTGATCTTTTCGTCATCGCTGGCAAGCTTGTTGACCTTGCCGAAGCAGTTGTTGCAGCAGACGCAGATCTCGACGCCGGCAAGCTTCACCACCTTTTCGGGATTGATAGGCTTGCCCGTCAAAGGACAATTGACCTGCTTCAATTGACCCGTCTGGACCAATTGCAGGTTAGCCTTGCCGGCGAACTTTTTCTCGTTCTTGGCGAACGCCTTGGGGCAATTCGGGCAGCAGAATTCCACTTCGCCGCCGTTGAACGCCACCTTGTGGTCCGCGCTAGTCGCCTTGCCGGAGACGGGGCACTTCAAGGCCACCTTTTCCTTCTCCGCCGCACGCAACGACCCAGCCACTACGAGACTAGCGACGGCAAGCGCCGCAACAAACAGCCGAGATTTCATGGCAATGGTTCCTTTCCTAAAGGTGTCTCAAATCCGTGGGCCCAAGTCTACCGTGTATTTACCCGCAAGGCGAGCCTCGGCAGCCAGCAGCCCTCAAAGTCGGTGATCGCCCGTCTACATCCGAAAAATCCTCGCCACGGCCCCAGAGCCGCAAGCGGCATTATTTTCGACCATGCGAACCGTTAAAGTCAAGCAACTTTGCCTGACACGCACAGATTCGCGGAAAAAAAGGTTCCCCCAGGTCGCCCGCTACCCTCCGTCGGCGGCACCTTGGCGGGCGGCCACGAGCAGCTCCAAGTAGCTGCGCCGTTCGCTGTTGCTTAAATTCAGCCGGCCAGCCAATGACGAAATCGCGTCTCGGGCCGCGTCCACATGGTCCTCGCCCGCCATAATCTCCAGCTCCACGAAGTCGCCCAGCCCCTCGACCTGATCGAGCGCCACGCCGATCTCGCGGCCGCCCCATACAAGCGTGTAGTGGACGCGGCGTTTGCGCACTTCGGCGAACCGACCAAACGACAGGGCCACGAGCAACCCCGCGGCATTGTCGGCCGCTTGTTGGCCCTCGGGCAATTCGATCTCGATCTCGTGCCGGGTTTTGGTGGAAGTGTCCAGTTTGGGGCCTTTGTAGGTAACATAGTTGCGCTGCCCCACGCGCCGTAGCCGCAGGGCCTCGTCGGTTTGGGCGAAGTCGCGTTGGGGATGCGCGAAATAGCTGTCGACTTGCGACTCGGTTGCGCCCGGGGCGGCGCCAAGCGCGGCCAACTGCCGCTCTAGCGAGGTGACATCGGAAACGCGGAATTTTTGCTCGACTTCGATGGCCATGCTGCGGCAGCCTGGTGTGTCAGTTCGACCCATTCTGGAAAACACCCATGACGGATGCAACCGACCCTCCAGCGGCGCGCAACGGGCGGCCCGTGAGGTTTTGGCTCACTTTGGCCGTATTGGCCGCCGGCGTGTTCGTTTATGTCCTGCTGATAACCACGCCCACCGGAGGACCAAAAGGCACCGAGGGACCGGCCATCGGCCGCCGGCTGGGATACCTGCGCTTGGAAGGGCTCACCGGCGAGGCCGGGGAAGTTTCGCTCGACGACCTCGAGGGGCGGGTGACGCTTTTGAACTATTGGGGCACGTGGTGCCCGCCGTGCCTGCGCGAGTTTCCCGAGATTGTCGAGCTCGACGAGCGGTTCGGCGGCCGAGACGATTTTCGCCTGTACGCCGTGTCGTGCGGCCAGCGGGATGATCCGACGCTCGACGAGCTGCGCGACGAGACCGAGTCGTTTCTGGCATCGCGCCGCTTCACGCTGCCGACCTATGCGGATCCCAACGGTGCCAGCCGCAAAGCGATGGTCCTCGTGCTCGGGCTCGGCGAGATGGCGTACCCGACCACGCTGGTATTCGACCGCCAAGGCGTGATCCGCGGTTTCTGGCCAGGCTACCATCCGCGCGCCGCGCGCGAGATGGCGGAGCTGATCGAACAACTTCTGGCCGCGCCGCACGAAAAAGGGGACGCAGCGACGCAGGGCGTTTCAGTTCCGTCCAGGGTTTCCCCTTGCGTGCCATGCAGTGCCATGCTCACGGTTTGCTCGCGCTTGCGTGATCATGCCCGCCCCATTGTATCCGTGATGCCGCGATTGTGCCCTTTTCCACTTCCAATACCTGATGTCCCCTTCTGTGCTTCACGGCTTCCACGCGAACGACTGGACGATCTGGGCAACCTGGCCGCGCGGATCGCGCAGCGAATCGGCGTACATGAAGACAAGCACGGCCGTCTGTTTCCCGAACGCGCGCGCAAAGACGTCGGCGTTGGCCGTCCCGCCGTAGTCGGAGTACCAAAGATCGTAGCTCAGGGTCACTCTCTGCCACTTGCCAAATTCCGACCGGCTGAGGGACACCTTCTTCGAGAAGCCCGACGCTAGACGAGGCCCGTTCTCGGTCATTCGCTTCGCAATCTGCTGCGGGGTCAATTCGACGAGATACACCCTCATCTGGATGTCATGATAAGAACTTGAATTGTGGCCCCAGCCGTCGCCCCCCAGATGGGCCAGGCAAGCACCGAACGGCAACAGCGCATTAACGATTTCGGCGTATTCCTTGTCCCATTCGCCGTCGGCGACACGAACCCTTGCCAACTCGGTCGGCGACAAGTGGATGTTTTCATGGTACTTTGCTTGCCAATCGAGCCAGTGTTGGGGAATCTGAAACGACCCTCCCGCCGGCTGGAGTTCTATAATGCCGGCTTGCCCATGCGCGACTCCGTACGCAAAACAAGCCGCCTTCGTATCATGGGTGTTCTGTTGACGTGCGGAATGCGGTCAACGCCTCGTCGCGCATCAGGATCGCCCGTTGCGTCGTCGTCTCCAGCCAATCCCCAGAGTCACCAGTGCGAGGGATGCCAGCACGAACGTCGATGGCTCCGGCACGAGCGCGTACGCGAGAAAGATCGGGTCGTTATCGTCGTGCGTCAGGTCCGTATAAAAATCCGGCCCGATAAAGCCGCTTTCGCCGTCGGTACGCCCGTACGTCGAATGTTCGCCGGCAGTGTTGACGCCCTCGCCCGCCAAGTAGAAACCACCGTTGAAGGTCACGATGCCGCTATAGGCCCCCTGGGCGGTGTCAAACAACAACGACGCCAACGGCGCGGCCAAGTCAGTGCCGTTTGAAAGCTGGCTAGTTGTGTCAAAACGGCTGATCAATTGATTACCCGAGCGCGTGATCAGCGCCGTGCCGTCATCGAAGGCGACGTCGATCGGGCTATTTACGGACACCGTGCCCAGCAACAAGCCGGCCGGACTGACCACGTCGACCACATTGCTGTCGATGTCAGCGACCCAGATGTTGCCGGTCATCGGATCGACCTCGACGCCGCGCAGATTCGTGCTCAAGTTGATGAAGCCGGTGCCGTTGAACGAAGTGTCCAGCGCCGCGGCCGTGATATTCGGTCCGGTTTCGGTGAGCAGGAACTTCGAAAGGTTTCCGGTTGTGCGGTCCGACTGGTAGAGCGCAAGATTGGCACCTTGGCGGACGACGGCGACGCCTTCCATCGTCGTTCCGGAGATCGTGTGCTGCAGCGAAGTGAGGCTGCCGTCGTAGATTTTGATGGCGCTGGCATCGGCCATGTAGACGCGGCCTTGGTCGTCAGTGGCCAGGGCTTTTCCGCGCGACACGTTCACCAGGTGAGCGACCGTGGCGTCATTGTAGTCGGGCTCCGAGAGATCGATCTTGCGAACTTCGAAGGTCGAGGAACCACTGTTGTAGCCGGCATAGAGATACTGGCCGTCTGGTGACATGGCCAGCCCGCGATTGTCTCGCGGATTGGTAAACTGGTTTGAGCCCAGCACCGTCTGACTCTGGTCGATCATATATTGCACCGACCAGTTGAGGCTGCCGTAGTTGATGGTCTCGGCCTGGGCCGGTCCCGTGCAGATAGCTGTGGCCACCGCCAAGTAGACGATCAGGTTGAGTCGATTCATTAGCTGCTCCCGACTTGTTAGGTAGTGCAAGACCCGACGGTGCGATCACTTTCACCCCGTAAGCTAGATCAACGTACACCAGGGGGGTGTGCTTACAAGGGACACGACGGATATTTTCCGAGGATCGACAGCGATCCTTCGCGCCGTGTACATGCACTGCCTGGTGCAACATTCGTCATCCGATATTTCCCATATGGGTTGAGCCTTGAACCGGGGGGAAGATAAGGGGATTGTGCCAAGAAGCTTGGGAAAGGAGGAAGGCGAACATGAAGTGAGCT
>JBBDNV010000158.1:0-13935 GCA_040877415.1 Pirellulales bacterium
GGAAGTGAACTTTTTCGATCGTCGAGTTGTGCACCTTGGCTTCGGCCTCGGCCAGCCTGCGGAAGATGCGATGCGCGAGCTCCTTCTGCGGCGCGCTTAAGGAGCTGCCGTCGATCATGGCCGTGATGTGGTGCAAGTGGCGGTGCTTTTGCTCCGGCTCGTGCTCGACGGTGATCTGCGTGGCGCGGAAGCCTTTCTTCTTGACCGTCTCGGCCACCAGCCGCACGTTCGACAAACCGAGCGACCCAATGCCCACGTTCAGCGCGTCCAAATCGACGCCGGCATCGACCAGCGCTCCGAGCGTCATGTCGCCGCTGATGCCGCTGGCACAATCTAGATAGGCAATTTTCATGCGAGTTGCTATTGTCTGGTTCGTTCGTAAGCGACCGCCGCGTGGCGCCCAACGGGCATTCTAGGTTGCCCACCGGCGGCCGCAAGCCTTTTGGTGGTCCCATACTAGCCCGAAGCGCAAGCGAGGGAATTGAAGCCCGACATTGCGGTAGTCTCGGTCGCTTCGCGCCGGTAGTTGACGCTCCCTCGCTTTCCCTTGGGGCTAGTATGGCCATTCCTCGCCAAACGCTTCGCCCTGGTATGACACGCGCGCGATTGACCCGCTCGGCGAAGTTCGTATACGATGCGCCGCTTCGACACGGGCGAGTCGATTGCCAAGAGCACGCGATGGCTGGATCCACAAAAAGCGCGCCGTCCAACTTGCCGGCGGCCCCCTGGGGCTACCTGCCGCCGACGATGCGCGTGCTGTACGTAACCACGCCGCGCCGAGGCGGAGCCTGGTTGGCCGAGTCGTTTGCCGGCGACAGCGCCTGCCAGGTGGCATTGGAAGAGGCGCACGGGCCCGCCGCAGGGCTGGAACGATTGCGCGAACAGGTGTTCGACGCCGTGCTGATCAGCCACGCGCCGGGCGAGCTCGACGCGTTGGAACTGCTGGACGCCCTGCGCGCGGGCGGCGCGGAAGAGCCGCTCATCGTCCTGGGCGAGGCCAGCCCGCAGGAAATGGACGCGCTGTGCCTCGAAGCCGGCGCGGACGCCTACGTGTGCGTCAACACGGCCACGACGCGAACGCTGTTGTGGATCGTGGCCCGGGCCACGGAGCGCCACACGCTGTTGCGCGAAAATCGCCGGCTGGCGCAGGCCGAGCAGCACCGGTTGCACCAGGAAAACCACGAAGCCGAGCGGCTTCTGACCGAACAGCGCGATCTGATCCGCGACGCCCAAGGCCGGCGCGGTGAGGGGGCCGACCACGATTCCCAGGGCGGTCCCGACGAGTGCCACGCACCGGCCGAATCCACAACGGCCTCGCTTGGCCGCCGCGCGGCCGGACCGATCGAAGGAGTGCCGCTGCCCGAATCGCTCAAGGAACACTATCGCGAGCTGTTGCGGGCCCACGTCATCATGGGTTCGGGCAACCTGTCCACGGAAATGGCGGCCCTGGCCGAATTGCTGGCTGCCAGCAACGTCACGGCGCCGCAGACGATGCAGCTTCATGTACAAGTGCTCGAAGAAATGGTGCACGGGCTCGGATCGCGCAGCGCCCGGCACGTGATGACCCGGGCCGACCTGCTGGTGCTGGAAGTGCTCGTGCACCTTGCGGAACGCTACCGCCAGCGATGCCAACCGACGGAGGGCTCCCCGGGGGAGTAGCCCAACGGTTGAATCACGGCCCTTCCCCAAGGCGCGTCAAGGCCACCCGATTGTTCTGATGGGTGGACTAACAGCGTGTTGAAAAACTGGGACAGGCACCTCGCGACCGCCGTTTTTCGCGGGTCTCGCCGCGACGTGCTCGGAGCCAGTCCCATTTTTCAACGGACTGCTAAACCGCGCTTGCGCGGGTCGCATCGACAATGGCCGATAGATCGGCCATGATCCGGTTCCAGGCATCCACGCCGAAGCGCTCGACCAAATGGGACTGCGCTCGTTCCCAATACGGGGCGCTTTTCAAGAGAGCCGCCTGGCCATTGACGGTCACTTCGACCGTTTTCTGCTTGCCGCCCTCGCCCTGCGTAAACCGCACCAAGCCCATGTTCATGAGTGGCCTGAGGTTGCGCGTCAGGGTCGAGCGGTCCATCACCAATTCGCGCGCCAGACGGGCAATGCTGCTGGGCCCCAGCAACAGACCCGTGATAAGAATGACCAGTTGAGTCGAGCGAAGTCCGGTGGGGGCGAGAATCTGGTCGAACAACTGGGTAACGCTGCGCGACGCCTTGCGAAAATTGAAGCACGCGCAGGTCCGCGCCATCTCCGCCAACTTGTGCTCGTCGATTTCCGGAATTTCGCAGGACATGAGGGCTTATGATAGATTATGAGGTTTGGCGATGCAAACTAAGCATCCGGGGCAAACGGTCACAATACAGTTTGAAGCTGCACCACTTCCGGCCAGACTCGGGCAAAACCCGGCCTGGTCCGAAGCCGGCGCCAGTCGTATAGCTCAAGGCAAAAAGGAGAGAATTCGCCGCGGGGGTAACTTGCAGGCGAATGAATCAAACCCGACAAGTGGAAATCTCGCGTCCGCACCAGTGAGCAGCTTATGTCCCAGGACTTCCGGCCGTATTTGACCCCGACCTGGTTCGTCCAGAGCGACGCGCCCGAAATCGTGAGCCTGGCCCGCGCGGTGGCGGCGCCGGCGACCGACGAGATCGACCGGGCCTGCCGGCTGTTCTACGCGGTGCGCGACGGCATCCGCTACGACGCCTATAACATCGTGGTCACGCGCGAGTCGCTGCGCGCCACGCACGTGTTGGCGGCGGGCCAGTCGTGGTGCGTGCCCAAGAGCGTGCTTTTGGCCGCCCTGTGTCGTGCCGTGGACATCCCGTGCCGCCTGTGCTACGCGAACGTCCGCAATCACATGGCGACCAGGAAACTGCTTGCGCACATGGGCACGGACATTTTTTATTACCACGGCTACAACGAGATTCTCTTGCGCGGCCGTTGGGTCAAGGCGACCGTGTCGTTTAACCGCTCGCTCTGCGAAAAGGCCCGGCTGGCTCCCTTGGATTTCGACGGCCAGCACGATTCGATCTATCACCCGTTCGATCTGGCCGGCCGCCGCTACATGGAATATCTGCACGACTACGGCCCGTTTGCCGACGTGCCGTACGACGACCTGGTGGCGAAGTTTGCCGAAGTTTATCCGCGCGTCGCGTGCCGCTCCGGAAAAGGCGCCGGTTTGTCGGGCGATTTCGAGGCCGAGATCGAGGCCGAGGCTGCTCAAGCGTAGGCGCGCCGGTTGGCGACCAGTCGCCCGACCCTGCCTTCCGCGCGACTGGCGGCAGTCGACGTCCACTCAGCCGAAAATGGGAATCGGCTTGCCGGTGGCCACGACGTGCGGTCGATCGAGCGGATCGCGAATCGTGGTGTCGAGCGGTATGCCCAATGCGTGATAGATCGTGGCCGCGACGTCCTCGGGCGTGACCGGATCGGAGCGCGGATAAGCGGCGAACCGATCACTGGAACCGTAGACCGCGCCGCCCCGCGTGCCGCCGCCGGCAAACATCACGCTGTAGCAATGCGGCCAGTGGTCGCGACCGGCTGCGTCGGCCCCGGCGCCGGTCGTGATTTGTCCCAGCCGCGGCGTGCGGCCGAATTCGCCCATGAAGACCACCAACGTTTCATCCAACAGCCCGCGCTCCGCCAAATCCTCGACGAGCGCCGACATGGCCCGATCGGCATACGGCAGAAGCGACTTCTTCAGGAGCGGAAAGTGCTGCCGGTGCGTATCCCAGGCCTGGTCGTAGCGGCGGCCGCTGGCAATCGTCACCAGCCGCACTCCGGCCTCGATCAGCCGACGGGCCAAGAGCGTGCACTGGCCCAGGTGCGGCAAGCCGCCGAACTTGCGGGCTTCCACCGAGCGATCGCGGCGATCGGCGAGCCCATAGCGCTCGCGCACGCGGGTTGGCTCCTCGCTTACGTCGAAGGCGCGGCGCGTGGCGCCGGCCGAAAGCAGGTCGAAGGCTCGGGCGTAATGGGCCGACATACCGTCCAGTTCGGGTGTCGATTCGTCGGCAAGTGGGCCGCCACGGCCGCCGAGCTGCGCAAGCAGCGTGCGGCGCGCGAACAGGCGGTCGAGCGAGACGTCGCCGGGCAGTGCCAGGCCCGGCAGCGAGTAGTTCTCGGCACTGGGGTCGCCAGCCACGAGCGGATCGTAGTTGGCTCCCAAAAACCCGGCTCGCTGTCCCGGCAGATCGTAGCCGAGGTTGGACATGAGGTCAGGCAGGTGCACAAACGGCGGCAGCGAACGATTCGGCTTCGACAGCCGCGCGAGCACGGCCCCGAACGGTGGAAAGTTGTCGGGCTCGTCGCGCACGATCAACCGATTGCCGCTCATGGGAGCACGGCCGGTCAAGGCATAATACGCGCCGGCGTTGTGATCGACAACGCGATGGTGCACGGAGCGCACCAAGGCGACGTGGTGCATTTGCCCGGCGAACATCGGCAAATGCTCGCAGACCTGCACCCCGGGCACGGAGGTCGAGATCGGCCGAAACTCGCCGCGCACTTCGGCCGGAGCCCCGGGCTTCATGTCCCACAGGTCCTGATGAGCCGGACCGCCCTCCAGGAAAAACACAATGCACGATTTGGCCGCGGACCGCCGCGCTTCGGCGTGCGCCAAGGCGCGAAACAATTCCGGCAGACTCAAACCCGCGCCGGCCAGGGCGCCGGCGCGCAACAGCCATTTACGGCGACGGATGAGTCGCAGCCGGCCGGATGGCTCGATTTCAGCGGACATGGGATGCCGCCTCTAGCGGTTATGGCAGGTGGGCCCAGGCTCATTCTTTCCGGAATATCCCGGTTCTGCAATCGGGGGCGCCGGCATCCGGACGGGGGCCGATTTGACGGTTGCGCGGCGTATCCTAGGTTTGACTGGGGAGATTCAGCATGGACCAGAAGCACGGGCATTCAGCCCGCATCGTCTCGATTCCCAGTCTGATTGGGTGGCTGAGCGTGTGCCTGCTGGCCGCGGCGATTGGCCGTTCGCTCGACGCGCGATGGCAGATCATTTGGTTGGAAATCGGCTCGCTCGGCCTAGTGGCGGCGGTTGGTCTGGAGAGCACGGAACGCATCCGCCAGGCGCGCCAACAACGCTCGCGTGATCGGGCCTTGCAAGCCCGCTTCGAATGCGGCCTGGCGCGGCTCCATCAGCACAGCGCCACGATCGACGCGATCAACGCCGCCGTGCGCAAATTGGCCCGGCAGGCCCCCGTCGACATGCACAGGAAACTCGGCACGGCGCAGCGCAACCGGCGCCGCGATCAGATGGAACTGCTGGCCGAATACCCGCTCGAAATCGTGCCGGTTGACGACGGGGCCGAATTCCACGCCGATTTGCCGCCGATCTCCGGCGTGCTCGAGCAAATCTCCTCCCGCGTCGTTTCGTTCGAGCACACCGAAGCGATTCCGACGCGGACCGTGCTGTTGACGTTCCGGCTCGGCGAAGGGCGGCTGTCGTTCGTCGTCGACGTCACTTGGACGCAAAAGCTCGACGACGCCTACTCCAGCGGCGGAACCGTGCTGGCCGTCGGCGTGCCGAGCTCCGAAGCCGAACCGGCGGCCGCCCGTTCGTGACACGGTGCGGGGACGCGGTGCTGCTGCCGCTCGCGCTCGGCGAATTAGAATTTGCCCCCTGCCGTCAATGCTGGCGCACCGTGCATGCTATGCCTGCCGGGTGCCACCGCTTGCCTGCCAGGCAGTGCGTCATCGACAAGGGTGGGCAAGCCACCCGCGGCAACCGGTCGGGTTGCCGAAGCGCTCATGGTTGCACGCGACTCCTCGGAGAAGCGAAATATTTCGGATTGGATCAGGTTCGCCAACCGCGCCGTCCGAATATCGAGTATAGGCAGGTCGAGTCTCCCGTCTGACCCAAGCTGCCAGGAACCTGCCGCGTATCCCGTCACGGATCATTTTCTGTTCCCAGGCGAATGCCGCTTGCCGCCAGAGAGACCCAGATGGCTGGCCGCGCCGAGCTCAATCGCCGGGCGCACCAAACAAGGATCGTTTCTATGCGAGTCTTAGTTGCCGCATGCCTGACGGCAGCCTCGGTGCTGGTCGCGTGCAGTGGTTGTTCCAGCACGCAGACGCCGTCGTTCTTGCCGACGTTCGGACTCAAGGGCAAGAGCAGCAAGCCGAATGCGCCCAAGGTGGCACTTGCGCCGCCGGCGCCGCAGTTCAACTCGATGGGCGCCGCCCCGAACGCGTCGATGCCGCCGTCTTCGGCGTCGAGCAACCTGCAGGTTTACCCGGGCACGAACTATCCGCAGACGCCGTACCCGGAACACGCGATCGCCTCGGGCGGCGCGGCGCCGGCGTACGCGAGCCATCCGCCCGCGGCGTCCGGATACGCCTCGAATTACGGCGCGATGCCGCCGAGCGGGTCCGCCGGACCATCCACTCCCTACGCTGGGTATCCGGCGGCGGGCGGCCAGGCTCCGGCGTACGCGCAGCAATCCGCTCCGCCCTACGCCCCGCCGCAGGCCCCGAGTTATGCCCCCGGGCAGGCTCCGGGTTATGCGCAGCAGGAAGCCCCGTCTTACAGTCAGCAACAAGCTCCGCCGTACGCCCCGCAGCAGGCCCCGGGTTATGCCGGGCAAGAAGCTCCATCCTACGCTCAGCAACAAGCTCCGCCGTACGCCGGGCAGCAGGCCCCGGGTTATGCACAGCAGCAAGCTCCGCCTTACACCGCCGCGCAGGCTGCGCCCTGTGCCGAGCAGCAGGCGCCGTACTCCGCGCAACAGGAACCGTACGGCGCGCCGTCGGAACCGTATAACGCGGCCAACCCGTACGGCGCGTATCAGCGCTAGTTGTCTCGGCCGAAAACCGAAACAGGCCATGCTGGCCCAGGCATGCGGTTGGCGCGTGCCTGGGCCGCGTGCACTATTGGCGATTCCCGTCCGCCGTCAGCGGCGGTAGGTGCCCACCAACTCGCCTTCGCCCAGCACGTGACCTTCGATCGCCCGCAGCAGGGCGGCCTTGTCCAGCTCGGGCCCGAGGTCCATCGCGGCATCAAGCGCGTAGAGGTGAAAACGGTAGTGGTGCGTGCCGCTCCCCGGCGGCGGCGCCGGCCCGCGATAGCCGATCGTGCGTCCCGATTTCCAGGAGTTGCGTCCCTGCAGGGCTCCGGACGGGTTTTTCAGGCGCCGCTCCGGCGGCATGTTTTCCGCAAGCGAAGTGGCGTCCCCGGGAATCTTGTAGATCACCCAATGGACCCACGGCTCGGCGGTGGGTGCGTCCGGATCGTCGACTACCAGCGCCAACTCGCGCGTGCCCGGGGGAACGTTTCCCCAAGAGAGCGGTGGCGAAACGTCGCTGCCGTCTTCGCTGTACTTTTTCGGAATCGCCGCGCCCGATTCGAACGCGGCACTGTGCAATTCGATGGCCATCTTTGGCGCTCCTTTCACGCACGCGGTTGCCAGCACCACGAGCCCGAGCAATGTTGCCAGTCGTCTCGGCATGAATTGCCTCCGGCCACCTATCGTACCTGATGCCGCGGCCGGCGAGAATCGCCGCGTTTGCCCGCTGCCCGCGGCATGCTGCGCAGGCTTCGAGCATTTCGACCGGCGGCCGCCGCCCTCTGGCGGACGGCTGGACGGGGCGGGTACTATGAGGAGGTCTTCCGCCGCACACCGCCACCGCAGGCCCAGTTGACGATGCAACGCACCGGCCACGTTCATTTTAGCGATCAAACGCACCGCGTCGCCGGCAGCGCGCTGTTGTTGACGTTCGACGGAGTGACGAAGTTTTACGGCCCCGTGATCGGCGTGAACAACATCAGTTGCCGGATCGGGCCGGGAATTACCGGGCTGGTGGGGGCCAACGGGGCGGGCAAGACGACGCTCATCAAGCTGGCCAGCGGCCAGTTGCGCCCCACGGACGGTAAAGTGCGGATCGGGGGACGCGACGCCTGGTCCACCGCGGCCAAGCATCATCTGGGTTACAGCCCCGACTTGAACAGCTTTTATGAGGAGATGACCGGCCGCCAGTTCGTACACACCATGGCCCGGCTGAACGGCTTTTCACGCGCCCTGGCGCGCGAGCGAACCGAACACGTGCTGGAAGAAGTCGGCATGGCCGACCGCGCCGGGCGCACTCTGGCGGGGTGCAGTCACGGCATGCGGCAGCGGATCAAACTGGCCCAGGCGCTGGTGCACGATCCTTGGCTGTTGTTGCTCGACGAGCCGTTGGGGGGCATCGATCCCGGCGGCCGGCGCGAAATCAACGAGCTTTTGCTGCGCCTGGCCGGCCAAGGCAAGACGATTCTGATCTCCAGCCACATCCTGATCGAGATCGAGCAGCTCGCGCATTCGATGCTGATGATGTCGCGGGGACGCATCATCGCCTCGGGCACGCTGGCCGAAGTGCGCGACCTGATGCGGTATCGGCCATTGGTCGTGGAAATCGCGGCCGAGCCGGCCCGGCGGCTGGCGGCCCTGTTGACCGAAAACCCCGACGTGCTGGGAGTCGAGATGCGCGACGGCGCGCTGGTGGTGCGGACGCGCAACCCGCGCGTGTTTTTCGATCGCCTGGGCCAGTTGATCTGCGAGCACGGCATCGACGTGCGCCGCTTGCAGACGCTCGACGCCGGGGCCGACGCCGTGTTCGATTACCTCGAGCAGGGCCGGTCATGAACCTGCTGCGCGCTTGGAGTACGCTGGCCACGCTGTCCTTTCGCCGGCTGGCCTGGTCCACCAGCACGCTGATGGTGCTGTTGCCGTTGGCCGGATGCCTGCTGTTCGTGGTCCGCCGGCACTACGATCGTCCCTTCAGCGAGGATGAGTTTCGCGATTTCAGCGAGTTCATGATCCTGGTGTTCGCCTCGTTCGTCGTGCCGATCTGCGCGTTGGCTTTCGGCACCGCCAGCATCGGCGGCGATCGCGAAGATCGCACGCTGGTGTTCTTGCTCGTGCGGCCGATTCCCCGGCCGCTGGTGCTCGTGGCCAAGTTCACGGCCACGCTTCCGCTGGTGCTTTCGATCGTCGTGGGCAGCTATTGGCTCTATTGCCGGCTGGCGGGCGAAGCGGGCCAGGTCGCGTTTTCGCTGTACCTGCCGGCGATGATCTTGATGACGCTGGCCTACGTCTCGCTGTTCCACTTGTTCGCGGTTACGTTCCGGCACGCCACGATCATCGCCTTGATTTATGCCTTGTTCATGGAAGTGATCCTGGGCAACATGCCGGGCATCGTGAAGCGCGTGGCGGTCAATTACTACGGCCGCTCGATCATGTACGCGGCCGGCGAACCCGAGGGCTTGAAGCCGCCTCCGGCGGAATGGTTCGAGCCCTTGAGCGTGCAAACCGCCGCGTGGGCGCTGGCGGGAATCGCGGTGGGCGGAATGATGTTGGCGGCGGTGATTTTTTCTCGGCGCGAATACCGCGATCTGACGTGACGCGTTACTCGACGACGTCCACCGCGCGCACGCGGTGAACGAGCGCCACCAGCGCCACGGCGCAGAGCGAGCCGAGGATCGCCAGCGCCCACCAGGCAAGTTCGCGATCGGTCTGGTCGCGAAAGGCGCCGAAACACAAACGGCCCACCAGCCGCATGTCGCGCCACGGGTCGAGCAGGCGCCAATAGTCGACGCGCGTTTCGCGATACAAATAACCGCCCAAGCGGCCCAGCAGCAAAAACAGGCTGGCCCAGGTGATTGTGATCGGCACGATCCGCTGCAAATAGGCCGAAATGGTCACGAGCAGGATGCTGTTGACCACGCAAATCACCGCGCCAAAGGCCACCACCGAAACGGGGATTCGCCAATTGTCGAGCCAATAGTCGATCGACGACGTGAACATGCCGTACTCGAAAAACAACAGCAAAGCCGGCAGGACGGTGAGGATCGTGATCACGCTGCTGACGGCCAGCAGCTTGCCCACGATGTAATGGCGCCGGTCGATGCGGCGCGAAAGGTAGAAGGGAAGCGTGTTTTGCCGAAAATCGGACCCGACCAGCAGGCTGCCGGAAAAGGCCAACAGGATCATCACCACGATGCTCTGGCCCTCCATGAACTCCATGTAGCCGTTGGTCTGGTTCATGTCGGTCGCGTCGCCAAAGCCGAATTCCCGCAAGAAGATTCTGCGCGGCTCGGGAGGCAGCGAGAGCTGCGTGACCGCGTAAATAATCGTCCAGAACGCCAGAAAACGCAGCGCCCCCAAGCCCAGCACCAGCCAATACGCCTTGGTGCGGAAGACCTGCAAAAGCGCCACGCGCACAATCGCCAGGCACGCCAGCCAAGGCGTCTCGAGCCGGCCTTGCCAAGGGTGATAATGGGCCTGATCCAGTTCCATGAGAATGACGGCAGAGGGATGAAGGCAGAAGGCAGAAGGCAGAAAGACGGTCTATGCGGTGGAGATGGGCTCCTGTTGGCCGGTGACGCGGAAGAAGAGGCGTTCGAGGTTTTCTTCGTCGGGCTTAAGCTCGGTCACGACGGCGCCGGTGGAACGGGCCAGCTCGAAAAACGTGGCGGTCGCGAATCCGCCGGGCACGGTGACCATGATCTTGCTTTGGCCCTGTTCGTCGGGATCGGCGAATTCGACGCCCACCGACGCCAACCTCGCCCGAAACGCGGTCCCGTCTCCCGCCCAGCTCAACTCGAAGCGGTTGTTGATCTGCGCGCGCATTTCGTCCATGGTGCCGGCGCGCACGACGGTGCCGCGGTCGAGCACGACGATCTGGTGGCAGAGCCGCTCGACGTCGCCCAGCAGGTGCGTGCACAAAAACACGCTCTTGCCCGTCTCGGCAATCAGGTCTTCGAGCAGTTGCAACATGGCGACCCGGCCGGCCGGATCGAGGCCGTTGGTCGGTTCGTCGAGCAACAGCAGTTGCGGATCGTGCACCAGGGCGGCCGCCAGTTTCAGCCGCTGAAGGTTGCCGGTCGAGTACTCTTCGAGCCGCCGATAGCGCAATTCTCCCAAGCCGACGTAGTTGAGCACCTCGTGCGCGCGGCGCCGGGCGTCGCGATGCGGCATGCCGTACAGATCGCCGGCAAAGGCGACGAACTCGACCCCTTTGAGCATCGGCACGACGGCGGCCGCTTCGGGCATGTAACCCACCCGGCCGCGCAGCTCGCGCGAGTTGCGGCGAATGTCGCAGCCGAGAATCGTGCCCTCGCCCGAGTCGGGCGCAAGCAGCCCGAGCAATACTTTCAGCAGGGTGCTCTTCCCCGCGCCGTTGTTGCCCACCAGCCCGATCGTGCCCGGCGCAAGCGATAGATTCACGCCGCGCAGAGCCTGCACGCTGCCGAAAGAGCGGCTGACGTCGTGGATATCGACAATGTGCATCGGAAACGGGAGCCAGTCGCCCCTGCGGATGGTGTACGGAGTCTGCCGTGAATGATACCATTGAGGTTTACGCTGGACCACGGCCTTGCGTTTTGCCACACGTTCTCGAGGACCTCGCCATGATTCGCCTTGCATGCCGCGCGTTTGCAATCGGCTCTCTGCTTAGTGCCGCCCTCGCACACGCGGCGCCCGAGTATCGAGAAGAACTGGTTTTTCCGCTCAACCCGCGGCACAACCACGCGCCGGGCATCGTCGCATGCGCGAACGGCGACTTATTGGTCTCCTGGTATCGGGGCTCGGGCGAGCGCTCGGCTGACGACGTGGCGATCTACGGCGCGCGGTTGCCCAAAGGCGAAAGCACGTGGAGCGAGCCGTTCGTGCTGGCGGACAATCCCCAGTTTCCCGATTGCAACACGTGCATGATGATCGATCGGCACCAGAAGCTGTGGGTCTTCTGGCCCATCATCCTCGACAACCACTGGGAAAGCGCGCTGACGAACTATCGCACGTCGCAGGACTACCAAGGTCCTGGCGCCCCGAAGTGGGACTGGCAGGGGGTCATCTGGCTCAAGCCGGACGATTTCAAGGACAAGGCGATGAGCCTGTTCAAGGAAAACTCGGCCCAACTGCCCCCCAGTCTCTCCGAGCGCGTTAAGCAGTACGGCGAAGAGCTGGAAAAGCAGTTGGGCGTCAAGCTGAATCAAAGGCTCGGTTGGCAGCCGCGCTGCAAGCCGACGATTCTTTCCACCGGGCGGATTCTGCTGCCGCTGTACAGCGACACGTATTCGTTTTCGCTGATGGCCGTCAGCGACGACGACGGAAAAACCTGGTACGCCGGCGAGCCCCTGATCGGCTTTGGCAACATTCAGCCGTCGGTGCTCGAGCGCAAAGACGGCTCGCTCGTGGCTTACATGCGCGAAAACGGCATCCGCGACAAGATCCGCACGGCCGAGTCCACCGACCAGGGGCTTACGTGGGGTCCCGTCGGAGTCATGGAGTTTCCCAATCCCGGCTCGGGCCTCGACGCCGTGCGGCTGGCCAGCGGCCATTGGGTGCTCGTCTACAACGACACCAACCGCGGGCGAAACAGCCTGGCCGTTTCGCTTTCGCCGGATGAGGGCAAGACCTGGAGCCACACGCGGCACTTGGAAAAGCACGACCAGGGGTCCTATCACTATCCGGCGATCATCCAGGGCGCCGACGGCACGATCCACGCCGTCTACAGCTACTTTGTCGAAGGCGGCAAAACGATGAAGCACGCCGCCTTCAACGAAGACTGGATCAAAGCCGGCGACCCCAAGTAGCGCGGGCGCGAGCGCTTCACCGACGCTTGCGGCTTAGCGCCTTCTCCGAGCCATCACAACTTCAGGTAGATGTTGTTCCTCTCCAGGTGGCGGATGAACAGATACGTGATGCCGAAATAGACGAGAAAGCCGGCCGCGACGTACCAGCCGGGCGAGTTCTTGGGGATGAATGGACTGACGGCCGCGTCGACCATGCCGTGCAGGATGTAGCCGACCAGGGCGTTGGTGCCCAGCGTGCGGAACACGCCCAACTGCCAGCCCCAAACGTCGCAGGCGATGTAAAACAGCGCATAGACCGCCAGCGAAAATCCGGCCGCGAAGGTGTGATACGAAACCGTGGCAGCGCGCTGGCTCATCATCCAGTAATTGTGCTTGCGATGGTCACGGTCGGGCGGCGGCACAAACGGCGGCTCGGCCCACGTGAGCCGGCGCGTTTCCAGGCGCTGGCGGCTGGGGACGACCGGATCGGGCGCGAGAAGCTCGTCCTTGAGACTGGCCACCTGATCTTCCCGCACGTCGTACAGCGTCGTGCCGCACGACATGAGCCAGCCGGCGGCCATCAGAACGACGCTCCAAAAAAACATCTTCGCCAGTCGCGGGCGGCCGTCCGCGGCGGCCACCGCGTCGCAGGCCAAGGTGCCGGTGATCATCGGCACCGTCCAGGACAAGAAGCCGAGCACGCCGCCGTCGATGCCGCCGCCGCCCAGCCCGCCGTTGACCCACTCGAAGTAAAACCAGTGCGACAGCGCCACCTGCAATGCCGCCGAAGCGATCATGTACGCGACGCGCACCAGGGCACTAGCGCGAATCACCGGCAGTATCCACAGCGACGTCACCGCGATGTGCAAGAGCGTCTGAAACCAGACGTCGCGAATCGAGTGCCAGAGCGCGTGCCAGGGTCCGATCTCGAGGAACTGTTGCCAGGTGCGGGCCGCGGTCGGCGCGCCGTAAACCACCACGGCAACCAGGGCCAGTCCCAACAAGCGCCGGATCACGTGGCCATACGCCCGCGCCAAGCCCTCGGTCTGTGCCCGCCGCCCGAACGTGAGCCGGAAGGCGAATCCCACCGCGAAGAAGAACTGCGGCATGATCGTGTCGGAGTAGCTGCAGAAGGTGTTCTTGTGGGTGAAGAGGATCGGCGTGGCGGCGTAGCCGCCGATGAAATTGACCAGGAACATGCCGGCCACGGTGTAGCCGCGAAACTGGTCGAGCGACGCGATGCGATGGGTCGTGGGGCGGGCGAGCGACATGAGGCGTTACATTCGGCAATTCGCGTCGGGAAGCTGGGGTGCCATGCAGCATGGCACTTGTATGAAGCAAAAAGTCAAGTGGGTCCCCCAGCGGGACGCGCT
>JBBDNV010000159.1:0-13895 GCA_040877415.1 Pirellulales bacterium
TTTCTGCGCTACCTGGGCGAAGTGGCCACCGCCGTCAGCACGATCAACCGCACCGACCGCAAAAAGCTCTACGACCAACTGCTGCTGGCGGCCAAGCGAAAAACGGCCACCGCCGACGTCAAGCTCGACCAGCGCGGCCGCGTCGTCGACCCGTCCGAGGGCGAGCTGGAAACCGACCCCAACGTGCTGATCGTCGACGACGCCCAGGGATACGCCCTCCGCAGTGGGGAACCGCAAAATGGCCAAAAGAGCTCGTAAATCGCCCGCCGAGGACGGCAACGGCAAAGCCAAACAGACCGCGCTTTCGGATCGCGACAAGAAAACCCTGCGCGACCTGGTCGCCCTGGCCGACCGGATTGTCGTCGACGCCGGAAAGAAGCGCGATCCGTATCTCGACATCCCGGCGCGCACCCTGTCGAACATCCGCTACAACAAATCGAAGCGGTTCATTGAGATGGGATCCAACAAGAATCGCCGCCAATTGTTCAACCTCTCTCAGGCGAAGAGCTACATGCAGACCGTGCTGGTCGCCAGCGGTTGCAAACAATTAATCGACGAACAAAAGACCAACAGCATCCGGGGTCTGTTCTACCAGCTTAAGCGCGACATCGAGGGCACGAAGGAGGAAACGTTCGAGACGCAGGACGAGTGCGACCCGGTGATCGAAGACGTTGAGGTGATGCTGAGCACCCTGCGCGAGGAGTTGCACGTTTTCGCCGCCAACCGCGGCAGTATCATTGGGCCGATCGTGCTGACCGACTCGGGCGACTCAATCGACTGCTCGCGGATGGGCTCCGGCGGATATACGATCCCCTCGATCGTCGAGCCGGAGGTGATCCAGTTCGACAAGTGCGACGCGAAGTTCATTCTGCACGTCGAAAAAGACACGGTCTGGCGGCGGTTCAACGAGGACAAGTTCTGGAAGACGCATACGTGCATCCTCACGCACGGCGGAGGACAGCCGCCCCGCGGCGTGCGCCGGCTCTTGTACCGGCTGCACAACGAATTGGGCCTTCCCGTGTACTGCCTGTTGGACAACGACCCGTGGGGATACTACATCTACAGCGTCCTCAAGCAGGGCTCGATCAACCTGGCCTATGAATCGAAGCGGATGGCGATCCCAGAGGCGAAGTTCCTGGGCCTGCGGAGCAAGGATTATGAGCGTTGCCAGTTGAAGCCCAGCGTGAAGATCAGCCTCAGCGAGCAGGACATCAAGCGCGCCAAGCAGATCGCCGGCTATCCGTGGTTCGCCCACCACAAAGCCTGGCAAAAGGAAATCGAGCTGATGCTCAAAAACGGCTTCAAGCTGGAGGTCGAATCGCTGATTTCCAAGAACATCAGCTACGTCACGGAAAGCTACACGCCCGAGCGCCTGGCCGCCGGCGATTGGCTGGATTGATGACATGGGGGCGTCTTGACGTGGCGGCTCTACGGCTTGAGCACGATCTTTCCGGCCAGCGTGCCGGACATGTGAATCGTGCTGGCTTCCTGTAAACGGTGCGCGGCGACGGCCTGGTCCAGCGGCAGCACGCGGTCGATGTTGGGTTTCAGCTTGCCGGCCGCGTGCCAGCGGTTGATGTCTTCGGCCGCGGCCCGCTGTTCCTCGGGCGTGAAGATGAACATGGCAAATCCGAACAGCGAACAACCCTTGACGTAAAACGGGCCGACGGGAAAGGTCGGCCGGGCGTCGCGGCCGGCCATCACGACCATGCGTCCGCGCGTCGCCAGCAGGCTCACGGTGCGGTCGAAATTCGGCTCGCGCAGCGTTTCCCACCAGACGTTGACGCCCTGCGGGGCGAACTCCTTGATGCGCGCGTCCACGTCGTCGTTCTTGTAGTTGATCGCCAGGTCGGCCCCCAGCGCGCGGCAGCGATCGGCTTTCTCGACCGTGCCGGCCGTGGTAATCACGCGCGCGCCTTTGATCTTGGCCATTTGCACCACCGTGCTTCCCACGCCGCCCGAGCCGCCGTTGACGAACAGCGTTTCGCCGGCCACCGGCCGCAAAAGCGAAAGTCCCAGGTGCGCCGTAATGCCAACGAGCGCGAGCGCCACGGCCGCTTCGCTGGTCACCTCCGGCGGCGTCGGATAGAGCCACCCTTCGTCAACGGCCGCATATTCGGCGAACGTTCCCTGCCGCCCGTGCTGCCCCTGATTCGAACCCCACACGCGGTCGCCCGGTTTGAACAGCCTGGCCGTGGGCCCGACCGCTTCGACGACGCCGGCCAGGTCGGCGCCGATGACATGGGGAAACGACAGCCGCGCGTCCACCAGGCCGCCGCGAACGTAAGTGTCGATCGGATTGACGTCGACCGCCTCGACTTTCACCAGCACTTGTGAATCGACGGGCTCGGGTTTGGCGAGATCGCCGATCGTGATCACCTCGGGCGGGCCGGTCTGGCGGATGAATGCGGCTTTCATGGCGCTGTTGATCCTTTGCTGTCGGCCAACTGTTGTTGCACCCGTTTTGGCTCGGGTTTCGCGTCACCCGCGGCGCGCGGATCGCCCGAGCACGACGACCAGGGCGCCGGCCTGGGCCGCGGCGGCCAGCACGACGGCAAGTCCGATGCCCCAGAACATGATTTGGCGCGGTTTCTCGTTCGGGTCCTCGGCCGGATCTTCCAAACCCTTTTCCATCTCCTGGTACACCAGCAAGGCTTCCGCCGGCGAGGCGTTTTCCACGGCCTCGGCGTCGTCGAGCGGGCTTGGCGGAATCAGCCTGGCCGGCAAATGGATCCACAGGTACGCGGCCACACCCAGCGAAGCCAGCGACCCGAGCACGAACAGGAACGCCGCGCGGTGGCGATCTTCCCAGTTTTGCCCGCGCCGCCTGGCCGGTCCGCCCGCCGCGGCGTCGGCCCGTTCCAGCTTACCGAGAGCGCGCATCGTGGGCACCTGCAATTCGGCGCCACAGGCGCAACGAATCGTTTCTCCGGCCCGGGCGGTCGAAACGGCCGTTTTTTGTCCGCACACGCAAGGCAACAGGTAGTCGGGCATGGGCACTTTTTCCGGACACGAAGTGCGGCGCGGCTTTTAGCGCCCTGGACGATCGATCACGCGCCCGCCGCGCCGCGTCCGACCGATCTATGCCGGTACGCCCGAACCGCGGTTGGCCCACCAGGGGAGCGTGATGCCGCCGTCGACCAAGAGCGAACTTCCGGTAATATAATCGCTGGCCGGATCGCAGAAAAACACAACGGCGCGGCCGATCTCGGCCGGCTGGGCCAACCGCTTCCACGGCAACTTTTCGCTCGCCGCGGCGATCGTCTCGTCGCTGGCGAATTTTCGCTCGCCCGGCGTATCGGTCCAGCCCGGGGTCACAAGGTTGACCCGAATCTTATGCTCGACCAGTTCCAAGGCGGCCGTGCGCGCCATCTGCACGACGGCCCCTTTGGACATGTTATAAGCCATCGAGAAGGGAATCGCGTTCTTGGCATGTGGAGAGCTAACGACGACGATGGAGCCTCCCGGGGCACCCCCGGCCCGAGCCTGGGCGATCATTTGCCGCGCCGCCGCCCGCGCCACGTGAAGGGCGCCCCACATCGTGACGTCCACCGTGCGGCGGAATTCGGCCATGTCCGCTTCATAAAACAAAGCGCGGTCGCTGTAGGCGGCGTTCGCCACCGCGATATCGAGCTGCCCGAAAGCCGCGACCGTCTCGGCCACCATCCGCTCGACCGCGGATTGCTCGGCGACGTCTCCTTGAACCAGGATGGCCCGCCGGCCGGCGCGGGTAATTCGCTCGATGGCCGCGGGGGCTTCGTGGGGATCGTCGTAGTAGTTAAAAGCAACGCTGGCACCAGCTTCCGACAACGCGACGCCCGTTGCCAAGCCGATCCCCCGGCTGGCTCCGCTCACCAGTGCAGCGCGTCCCTTGAGCACTTCCACCGCAATTTTCCTTGCACCGCCACTGGTTCGACTCGACGCGCGCGAGCACAGCGTATGCTAACGCTCGCCACGAACACGAGCAACGCGCGCCAGCGCGCGTGCGACGGAACGAACCAACGGGTGCGCTCGAAGCAGGCTGGACCAGCGCATCGAACGAGCTAAAATTCACCGATCCGGGGGGAGGCCAAAAGCGCGCGCTTGAGTCGGAGCCTGAAAGCTTGACTGGGAAAGATACGACGAATAGGAAATATAACGCGCGCTTTTCGCCAATCGTAATTTCTTGCCAAATGGGCGCCGCGTCCAAACTACCCGACATAAGGGTGATAGAATTTGATGGATTTCGGCGGCACGCCTGGTGATAATAGTGAGGCTCGAGGGAAATTGGTTCAATCTCGCCTGTGGTTTATTGCGCGCCTTTGCAAGTGGCCGGAGGTTTCCCGTGACCTTCCGTGCGCTCTTCGCACACCGACTAACCGCGACCCTGCCCGCCGGACTTCTCCGCTGACGGTTTTGTCGCTGCCGATACGCATCGCACCTGGTACTTCGTAGGGAGTGACGACTTGTACGACACAATATTAGACGAATTGGAAGACGATCCGTCGCAGAGTTCCGAAGAGGTTTCCGATCTGTCGGAGAAGTCGTCCGACGAGATCGATCTCGACGATGAACTGGACGTCGTCGAGGCGGGCGCGGACTTGGATCTGGAATTGGATCCCAAGACCGAAGACCTGCTGGCGGTCGCCGACGAAGAGGGCGAATCGTGGTCCGACGATCCGGTGCGCATGTATCTGACGCAGATGGGTGAGATTCCGTTGTTGACGCGCCAGGAGGAAATCACCCTGGCCAAGATGATCGAAATCACCCGGGCCCGTTTCCGCCGCCGTCTTTTGGAATGCGACTACGTGATTCAGGTCGCGGTCAAGGTGCTCAATCGCGTTCACGCCGGCGAGCTGCCGTTCGATCGCACGGTGCAGGTTTCGGTGACCGATCGGCTGGAAAAAGACCAGATTCTCGGCCGTTTTCCGCACAATCTGCGCACGATCGAAACCCTGCTCAAGCAGAACCGCGACGATTACCGCATGGCCACCAGCAAGAAGCACAAAATGGCCCGGCGCCGCGACGCCTGGCAGCGCTTGGGCCGTCGCCGCCGCCGCGCGGTCAAGCTGGTCGAAGAGCTGGGCCTGCGCACCCAGCGCATCGAGCCGATGATCCGCACGCTCGACGATTTCAGCCGCCGCGTCGACATGCTGAAGGCCCAGATCGAAGCCCACAAGAAAGCCCGCGGCTCGGGGGCCGAACGCAAACCGTGGATCACCGAAGCCCGCAACATCCTGCGGGCCACCCAGGAAACGCCCAGCAGCCTGCGCAACCGCGTCAAGAACCTGAAGGTCGTCTATTCGCTCTACCAGCAGGCCAAGCGCGGCTTGTCGGAGGGCAATTTGCGGCTCGTGGTGTCGATCGCCAAGAAGTATCGCAACCGCGGCTTGAGCTTTTTGGATCTCATTCAGGAAGGCAACGCCGGGCTGATGCGGGCCGTCGACAAGTTCGAGTATCGCCGCGGCTTCAAGTTTTGCACGTACGCCACCTGGTGGATTCGCCAGGCCATCACCCGCGCCGTGGCCGACCAGAGCCGCACGATTCGTATTCCGGTGCACATGGTCGAAACCATGTCGCGCGTCCGCAACGTGTCGCGCCAGTTGCTCCAGGAATTGGGCCGCGAGCCGACGATCGAGGAAACGGCCAAACGGGCCGGCACGGCCGTCGACGAAGCACGCCGCGTGCTGGCCATGAGCCGCTATCCGATCAGCCTCGACCGCCCCGTGGGCAACAGCGAGGACAGTCATTTCGGCGACTTGCTTCCCGATTCGGGCGCCGAGAACCCGGCCATCGGCGCCGCGCAGGAAATGCTGCGAGGCCGCATCGCCAAAGTCCTCAAGACCCTCAGCTATCGCGAGCGCGAAATCATCAAGCTGCGCTACGGATTGGGCGACGGCTACAGCTATACCTTGGAAGAGGTGGGCCACATCTTCAAAGTAACCCGCGAGCGCATCCGCCAGATTGAAGCCAAGGCGGTCCGCAAGCTCCAGCAACCCAGCCGCAGCCAGGAACTGGCCGGCTTTTTGGACTGATTTCCCTCTCCCCTGGCGGGAGAGGGTCAGGGTGAGGGGGCAACCCCGCAAGGTCCTGGCAGTTGAAAAACTAACAGCCCCCGTCGAGCCGGGCGATTCGTCGTCCGGCTCTTTTCTTTGATTGCAACACACAAATCGCCGATGCCCGTTTATCGATTTCATTTCAGCCTGGGGCAGATGCTCTTTCTCACCGCGGCCGTTGGCGCGTGGTTTGCCGCACTCGGCGTCTTGCCGGGGCCGTGGATGGTGTGGTTGGCGACGGTCGTGGTATACCTCACCATTGTGCTCTGCTTTTCGGCGCCTGATGATTCGTCGGGCGAAGCGGAAAAATCCCCCGGCAAAGCCGGGGGCTAACGGCGCGATTCCGAATTCCCGTTTGCCGACGCGACTCGGAAATCCCGTTCGCGAGCGCGCCGAAATCGTTTGACAATCGCTGCCGCCACTGCTACATTCTGCCCCATAGCGTGCGTTGGTGGTCGGCGCTTCGCCTCTGAAACGCCGACGAAACAGGGAACTCCGGTGCAAAACCGGGACGGCCCCGCCGCTGTTACCGAGTGCCTAAGGAAAGCTGATTCAGTAAGCCATTGTCGCCGCGCTGTCCGCAAGCGGACCGCGAGTTTCCGACGAGAAGGCCGGCGTTTCCCAGCTCGGGAGTCAGAAGACCTACCAACGCCTGGACGGTAGCTTTCCGCGAGGGACGGAAGCTGCACAGACTCGTTGGCCTCGTTAGGACGCTGCTAATCGCTCGCTTGTGCCTCGATGGACCCGCCGGGTCGCCCTCCGCTCGCGCTGCGCGCGCCGTTGGGGCGCGATCCGACTCGTCGCTTCGTCATGCGCAGGCGGTACGCGCGTTTTGAATCGTGATTCGTCCTGGTTTGACACTTTGCCGCCGATCACGCGCCGGCTTTACGCTCGTCGAGCTGCTGGTCGTCATGGCGATCGCCGGACTTCTGGTCGCGTTGTTGTTGCCGGCCGTCCAGGCCTCGCGCGAAGCGGCCCGCCGCGGAGCGTGTCTGAACAATCTGCGCCAGATCGGCGTCGGGTTGCTGGCCTATCACGACGCGGCCGGCGCGTTTCCCGTGGGCCTTCTGGATCGCAAAACCGGCGCCAACCCCAAGGGCCGGCAACTGGCCTGGAACGTGTTCCTGCTCCCGTTTATCGAAGACGAGAGCGTTTACGCCCTGGTTGACGAGTCGGCCGCCTACAACAGTGCCGCCAACCGCGCGGCCGCCGGCACCGTGCTCGCGGTTTACCTCTGCCCCAGCACGGCCTATCTGGCCGCCGACCGCCAGGGTTTCACGACCGGCGACGTCAACGGCAACGGCGCCTGGAACCCGGGCGACGACCTGGCGTTTACCGACTACGGCGGCAATTTCGGCTATAGCGGCCTGGCGAAGCCGTACATGAACGGCGTCTTGATCTACGAGCGCGCCGTCGCGATTTCGCAAATCACCGACGGCACGGCGCACACGATCGTCGTCTCCGAAGACACGGGGCGCGGCGCGGCGTTCGACGGCCAATGGGCCAACGGCGAGAACATTTTTGACACGAGCCGCCCGATCAACGATCGCTCGATTCCCAGCTTCCTGTGGCAAAACAACGAAATGTGGAGCGATCATCCACAGGGCACACACGCGCTCGTCTGCGACGGCTCGGTCCGTTTCTTGTTCGAGCAGATCGACCTCGAAACCCTGGCGGCGTTGTGCACGCGCGCCGGCGATGAGATTACCGACAATGCGGCCCTAGGCACCCACTGAACCAATTTGAAAGGTGTCCATCATGATCCGTTTTCCAATACCATCGTTACAGAGGGAACGCGCAAGCCAGGGTCGCCGATTTCCTGGTCTCGCCACCTCGGTGCTGATGTGGGTGTCGTTCTGCGGGGCCTTTACCCGGGCCGAAGTCCTGCCCCCGCCGCCCATCCCGGTGACGCTGCCGCTGCCCGCGCCAAATGCGTTCGGCGTGTCGGTCGCCTTCGGGCCCGGCGACGGGCTGATGTACGTCTGGGACGGGGCCAGCGTGCTCAAGCAGGACGCGCCGCTGGCGACCACCTACAGCTCGATCGGCGACGTGGGATCGGGCAGCGCCGATGCGGGCCCCATCGCGTTTTCGCGCGACGCGGGCGAGCTGTTGATCGGAAACGGCGCGGGCGGACTGTTGGGCGGATCGCACGCCGGATTGATCTTCACGATTCCCTCGAGCGGCGGCGACAGCCACGTCGAGATCGCCACCATAGAGTTTCACGACAATTTTCTGGCCGCGCCCCTGGGAATCTCCAACCACAAGTTCTTCGTCAACCAGGGCAACGTCTCGTTCAGCGCCTCAAGCGTTTCGGTGCTCGACAACACCGACGGCACCAACGTCCCCGTGATCGGGAACATTCCCGGACCAAGCGGAGGGATGGCGATCCATTCGTCGGGCCGGTTATTCGTCGGCGTCGGCTTTGGCCCCCAGCGCGGGCAACTGCGCAGCTTTCCGCTGTCCGCAGTGGAAATGGCCTACGACACCGACATGCCGCTCGATTGGGACGACGGCGAGGTGTTTAACAGCCTCGACAACAACAGCGGTTTTGGCATGTTCTTCGACGCTCGCGGGTTCTTGTTCGCCGGCGGACCCAACGGCGTGACCGTGTTCGACCCCGAGGGGAACGCCGTGGTCTACGAAAACAACGGGTTTACCGGCGTTGTGTACGACTCCTTGAACGATCGGGTCCTGGTCACCGGATTCGGCGATCACCAGGGCCTTTATCCCTCGTCGCTATTTGTCGTGCCCGAGCCCGCCACGGCCGCGTTGGCTTTGGGCTTTGCAGTCGTTTTGATTCCACGCTGGCGGCGCCGCTTGACATCATGGCAGTCGCACCGAATTCGTTGACCCCTCAACACTTCACATGGAGGACCGACTAATGCGTACTTTGACCGCGACGACGCTGTTGCTGATTTCCGCCGGTTCATCCGCCTGGGCCGGCCCTTTTTCTCCGCCAGCCGGGCAACCCGGCTCGACGGCCATGGCCGCAAGCGACGCACAGTTTGTCGGTTGGGCCGTCGGGTTTGGCAGTCTCGTTCGCGGCCCCCTGGACATCGCCAATCCCGGCGGCGGCCTGGCGTCGTTTGGAAGCGGGGGCAATGCCCTGGGACCGGCCGATGCCACGCCGTCGAACACCGCCCCGGTCGTCAGCCTCGGCGACGGCGGCGCGATCACGCTGTCGTTCGCGCGCCCGATTACCGACGGGCCCGGCTTCGATTTCGCCGTTTTTGAAAACGGCTTTGCCGACGAGTTTTTGGAGCTGGCCTTCGTCGAGGTGAGCACCAACGGCACCGACTTTGTTCGTTTCCCCGCAATTTCGCTGACGCAAACTGCCACGCAGGTGGGCGGCTTCGGTACGTTGGACGCCACCGACCTTCACAACCTGGCCGGCAAGTATCGAGCAGGGTACGGCACGCCCTTCGACTTAAGCGAAGTTGCCGGACTGTCGGCCACCGTCAACGCGGCGGACGTCAACTTCGTGCGCCTGGTCGACGTCGTCGGATCGATTAATCCGGCCCTGGGAACGCAGGACTCGCTTGGCAACCCGATGAACGACCCCTACCCCACGGCGTTTTCTTCCGGCGGTTTCGACCTGGACGCCGTCGGCGTGATCCACGCCATCCCCGAGCCGGCCGGGTGGGTCTTGTTGTCGATGGGAGTCATATTCGGCTGCCTCGTTCGGCGCCGCCGCCGCCGACCGGTGAATTGAAACGAACAAAAACTAGCCCGAAGCGCAAGCGAGGGAAATGGCCGTCAGAGTTTCGCTCCCTCGCTCGCGCTTCGCCCTAATATCAGGGCACATTGACAGCCGCGCGTGCGCTCGTATCCAATCGAGTTCGATGACTTCGCCGCAGGACCATAATCGCAAGGCCTGGGACGCCCGGGTGCGCGCCGACGTTCGATTCACCCGTCCGGCGCCCGACCACGAGTTCGCCGATCCGCTGGCGTCCGTCGATGCCGCCGGCTGGCTGGGCCCGAGCATCGCCGGCCAGCGAGTGCTTTGTCTGGCGGCCGGCGGAGGGCGGCAAAGCGCGCTGTACGCGGCCGCCGGAGCCCTGGTGACGGTCGTCGACATCAGCGGCGAAATGCTCGCCGTCGATCGCCGGGTCGCCGCCGAGCGCGGTTTTTCGATCCGCACGATCGAAGCCTCGATGGACGATCTGTCGGCCTTGCCTGCGGCCGGCTTCGACGTCGTCATACAGCCGGTCAGCACCTGCTACGTGCCCGACGTCACGGCCGTCTATCGGCAGGTGGCCCGGGTCATCCGGGCCGGCGGCGTGTACGTGAGCCAGCACAAGCAGCCGGCCAGCTTGCAGACTTCGGTCGATCCGTCGCCCTTGGGGTACGAAATCGTCGAGCCGTATTACCGCACGGGCCCGTTGCCGCAGATCGCCGGCAGCTCGCACCGCGAAGCCGGCACGCTCGAATTCCTGCACCGCTTTGAGGAGTTGTTGGGGGGCCTGTGCCGCGCGGGCTTTGCGATCGAAGACGTCATCGAGCCGTTACACGCCGACGAATCGGCGCCGCTGGGCAGTTTTGCCCATCGCAGCCGCTACGTCGCCCCTTACATTCGCATCAAGGCCCGTCGCACGGGCCGCGCATCCGCCGGCCGGCCCACGAAAGTTTGGATTCCCTAGCGCACGCCAATTACGATTTGCACGTTCAATCGCTCGCGGATTAGCACGCCACCCCCGCCGTTGCATTCGCTCGTGCGCTCGATCAAGATAAACGCTTTCCGGCGGCGCCGTGTCCGTGTTGACCCCCCCGCGAGGAAACTGCCAGCGTGTCCCATCCAGCGATCCAGGAAATCGTGGCAGTTTTCGGCCAGCCCGTGGCCGGAAACCCGACGCAGTACATGATGGAGGAAGCCTTCGCGCAGGTGGGACTCGACTGGCGATACGTCACGCTCGAAGTCGCGCCCGCGGCCTTGGGCGACGCGATCCGCGGCATGCGCGCCATGGGCTTTCGCGGCTGCAACCTGACAATTCCGCACAAGGTCGAGGTGATCAAGTATCTCGATCGCACCAGCGAAGCGGCCGCGCTCGTGGGCGCCGTCAACTGCGTCAACCGAGTGGGCGACGAGCTGGTGGGCGAAAACACCGACGGCAAGGGTTTCGTGCAAGCGCTTCGGGAAGTCACCGATCCGGCCGGAAAGAACGTCGTGATTCTCGGAGCCGGCGGCGCCGCCCGCGCCATCGCCGTCGAAGTCGCCCTCGCCGGCGCGGCTGCCATTACCGTTGTCAACCGGGGCGACGAGCGCGGGCGGGAGCTGGCCGGGCTCGTGAACGAGAAAGTCAACGTCGAGGCTCGATTCGTCCGCTGGGAAGGCGACTACCAGGTGCCGCCCGAAACCGAAGTCGTGATCAACGCCACGTCGATCGGACTGGGCGACGCCGAAGCCCGCGTCCCCTTGGCCGTCGAATCGCTCGAGTCCGACATGGTCGTGGCCGACGTGATCTTCAATCCGCCCGAAACCCGCTTCCTTCGCGACGCCCGGTCGCGCGATTGCCACACGCTCGACGGGCTGGGCATGCTGGTCAACCAGGCCGTTATCGCGTTTCACATCTGGACGGGCCGTGACGTCGATCCCGAAGGCATGCGCGAAGCCCTCGAGGAGTTTTTGGGAATTTAACGCAAACTCTCGTCACCCGCTGGCGGCTTAACGGAAAACCAAAGGACGATTCCGAATGACATTTTCAATCCCCCGGCCAGCGGTGGCATTCTGTTGCGCCGTGTTGCTTTCCACCGCCGCGGTTTACGGCGCCGACGATTCCCCCGGCGTCAAACTCCTCGTTGCTGATTCGCTGGCCGGCTGGGACCACGGTCCCCAGCCGCCGGCGCATTGGATCATCAGCGAGGGCCGATTGACCGGCAACACTCTTTCCACGCCGCTCTTGTCGGGATGGACCGTCGGCGACTTCTCGCTGCGCTTCCGTTGGACCGCCAGCTCGACCGGAAGCTGGACCATCGGTTTTCCCGACGTCCCTCGTGGCCCCGGATTGCAGTTGACGCTCAAAGAGGGCGAAGGCGCAGGCGCGCTTCGCGACGGCGACACGACGCTGTCGGCCGGCGAAAAGCTCGAAGCCGCGTCGGGCGACGCCGTGCACTCGGCCGACGTCCGCCGCTTTGGCACCACTCTTTCGGTCATCGTCGACGGCCGCGTCACCAGCGAAGTCCAGATCGATCGGAAGCGCCGCTTCGGCATTTCGCTGGCCGTGCCCAGCGGCGAAGCCTCGATCGACGACGTGCGACTCGAAGAGCCCCGCGGAAACCCGCTCTTTAACGGCAAAGACCTGACCGGCTGGTTCGTCAACAACAAAAACGGACAATGGAAGGTCGACGCGGGCGACGTCATCCCCACCTTCCACACCGGGCTGCACTATCTGCGAACCGACCGCGAATACGCCAATTTCACCTGGTCGTTCGAGTACACCATTTCCAAGGGGGGCAACTCCGGCGTCGCCATCCGCACGCACCCGGACGGCTGGCCCTCGGGCGACGGCATGGAGCTGCAAATCCTCGATCGCCCGGGTTTGGTGAAAGATTCCACCATGGCCATCTACGGCAATCTGCCGCCCCTTTTGCGGGCCGATCGCTCGGGCCAGTGGAACCGCGTGGTCATCAAGGCCGACGGCCGCATGGTCACCGCCTGGGTCAACGGTGAATTGCAGCAGCAGGTCAATACCGCCTGGCTGAGCGAGGTCAAGCATCGGCACCTGAAGGGTTGGATCGGCGTGCAGGATCACGGCGGCAAGGTGCGATTCCGCGAGATCCACCTGCACGAAGCGCCCGACGGGATGGGCCTCGACGCCTGGTACCTTCCGCGCAAGGAATCGGGTGCCTACATTGTGCTCGATCGATTGATGAACAGCGAGCGCTTGTCGCGCGACGACGGCGTCGCGTCGGGCGTCGTCAGCAAATCGGTCTCCCAGGGGGGCGAGCACGTGTTGGCCGAGCTCGTCGGACCGGGGGCGCTGGTGCGCTTCTGGCAGGAGGTTCCGGCCGGACGGCTGGCGTTCTATTTCGACGGCGAAGAACTGCCGCGCATCGAGTGCGACGCTCAAAACCTGTTTCACCACGCTCCGGGCGTTGCGCACGAAGAGCAGCCGGCGCTCGTCTGCCTGTCCTATGCCCGAAGCCTGAAGATCGTGGTCACCGATCCGCTGGAAATGACGTACCGCCTCGACTTCGTGACGTTTCCCGCGGGCGTGCCGGTCGAAAGCTATTCGGCCGCCCGGCCCGGCATTCCGCGCGGCATGTTGGAGGCGATCAGCTACCGGAATCAGGGCTTAAGCGGCGGCAAGCTGCGCGAGGCCGAAATCTACGAGCGCATCAACACCGAGCCCCGCACGATCGAGCCCGGCACAACGGTCGAGCTCGTTTCGCTCGCAGGCGCGGGCCTCGTCAACTGGCTCCGGCTGAACGCCGCCCGGACGGCGCTGGCCGGCGACGATCTATGGCTGGAAGTAACGGTCGACGGCGAATCGATTCCGGCCGTCGCCGCACCGGCCCGATTCCTGTTTCCGGCTTTTGCCGGCAGCCCGTCGCGCGAATTCAACACGCTGGTCATGACGAGCCGCGATGGGTTTGCCAACCTGCTGGCGATGCCCTACGGAGCCGGCATCACGATCGCGGCCCGCAACCGGGGGGAAAAAACGATTGAGGGCGTTGCCGTCTCGATGTCGGTCGATCGGGCCACCGACTCGAACCGCGCCGACTACGCCGGCCGGATGCGCCTGCGCGGCGTTTTCCAAGCGGCCGATTCGCTCTCGGGCGAATTGGTTCATCAGCTCGGCCGCGGCCGCTGGGTGTCGCTCGTCTACGAACAGCCCGAGGGCGCCGCAACCGGCATCGCGT
>JBBDNV010000160.1:0-13652 GCA_040877415.1 Pirellulales bacterium
AGGGCTGGCCCGAACATGCGCCGTTCGACAAGATCATCGTCACGTGCTCCCCCGAAAAAGTTCCCCCCGCGCTCGTGGAACAGTTGCGCGAAGGCGGCCGGATGATCGTGCCGGTGGGCGAACGTTATCAACAGACGCTCTACCTTTTTGAAAAGCACGACGGCAAACTGAGCCGCCTCGAGCTGCTGCCGACGCTGTTCGTGCCGATGACCGGCCAGGCGGAAGAGGCCCGCATCGTGCGGCCCGACCCGGCCCATCCCTCGATTTACAACGGCGGGTTCGAGGAGCTGGTGTCCAAGGACTCCAAGGGTGCGGCCCCGCCCGCTGAAGCTCGCGCCAGTGAGAACTTGCCGGCCGCGAACCAGCCGGCGCCCAGGCCAGCCGGCTGGCACTATCAACGACAATTGACGCTCGAAGAAGCGCCCGACGCGCCCGAGGGAACGCACTACGTCACCTTTTCCAATTCCGAGCCTGGCCGCGGCGCCCAGGCACTACAGGGAATGCCGGTCGACGGCCGAAAGGTGCGCGAGCTGGACGTTTCGCTGTGGGTCAAGGCCGACAACGTGCGGCCGGGAGCCAACGACAGTCAGCAGCCCATGCTGGCCGTTACCTTTTACGACGACAACCGCGCCGAGACCGGATACACTTGGGTCGGACCATGGCGCGATTCGTTCGCCTGGCAACGCGTCAGCGAAAAGCTGCGCGTTCCGCCGCGGGCCCGGGAAGCTGTCGTGCGGATCGGATTGAGCGGCGGCACGGGCCAAATCTCGTTCGACGGCATCCGCGTCGAGGCGGCGAAATAAGCCCCTCGGCCAGCCGGTGCATCGGATTTTTCGCGGTTCACCGCCGCTGGCACCCCCTCCATTGGAAGACCCGTCGGTTGCCTCGCGCAACGGGCCGACTAAAATGCGCTCGGGATCTACGCCGCGCGCACAAACCTTTGAATCGACAAAGACTGGACCCCTTTAAGATCGCCGGAAACGTTCACTCAGAGCGGCAATAGGGCGACCACACGCGTCGAGGAGTGGCAACCATGAAGTGCCCCATGTCCTTTTTGGCAATGCTGACCGCGGTGTCCTTGGCATTGGGCCAACAGCCAAGAACCGCGCCGCCTTATCAGCCGGCCGTGCCTCCGCCATCGGTCGGCGTCTACGGCGGAGGGGGTGGTTACGGATACTACGGCGGCGCGGGAACCACGGCGGCGGGTTCGTCCATGACGGGAATGGCCAACGTGATCAGTGCCAGAGGCGACGCTGCTCTCTCCGGTTCTGCCGCGGCCGTGAACATGACGCAGGCCCAGAAGCAGGAAATTGAAAATCGCCAGCAATACACCAACACCTACTTCGAGATGCGCGAAACCAATCGTCAGGCCCGTGAGGCAGAAGCCGGTCCGCGGCCCACGGCGGAACAGATCGCCCGCATCGCCCACGAAACGGCGCCCAAACCGCTCAGTCCGGGCGAGGTCAACGAAGTCACCGGAAAGCTCAATTGGCCTTCGGCCCTTCAATTGGATGTCTTCGCGGCGGATCGCACGAAATTCGAAGGGCTTTTCGGGTCGTATTCACAGTTGGGAAGTCTTAGTTACGCGGATCAAGTCAAGGCCAGGGAAATCATCAATTCGATGAACGCCAAATTGAAGGCGCAAGCCCGCGACCTTCCGCCGCCGGACTACGTGGCCTGCAAGAGTTTCCTGAAAAGCTTGATGTACACGACGTGCAAGTCCCAACTCAGCTAATTCCGTCACTGGGTTGTTGCGTCATCCATCCATTCTGGCCCCTCGTCGTGTGGCAGTTGCAGTGAGATATGATCCGGGCGATTCGTCGAGCGAAAACGCCGCCCCGAATGTTATCGCGGAGAATTGACAAACCATGATGGCCCAGATCCATCCCCGAGGCGTGGTGTTGCGCGTGCTTCTCTGTGGATCGCTGACGCTTGTCGCGCAAGCGACTCAGGCAGCGCAGCAGCGCACCGCTGACCTGGTGGCCGCAACGAAATCCTCGGACGAAGCAGCCCGACTGAAGGCGATCCACGACCTGGGCACCGCGGGCGATGCCGCGGCGGTTCCCGCTCTGGTAAAGCTCCTGCAGGCTGAATCCGCGGTCGAGCGTGCCTATGCCGCCCGAGCCCTGGGCATGATCGGGGCGCCGGCAAAAAGCGCCGCCAAGAATTTGATCGATCTGTTGGCCGATCCCGATGCCGACGTGCGTCAAGAAGTGGTCGTTGCGCTTGGCGCGATTCGGCCCGGCCCGAAAATCGCCGTTCCGCTGTTCGTCAAGCTGATGCAGGACTCCGACCCGGGCGTACGCATTCGCGTCATGCACGCGGTGGCCGATGCCAAAGGCGCGGCCGTGCCCGCCCTCGTCGAAGCCCTAGCAAACAAAGACGCCGCTTACTGGTCCTGTGTGATTCTCCGCGATATCGGTCCCGATGCCGCGGGCGCCGTGCCTGCGCTGGTGGCAAAGCTCAAAGACCCCCGGCCTGAGATCCGCCGCGAAGCCACCCTGGCGCTGGCAGCCATCGGCTCGCCCGCCGCTTCTGCGAAAATCGTCCCGCTGTTGAAAGACGAACATTGCAGGGTCCCGGCGACGTACGCGCTGGGAGCGCTCGGCCGAATTCCACCCGATGCCGAATCGATCATTCGGGCCAATATCGACAGCGACGACAAGCTCCTCAGCACGACCAGCTTGTGGGCCCTGGCCCGGGTTCACCCCAAAGATATGAAACTGAAGCGAGCGGCAATCACACAACTGGTCGCCCGGCTGAAGGATCAGGATCCTTTCGTTCGCGCGGCCGCCGCTCGGGCGCTCGCGGCGCTTCCGCCCAGCCCTGAAATCACGGTCCCGATCTTTGAGAAAGCTCTGGCGGACGCCGACGAAGCAACGACGAGCTACATGCTCGACGCGTTGGCCGGGCTGGGGGCGCAAGCCGTGCCGAGGCTGATTGCCGCTTTGCAGCACGAATCCATGCGCCCTCAAGTCGCATTCATGCTGGGCCAAATTGGCCCCCAGGCCGCGCCGGCGACCGAAGCCTTGTCGAAACTCGTTAACGATGAAGATCCCAACGTCGGCATCGAGGCGGCTCATGCGCTGGCCAAAATCGGCCCCGGCGCGAAAGCCGCCGTGCCGGCGCTCATCGACGCGCTTACGCAATCCGAAGGCAAGCCAACGCACGCCGCCGCATTTGCCTTGGGAAGTATCGGGCCGGATGCGGCGGCCGCCGAGCCGGTGCTGCTGGAACTGATCAAGGGCTCGGACAATTCGCTATCGCTGCTTGGTGCCTGGGCGCTGGTCCAAATCCGCGGCCCCTCGGCCGATACCGCGGCCAAAGTGCTTCCCGAGCTGATGGCCGGGCTCGAATCCGAGTTGCCCAAATCGCGGCAGGCGGCCGCCGAGACGCTCGGCCGTCTCGGGCCAAACGCCAAGGCTGCCGTGCCGCAGTTGCAGCGCGCGACGAAAGATGATGACCAGGACGTGCGGGCGGCGGCCACCAAAGCCCTCGAGGCGATCGGCGGCTAGTTCTCACGCTCCGACTCTAAGCCGCGAACCGAAACGGCTCATTGGTCACTTCATAGCCCGGGCGAAGGCCGATGTTCTGGACGAGGCCCAGCGCCAGCGCGTTGGCCAGAAGGCTCGAGCCGCCATAACTTACCAGCGGCAACGCCAGTCCCGTGATCGGCAGCAGGCCCACGAGCATGGCCGTGTTGATCAAGACTTGCGTGCCCAATAGCGCGGCGATTCCGATTGCCACCAGTCGACCGAACGGTTCGCGCGTGCTTTGCGCCACGGTTAAGCAACGCCACACGAGCGCCAGAAACAATCCCAGCAAGGCGCACCAGCCGGCCAGTCCGAATCGCTCGCCGAGCACCAGGGCAATCGAGTCGGTAAGCGGCTCGGGCACAAAAAAGACGCTCTCGTCGCTGGTGGTTTCGCCGGCCACGAAGCTGCCGGTCCACCCGCCGAGCGCCAGAAGCTGCTTGGCCTGGTGCAGGTGGTAGCCGTCGTCGCTGGGCCGCTGGCCGGCCCCCGTTTGCTCCGCAAGCGCCGTGACGCGCGACTTTTGCTCGCGACTCATCTCGGACCACAAAAGCGGCAACACGGCCACGGCGATAGCCACGACGAGCGCCAGGTGCCGCCGTCGCGCGCCGGCCGCAAAGAGCATCACAAACAACACCGGCAAAAAAACCATCGCCGTGCCCAGATCGGGCTCTTTGAGAATCAATACGACCGGCACCATCACCAGGGCCAACGGTACGAGAAGACCGCCGAGCCGCCGGTAACTGTCGCGGTACATCAGATAGCGCGCCAGCCCCAACACGAACGCCAGCTTGGCAAACTCCGAAGGCTGCAGACCCACCTGACCCAAGCGCATCCAACGGTGCGCCCCGTTAATCGGCGGAAACCAGAACACCGCGACCAACATGGTCAGCGACAGAAAAAACGCCGCGTAGCTCCAACGCGCCAAAACGCGGTAGTTTCCCACCGTGGCCAGAATCATGGCCAAAGCGCACAACAGCGACCAGAAAAACTGGCGATCGAGATGCCGGCCCGAAGCGCCAAACAGCGTTTCGCTGCGGGCAATTCCCATCAGACCGACGAGCACGAGCGTCGTGGACAAGACCACGATCGACCACGGCATTCGACGCGACCAGGTTTTCAGCCGCATAGTCGGGGGCTCCTCGCGGGGGAGCCGGATTATAGGCGTGCCGGCCGGCCGCCAAGAGCCCGAAACGCCGCTGCCCATCGCAAGACTACCAGTCGACGCCGGCACAGGCGTCGCAAGCGGCCGCGCGCCGTTAATCTTTTGTTATACAACCCATTTTCTCCACTTGGCTTATGGCGGATATCCAGAAAAATTTACGCAGCTTTCTTGTATTCCGTGCTACGCTTGGTATGTTTTTGAAGGCTTGAACCGTGTTAGCCCCCGCTTGGAGGGTAGGGCAAGCCGGTAGACCCAAGTACTTAAGGGGAGCCAAATCATTATGTTGCGAACAGGATTCAAGATCTTCGCGATCATCGCGGCTGTGGGCATCCTCAGCTCCGATCAGGCCCAAGCCGGTTGGCGCCACCATTGGCGTCATGGCAGCAGCGGTGGCAGTTGGGGCTCAAGCGGCGGTAGCTGGGGCTCAAGCGGCGGTAGTTGGGGCTCAAGCGGTGGTAGCTGGGGTTCCAGCGGTGGTAGCTGGGGCTCAAGCGGTGGTAGCTGGGGTTCCAGCGGTGGTTCGAGCGGTGGTTCGAGCGGCGGCTACTATCACCATCATCACCATCCAACTCAAGGGGCTCCGTCCGGTCAGCCGGGTCAACCGGATCAGCCGGCGACTCCGCCGACGCCTCCTTCTCCTTCGGACGCGGCTCCGGCTTCGACCATGTATCACCCCACCTACGGCCCGATGCGCACCAGCGCCTTGTTGTCGGTTAAGGTTCCCACCGACGCGAAGGTGTTTGTCAACGATGGGCCGACGACCAGCACCGGCGTCGACCGCGAGTACATCTCTCGCGATCTCGAGCCCGGCGCTCGTTACAGCTACAACGTGCGTGCCGAGTTTGTGCGCGACGGCAAGCCGGTAACCGAGGAAAAAACGGTCCGCTTGACCGCCGGCCAGACGGTCTCGTTCAACTTCACCAACGATGAAAAGCAGGTCCAGACCGCCGATAGCGGCGAGACGCGCACCACGCTGAAGGTGCGTCTCCCGGCCGACGCCAGGCTGTACCTGGCCGGTCACGAGACCAAGGCCATTGGCGAAGTCCGCGAGTTCTCGACGAGCAAGTTGCCCGCCGGTTCCCAGTGGGCGACCTACAACGTGCGCGCGGTCGTCAATCGCGACGGCCGCGAAGAGGTGCGCGAGCAGACCGTGTCGCTGGCGGCCGGTCAGTCGAGCGAGATTTCAATCAGTTTCGATGCCCCGCAGGTCGCCGACAAAGTCGCCGACGCCAGCGCGCGGTAACGCGACTGATTGCAAGATGAAGTCCCAAAGCCTTCCCGCCGTCGCCGGCGGGAAGGCTTTTTCGTTTTCCGCCGGGACGACGGAGCCGGCGGCTATTGGTCGGCCCCGGGGGTCGCAAACGAATCGCTCCCGAGTCGCATTATGCCGGGCGTAAGGCTGGTGATGGGCGCCTCCGTCAGGCTTTTCCTAACAGCTACAGTTAGTCGATAATCACGGGTGCCATGGCCACCGCCTCGCCAGCCACCGTATCCTCCGGACCACCGCGGCCGGCCGTGCGCGCCGTTGTCAGCGTGTTGGTGATTTTGCACGTCGCGGCGGTGTTTATCGGCCCGTGGGCGATGCCCCCGCAGAACTCCGAGCTCTCGGCCACTGTGGCCCGGTTGTTTCAGCCGTATCTGGACATCCTGTCGCTGGGCAACGGCTATCGCTTCTTCGCCCCCGAGCCGGGTCCCAGCCACCTGGTGCGCTACGAAGTGACGCTCGACGACGGCACGCTCGTCGAGGGAGTGTTTCCCGATCGATCCGAGCACCGGCCGCGGTTGCTCTACCACCGCTACTTCATGCTCAGTGAGTTCGTCAACACGCTGTCTGGCGGCAACCGCGAGAACCCGCGGGCCGACGCCTATGCCGGCGGTTACGCGCGGCATCTGGCCGAACAATACAACGCCAAGACCGTCAAACTCTTCCTGCGGCGGCACTATGTGCCGCGCACCGAAGAAGTTCAACGAGGTATGCGCCTGACGGACAAAGCGCTGTACGAAGAACGGCCGCTATTTACGTACCACAGTGACTAAACGGCAATGCGCGCTACGACAGCCGTGCGAAAATGGGGCACTGACGTATTGGGCGGCTGGAACCGCTTCTGGTTCGAGCCCTCCGATCCGGCCACGCTCGGCCTGATTCGCATTTGCGCCGGCACGATGCTCCTCTACACGCATCTCGTCTGGAGCCTCGACCTGACGGCATTCATTGGCCCGCACAGTTGGCTGCCGGGCCAGTCGGTCCAGACGCTGCAGCAAGGCACCTACGCGTGGAGCTACCTGTGGTGGATTGAAGATTCACCGCCCCTGTTGTGGACGGCGCATTTCGCGGCGCTTGCGGTGTTCGCCATGCTCACCGTCGGCCTGCTTTCGCGCATCGCGGCGATCCTGGCGCTGGTGGCGGCGCTGGCTTATGTCGAGCGACTGCCGGGCGCGCTGTTCGGCCTCGATCAGATCAACGTCATGTTGGCCTTGTATCTCGCGGTCGGCCCCTCGGGCGACGCGCTTTCGCTGGATCGCTGGCTCAAGAGCCGCAAGGCGGGCGCGCCCGTGCCGGTGCGGCGCTCCTGGACGGCCAACCTGGCGATCCGCCTGATTCAAGTCCACATGTGCGTCATCTATCTGTTTGCCGGCATGGCCAAACTCACCGGGCCGGCCTGGTGGGACGGCACCGCGCTGTGGATGGCCTTCGGCAACATGGAATACCAGTCGATGGACATGACCTGGATGGCCAATTACCCGATTTTGATCAACCTGATGACACACGTCACGATTTTTTGGGAGCTCTTATACTGCGCGCTGGTGTGGCCGCGGCTCTCGCGGCCCGTCGTGTTGCTGTTGGCGATTCCGCTGCACATGGGCATTGCCATTTGCCTGGGAATGATTACGTTCGGGCTGGTGATGCTCGTCGGCAATATGGCCTTCTTGCCGCCCGAGTTCGTTCGCGCACTGTGGCCGTGGAAGACGAGCCAAGGACAGGGCAGGGCGGGGGAGTCACAATTGTCGGGTGCCGCCAGCGGACAAGTGGCGGCCGCCAAACCGATGCGCCCGCCGCTGAGATCCTCCCGTTCCAAGCGGTAAAAAGTCTCTCCGGTGCCGCAGCTTGCCCGCGCGAATACGCCATTCGAGGTGTGACACCTTGTTGTCACTGCTTCGCCGCGGATTCTAGCAGCCGGCCCGCCCCGCGACGATAAGTTGCGCATGGGGTAGCGGGACCGTGTCCGTGATTCGAGCAGCAACCGCGATGTACGCGATGCCGGAAAGCTGGGCAGACAGACAAATCCAGCGCATGATTGGGCCGGATGTCATTCATCCCCTCGCCACGACGCACACGCACGTGGCGTGGCAGAATCCCGCGATGCGCCTGGAATGCAATCTCGTGCGCAACATCGCCACCCGCGAAGACGGCTTCGCGGTGCGCATCATGCCGGCCGTCGAACCGTACTACGCCTCGGTCGTTATCCCGCTTGCGCCGGATGGCCGGTTGTACCTGGTCGGGCGCTACCGATACCCGATCGCCCGTTGGTCGATCGAATTTCCGCGGTTCGATTTCGATTCGTCGGACGCGGGCTGGCAAGACGCGGCCCAATCCGATTTGCGCCGCGCCACCGGCCTGGCGGCCAAGCGCATGAACCTGCTGGGCGCGATCCTGATCGATCCGGCCTTGATGTCCACAAGCACGGTTGTCATCCTCGCTCAAGGATGCACGCGCGCGCGGGCCAAATCGCCATCGAGCGCTGCCGGAGGCGGCGGCGCCCCGGAGATTCCCTCCGGCATCGACGAATTGATCGCCGGCTTGCTGGCGGTTCCGCTGGTGGAATTGTCCGAACTCGTCGAGCGCGGCGAAATCGCCTGCGGCGTCACGCTGGCCGCGTTATCGTTTTACAGGGCTCGGCTGCGATAAGATCCGCCCCAGGCGGCATTGCGGGTGCCGATGCGCCGCGCCGGCCACGTTTGGCCCGAACCTCGTCTCGCGTTGAATTGTCCCTCGTCCGACGTATATGATAGCGCTTTGGCCGATCATCCTGCCGGCAGGGCAGGGGGGGAGCTCTTCCAACAGCCGAGGAGACGACGCGTGTTTGAATCAGTGGCCGTGGTGGGCGCGACCGGGGCAGTGGGCACGATCATCTGCCGATTGCTGGCCGAGCGAAATTTTCCCTTCCAGCGGATCAAGTTTCTGGCCTCCAGCCGCTCCGCCGGCAACACGCTGCAATTCGCCGGCCGGAAGTACACCGTCGAAGAGCTCGCGCCCGCCTCGTTCGACGGCGTCGATCTGGCCATCGGCAGCACGCCCGACGAAGTGGCCCGCGATTTCGCCCCCTGGGCCGTCGAGCGCGGATGTACGGTCGTCGACGAAAGCGGCTATTGGCGGATGGATCCCAAGGTGCCGTTGGTGGTTCCCGAAGTAAACCCCGCCGCGGTCGATCGTCATCAGGGCATCATCGCCAGCCCGAATTGCTCCACCACGCAAATGGTCGTGGCAATGAAACCGCTGCACGACGCGGCCCGCATCCGCCGCGTCGTGGTGAGCACCTATCAGGCCACCAGCGGAATAGGCCTGGCCGGCAGCCGCGAGCTGGACGCATCGACCCGCGCCGCCGTCGCCGGAGAATCGTTCCAGCCGACCGCCTTCGCACACAACATTGCGTTTAATCTGATTCCGCAAATCGGCTCGCAGAAAGAGCGAGGCTACACCTCCGAAGAAATGAAGATGGTCTACGAGACGCGCAAAATTTTCGATGATGAGTCGATCCTGGTCTGTCCGACCTGCGTGCGGGTTCCGGTCGAGAATTGCCACAGCGAGAGCATTCTGGTCGAGACCGAAACGAAGCTCACCGTCGAGGAGGCGAAAAAACTGTTCGCGGCGACGCCCGGCATCGTGGTGGTCGACGACTTGCCGGCGAAGAGGTATCCGATGCCCTCGACTTGCGACGGCCGCGACGAAGTCTTCATCGGCCGCATTCGCGAAGATCTTTCGAGCCCCAATGGCCTGGCGTTCTGGTGCGTCAGCGACAATTTGCGCAAAGGAGCCGCGACCAACGCCGTGCAGATCGCCGAGTTATTGATCAACAGGAAAGGCAAAAGGCAGAAGTCAGAAGGCAGAAGAATCAAGCAGGGAGCTCCCCTCGCCGATTGAATCGCTGACGGACGACAACCGTCTCCAAAAAATCCTCCCCCTTCATCCTTCTGCCTCCTGCCTTCTGCCTTCTGCCTTCATCCTTCATCCTTCATCCTTCATCCTTCATCCTTCTGCCTTCATCCTTCTGCCTTCATTGCATGCGTTCTGTCAAGCTGACGCTGGCCTACGACGGCACGAACTACTCGGGCTGGCAGACGCAGCCCGACCGCGTCACCTTGCAGCAAACGCTTGAGCGGGCTTTGCGGCACGTCGTCGGCGAAGACATTCGCGTCGTCGCCAGCGGCCGCACCGATGCCGGCGTGCACGCACTGGGCCAGGTGGTCAGCTTTCAAACCGACTCGCGGCTTGAACCCGAGATTCTGCAAAAAGCGCTCAATTCTGAATTGCCGCACGATATGGCCGTGATCGAAGCCGCCCTAGCGCCGGCCGGTTTTCACGCCATCGCCGGCGCCCGGCGAAAACGCTATCGCTACGTGCTCGACGACGGAGCGATTCGCGACGTGTTCCAGCGTGACTATGCCTGGCACCGTTACTGCCGGCTGGACGAGAAGTCGATGCGCCGGGCCGCCCAGGCGCTCGTCGGCACGCACGATTTTGCCAGCTTCCAGACCGCCGGCTCGGAGCGCCAAACCACCGTCCGCACGGTGTTCGAGATCGTGGTCGCAAGAGGGCAGGGGGGAGCGGCCGGCTTGCCGTACCGTTCGCGCGGCACGGGTGGACTAGCCACCCGCGGCGCCGCGGGCGAGCTCGACGCAGGCGACTTCATCACGGTCGACATCGAGGCCGACGGATTCCTCTATAATATGGTCCGCGTCATCGTTGGTACGCTGGTAGAAGTGGGGCAGGGGAAGCGCGACGAAGCGTGGCCCGCCCTGGTGCTCGAGGCCCGCAACCGCCAGGCAGCCGGACGCACCGCGCCGGCTCAAGGCCTGTTCCTGGTGCGCGTCGAATACTGATCGAAAGCCCAAGCGGGGAGCGAACGAATTGCGGCATGCGGATCGCTCATCTCATCACGCGGCTGATTCTGGGCGGCGCTCAGGAAAACACGTTGCTCTCGTGCGAGGATCTGCTGCGGATTTATGGCGATGACGTGCTCCTTGTGACCGGTCCGCCGCTGGGCCCGGAAGGGAGCCTGCTTGCGCGGGCCGAGCGCAACCACGTTCCCTTGGAAATCCTGCCGGCACTGCGGCGCGAAATCCATCCGCTGCGCGATCTATTGAGTTATCGTCAGATCAAGGGCGCGATCGAGCGATTTGCGCCCGAAGTCGTGCACACGCACAGCGGCAAGGCGGGATTTCTGGGCCGCGTGGCGGCGCACGATTTGCAGATTCCCGCGATCGTGCACACCGTGCACGGTGCGCCGTTTCATCCTTATCAGAGCAGGGGGGCCCGCGCGGTTTTTCGCGCCTGCGAACGATTCGCCGCGCGCCGCTGCGACGCGCTGGTGAGCGTGGCCGACGCGATGACCGATTTGCTCGTCGACGCCGGAGTCGCTTCGCGCGAAAAGTTCACGACCGTCTACAGCGGCATGGAAGTCGAGCCGTTCTTGCGCGCCGACGAGCACCGCCGCGCGACGCGGAGCGAGTTGGGCTATCGCGACGAGCACGTCGTAGTCGGAAAAATCGCCCGCTTCTTTCATTTGAAGGGCCACGAGTACGTCGTCCGCGCGGCGCGGCAGGTCGTCGCCGCCGAACCGAACGTGCGGTTTCTCCTGGTCGGCGACGGCGTTCTCTCCGAGCAAATCCGTGCCCAGATCGGGCGGGCCGATCTCGACGCGTACTTTCAGTTCACAGGGCTGGTTCCGCCCGAGCGCATTGGGGCGCTCGTCGGCGCCATGGACATCGTGGTCCACGCGAGCCTGCGCGAGGGGCTCGCGCGCGCGCTGCCGCAGGCGCTCATCGCCGGTAAGCCGGTGATCAGCTACGACGTCGACGGCGCTCGCGAGGTCGTCATCCCGGACGAAACGGGCCTGCTCGTTCCGCCCCGAAGTGTCGACGAGCTGGCCGCGGCCATCTGCCGGCTGGCGGCGGATCGGGCGCTGCGCGAAAAACTCGGCGCCGAAGGAAGAAAACGATTCACCGACCGCTTTCGCCACGAGCACATGTCCCGCGAACTCCGCGCGCTGTACCAGCGCATCCTCGCCGCCAAGCGTTCCGGGGCGGCGGATCGGACAGGGCTGCGGTGAGGGCAAACGGCGCAAGGGCGGCGGTCGACGACACAGCGGGGCCGTCGAATGCACGTTTCACGCGGGCCACGCAACTGTTAAAATGAAGCCGCAGTCGAAACGTACACGAGCGCCGCCCGCGCGTCGCGCACTATCCACGGTTCGCTTCGAGTTTCGCGCCTGTGGCCCCACAAGACTATGTCGGCTCCTACCGACTGATCAATCTGATTCGCGCCGGCAAGACCTGCGAAGTCTGGGACGTGGCCAACGATATCAAGGGCGAGCGGCTGGCCATCAAGCTATTGTCAGGCGACGCGGCGCGAAACCGCGAAGAAGTCGCCTATCTGAAGCACGAATACCAGGTGGCGCACGGGCTGGACCATCCCAACGTCATCAAGATCTACGGCGTCGGCCGAGACCGCGACAACTTTTACCTTGCCATGGAGCTGTTCATGGCGCCCAACCTCAAGCAATTGATTCACCAAGGGGTCGACGCGCTGGCGCCGATCGCCGCCGAATTCATTCGCAAGGCCGCCGAGGGGCTGGCCTACCTGCACTCCAAAGGCTGGGTCCATCGCGACGTCAAGCCCGACAATTTCCTGCTCAAGCCGAACTGCGAAGTGAAACTGATCGATTTTGCGCTGGCCGTCCGCCGCAAAACCGGGCTATCCCGACTCCTGGCCGTGAAAACCAGGATCCAGGGAACTCGCAGCTACATGTCGCCCGAGCAGATTCGCGGGCGGCCGCTCGACGAACGCGCCGACATCTACAGCTTCGGCTGCATGGTGTACGAATTGCTCGGCGGCAAGCCGCCCTTTACGGGCACGAGCACCAACGAGCTGTTGAACAAGCACCTGCGAGCGCCGGTCCCGCCGCCGCAAGCGGCCAATCGCAACATCACCGACGAATTCGCCGCCCTGTTGCGCTCGACGATGGCCAAGAAACCCGAGGAACGCCCGCCATCGATGGACGACTTCCTGAACGAACTGGCCGTCACGCCGCTCTTCAAGATTCCGCCCGCGGTGCGCAAGCAGCACTCGCCCGAATGATCGAACCGCGGTATTGTACCGAAAGCGGCGCGCGGCGTCAAAACCAATTAGCCAACAAACCGGGAAGCGAACAAGATGGCAACCATCAATCATCGGCTGGCTTTCGAACGGCCGATTTACGAGCTCGAGGCTCGGCTGCAAAAGCTCGAAACGTCGTCGAGCGCCAGCGCCGCCGCGCAGGAGGATATCCGCCGGCTGAAGCGCGAGCTGGCGGAAACCAAGAAGCGCGTCTACTCGAATCTCGCGCCGTGGGAAACCGTGCAGGTCGCCCGGCACTCCGATCGACCGATGACGACCGACTATCTCAACCTCGTGTTCGATGACTTCGTCGAGCTGCACGGCGACAAGGTTTTTGGCGACGATCACGCCATGCGAACCGGGTTCGCGAAGCTCGATCAATACAAGGTCACCGTCATCGGCCACCAGAAAGGCAAGACGACCAAGGAACGCATCGCCTGCTATCACGGCTGCGCTCATCCCGAGGGCTATCGCAAGGCCATGGCCAAAATGAAGCTGGCCGCCAAGTACGCGCTGCCGGTGATTTGCCTGATCGACACGCCGGGCGCCTACCCGGGCATCGGCGCCGAGGAGCGGGGCC